>JAYTTD010000049.1:0-28855 GCA_043745235.1 Nitrospira sp. | reverse complement strand
CGGGAGACAATAGAATAGGGGCTGCGGTTCTCATGCCCCTCAGGTTTAGGTGATATCGCATATATAAGTCAAGTTATTTGAGACTCACTACACTAGCGAGGGATTTGAGCTAGGATTTTGAATGCTAGATAGGCGATGGGCCGGGCGACTCTACGCAGGATGCTCAAAAGTCCGTCCGGCAAGGCCACAGCGAGCGAAAAAGCAATGTGAGGATACTTCTACCGGAACACCTGTCAGGACCATCAACTAATTTAGGAACGAAGACCAGCTGCGGGAGACTCCGGACATCTCCTAGCTCAGAGGTACGCGTCTATGGCATAGCTGAACTAACTGCTGCTTCACACCGGGACGCACCTGGGTAAACGCGAGGCCGAACTCTTGGTCCCGAGCCCAGCAAACCGTTGCAGTATCGATAGTGAATGGGTTGCCTTCATCACCAGGAAAGATACAGCACTCCAGCTCGGCTCCGACTGGGGCCGCAACAGCACTTGCGATGCGACACCCTCCAGGCGACAAGTCCTTCAACTCGCCGTCACCGGCCACCATCCGATCCTTCGATGAGAAGTGGCTTCGAAATTGGACAGACACGCGGGGGCGCTGCCGGTTCTCTTTCTTGCCGTCTCGTGGACCGTTAGGCATCTCTCGACCTCCTCACTCGGGCTCATGAACAGCTGATTGTGACCCTGCTATTGCTCCACATTCTGCCGAGTGAGGTCTCGTACAATAGCCAGAATGTGATTGTCGGACAGCTTCGATGCACTGAATTCGACCGAAATGACCGTCCCATCTTTTCGCTGTAGCCAGCGTGTAAAGCGCAGGGTCTTACCTTTCTGAAGTTGCTCCAGGCGTTGCTGCGCATCGTCTTTTTCTGCTGGGATATAGGTATCCGTCATATGAAGTTGGAGCAATTCCTCTTTGCTGTACCCAAACATGGCGCAGACCTTCGCATTTGCCATCCGATAATATCCGTCCAGATCCAACACAGCGATGCCGTCCGAAGCCTCTTCCATCAAGAGTCGGTATTGCTGTTCGCTTTCCCGTAGAGCCACTTCCGCTTGCCTATGTTCAGTAATATCTTGAGCAAACACCAGGACTCCGATCATGTTCCCCTGGGCATCTCGGTAGGGCACCTTGTCCGTCTGCACCCAGCGCTTTTGACCCGGTGCTATTTCGTAGCGTTCCACAATCCCTAGTTTCGGCTCGCCGGAGGCCATGACGGCCAGATCATCCTGATGATACTGCTCCGCTTCCTCGGGGTAGAGGTCATAGGCGGATCGGCCTTCGACCTCCGCCACCGACTTGTTGATGGATGCTGCTGCACGTCGGTTGGCCCGCAGAATGCGATTCTGCGAATCCTTGTACCAGACCATGGCAGGAATGAGGTCCAAGAGGACCTGTTGCTCAATCTGCTGTTGCTGCAGCGTCGCCTCAGTCGCCTTTCGCAGAGTGATGTCGCGAATAATACCGCAGCTATACATCTGTCCGCCGGCCCCCCTGATGCTGACCGACAGTTCAATGGGAAATTCGCTCCCGTCTTTTCTTAAGCCCTGAAGCTCAATCGTTCTTCCAGTCAGGGGTGAGACGCCAGTGGCCTTGACGCACTCAAGCCCACGCCGGTGGTCCTCTCGGTACCGCGTTGGCATGATCGTGGCCAGCGGCTGGCCCAGAATCTCTCCTTCTGCATAGCCAAAGAGCCGTTCGGCAGCGGTATTCCATGAGACGATCTTGCCGTCGCCATCAGCCAGCACAATCCCGTCCGGTGCCGTGTGAACAACATGGCGAAATTGCGTCTCTCTCTCACTCAAGGTTTGCTCGACACGGCCCATCTTGAGCACTAACTTCCGTGCATCAATGGCCCGACGGAGGACGATTCTCAGCTCATCCTGGCTGTAGGGTTTCGTGATGTAGGCAAAGGCGCCTCGGCGGAGGGCTTCCACCGTGTGACTATCTTGTATGGATGCGGTGAGGATAATGACTGGGAGGAGGGGGTCCAGTTCTTCCAATCCCCGAAGGACTGCGAACCCGCTCAGATCCGGCAACCCCAGATCCAAGATCACCGCCTCATACGAGCCCTGTTCGGCTTCGTGCAGTGCCGCCCTTCCCGTCATCACGCTGCGCACCGTATACCCTTGAAATCTAAGTTGGTCCTCAAGAGCCAGGCAGATATCTGGATCGTCGTCCACAATGAGGATGGAAGATACCGATGAAGAAACGCGTTCGGTATTCATGGTCTTACCAATTGAACTGGCGGAGGCTTACTGATAGCAGGCTGCCATTAGGAAGACAACGCGTGGCAGCCCCCTTCCGAATCATTTGTTTTTGAACCAGCGGAAAGGATACGCCGAAGAGCTTAATAAATCGAGGTGTGCTAGCACGGTATTTGAGCTAGGATTTTGAACACGAGATAGGTGATGGGCCGGGCGGACTCAACGCAGGACGCTCAAAAAGGCTGTCCAGCAAGACCGCAGCGAGCGAAGAAGCGAGGCGTACGCTTCGGTACGTTGAGTCTCTGAGCGAAGTGAGAATGCCGCTGGCGGACTTTTTCAGCGTCCTGCTAGAAGTTCACCCAGAGCTGAGCATACGCCCAGCTCTGATCGGCGCTGGTGCCCAGGTTCTCCGCGATATACCCGCCGGCGAAGAGGTACGCATAGGCCGCCTGGAAGGACACCTTGCCATCCATGAACATGTGCGTCCATACGATATCCAACTCGTTGCCGATATGCCGCTTGGTGTTGTTCGTTTTTGAAAAGACATAGACGCCCTGTGTGGCGCGATACCAATTATCCTTCGTATTGGCCAGGTTCAAACTGGTGGCCCAAATTTCAATGTGGTCATCCTTGGTTGGGCGGAATTGGAAGTTGATCGAGGGTTTCATCATGTTCTTCCAGCCGATGGTATCCATGTAGCCCATGTGGATATGGTTGGTCCCCCACAAGTTCTCAAACGTGTTGGCCGTCTTACAATCGGTGTTCCCACCGATCGCGCAGTTTGCCCGGCCATCGCCAGAGGCATAGTCGAAGTTGAACGCCAACCGAGGCTTCCAGTCCCACTCGTAATGTGTGTAGCCGATCCAGCTTCTGGTCGCCCAGGCATTGATGTGGAGATGCTTTTGATTTCCATAGCCTGCGCTGGGCCCACCGTCGTCGCCCATTTGACCGAACTGGTAGATCGTCTCGTTCCATCCGTCAACGTTGCCTTTGCGCAGCTCGATTCGGTTTCCGACCATGTGACGAGTCTGATTCGAGTGCTTCGGCGTGCCCAGACCCTGGCTCCGATTGTCCCCCGAGTTGTATCGGTTGGAATAGAGGATATAGTAGGGTTCGATCACGAATCCCGGCACCGACTTGATCTGGTTGTAGAAGAGGAACACGTCGGAATCGGTGTTCCCGCTGCCGTTATTCAGTGTGGGGTTGCTGCTACCAGCAACGGGAAGGTTCGTACTGAGCGCGCCGAGCGGCGATCCTTGCCCGAGATCGGACTCAGAGGTGCGGAACCAACCCACATAGCTATCCCAGGCCTTGGTGCTGTATTGCAACATCACACCGTCAAAAGAAAATCCTGTGTTGGACCAGTCGAAGGCGCCGAATAGAGATTGGCTGCCGAACACGACATATTGCCGACCGGCCTTCACGCTCAGGTCTTGTATCCCGGCGAAGTTCCGGAGCAACATATAGCCAGCCCGGACGCCCAAGACGCCGCCGTTCCCGAAGCCATTCGACGTCGAGCCGTTATTGGTCCTCTGATTGTCTATAATCGGTGTACCCTGGGACCCGTTGGCGCCCCACACGGATGAAGCGATGAGTTCTAAGTAGAAATTGACGTCCGGTGAGAGGTCATAGCCGAAACCCAAACGCGCTTTCTGTAGGGCGAAGGATTCATTCGCCTTGCCCGCTGTTCCATTCGGAGTTGTGCCGCTGTTTGGCGTGTTGCAGGCGCCAGTGCCCAAAGGCGCTGCAGCGGTCGTGGCCATGGCGCTACCGAAGCAGGTCCCGTTCCGCACTTCATACCGCACGCGAAGATCGGCACGCATCCAGAACTTGTTGATGTCGAAGTTCTTCCCGATCTTCGGATCGTAGAGTTCGTACGCTTCTTTGTCTGGAATCGCTCGAGCCACGACCGCGGCGTGGGTGATTCGTTCGCCCGCGGGCAATTCATACGCCGCGTGCGCTGGGACCGTCACGAATGACATCCCTCCTGCCATCACGGCCACGCTAAACCATGCGAACAGACCGGCCCACGCGCTCCGTCTGACGATTCTCATACCGTATGTGCTCTGCCTCACGAGATGAGCGCATGGAATAGGATCGCGCACCGGCTCTTCTCGCCTATCACTATCAATTGGAGCGTGCGTCCGTTGGTGAGTCATGAAGCGGTGGGGCAACTAATCCTAGTGGCCACGACATGGGCGGGGCTGACGGTCAACACTACGCGTGACCAGCGGCGTTCTCAGACCGACGTGAAGATCCCGGCCGAAGCGATGATCTCCGTACACTTCAAATTGCATGCGTTCTACGGGGAATGGGCCTACACTGTTTGACTTGCCGAACCTTCACGCCTAGTTCGATAATCCCTTTGGATCATCCGGTTTCTCTGCCGGCGATGTGACGGCATTGATCTGCTCTTCCGCATCTTTGATCGAGGCCTGAAAATCCTGCTCGACCATCTTCACTTCCTGCTGGATCATGTTGAGTTCCGGCTCCACCGACTTCCGCAAGTCTTCCGCCGTGTCCTTGACCCCCTTGATCGCTTTCCCGACCTGGCGAACAACCTCAGGCAGCTGCTTGGGGCCAAACAGCAAGAAGGCAATCACCAAAATAATGAGAATTTCGCCGGCGCCCAATCCAAACATCTTGTAAGTCCGTGAAACGTGAAACGTCAGGCGTGAAGCGAATGACCGATTCACCTGACTCCTTACCCCTCACCCCTTACGTCCTCCTTTCAACCTTGCTTGACCTGCTTCTCTGATTGAACTGGATCCGTGGGTGGCGGGGCGGTCTGCGTTTGCGCGATCTGTGACGGCGGTGCTCCAGACGCATCGGACGGAGGAGGCGTCACGTCGATGGCATCGGCCTCGTTGACACTCTTCTTGAATCCTTTAATGGCCTTCCCGAGCCCTTCACCTAACTGCGGAATCTTACCGGCGCCGAAAATGATCAAGACAATGACCAGAATCAGCGTCAACTCCATCCATCCAAACGATCCAAACATCATGCACTCGCTTTCTCTTCTTGTCCCAGCCAAACCCACTCGCCCTGCAACATTGAACCACTCGAACGGTGGGGGCTTTCCTCATGCGAGGGGAAGACTGTAAAGGCTATAGAAGAACAAGAACTGAGTCAAGCAGAAATTCTACAAATCGAGATGTTCGGCGCTCGCAAAGCACGTGAAAACGCTGGGATATACCGGGTTTCACTAGTCGGCACGTCCGGGACAAACCCGGTCTCTCTGGTTTATCTGGTTTGTTTAGTTGATCTAGTTGGTCTTGTTCAACCAAACAAACGAGACAGACCAAACAAACCAAATAACGGTCTTCTTACATTGGTAGATTTTTTCAGTATCCTGCGGGAGAATCAGCGAGGTCGGACAAAGGCGTGAAAGTAATCAACAGGGCTCGGTGGTGCAGTCAAGGCAATCATGAACGACTGAGGGTCGTAGCCAATGTCTTCAAGATCCTTCGAAGCCAGCGCCAACTCTTCTTCTGTGAGATAGGCAACGGTGTCCGGAATGCCTGTCGGCGTAAGCGAGCGCACAAGGGCCTGAAGCGCGTCACGCTCCTCAGGCGGCATCTCCAATGGAATAGGGAAGTCCAGATGGCGCGTATAGGGGCTCCGATAGGTCTCGTTCAATGCGCGGAGGGTCTTGAGCATCAAGCGGTCCTGTTCCCACGGCAACATTCTCGTACCGGCGGACGGATGGGTGGCGATGAGATCCATGAGAGTCAAGACGTTGGTTCCCAAGCTCCGCCCCACGAATTCACGCTGGCTTTCTATTGTCATCGTACCGGCCTCCAACTGCTTGGCGACTGCTTCGACTAACGCCACGTTGACCATAAAACTCTGTTGCCCGCCAAATTGGCCATAGCAGGGCTTCTCCGGATCGTTCAGCACATGCATATCCGCGGTGCCCGCATCGAAACTGCTGAATCCGATCGCCTCGGGAGCCAACAGGCGCTTGGCTTCCTTTATTGTGGCATAGGCTCCAAGATTGACGGGAACCACTACGTGTTCATCGATACGCTTGAGAAACTCCGTGATTGTTTTCCGGTAGGGCACCTCTTTCCATTCGACCGTCCGATATTCACGCTCCCACACCAAATCGTCGAGGAACGGGGGAAAGCCCTTGAGCACCTCCATATTCATGGCGTCGAACGATCGGACAAAGGCCGCCCAGTCAGAAATTTTCCCATGCAAGGCTTCGCTCACGTTCGGTCGAGTGAACTCTTCCTCAATGTCGTTCGCCTGACGTGACATCAATTTCGCCGGGAGATCGTTCCACAGTTCGTTACATATGATGCGATCCACACTGCCATCCGCCACACCGTCGAGCCGATCCACGGTTCCTCGATGCGTCTCGACCCGGTCTCGGTGGGACGAGAGTTCCGGGTGAACCAGAGCTGCATCAAGCACCGCTTGCTCCCAATCGACCAACACATATCGAATGCGGGGATAAATCACGCCATCCGTATCGAGGACCTTGAGATGGCTCAAGAAGCAGGCGGCGAGATTGCCGTTGCCAGGGCCCCACTCGTGAATAACCAGGCTAGGGGCGAGAGGCGAGGGGCGAGGGGTCGGAGAATCTTCGCGTTTACCTCTCGCCTCAGGCCCCTGGCCTCGTGCCTTCTCGCGTCGTACGACGCGAGCGTAGTAATCCGCCGCGAGCGCATGGGCGAGCCGATAGTCGGCTGAGGCAAACGTTTGGTAGAAGCTGCGGATCTGATCGCCCCGGAACCGGTAGAAGAGGGTATTGACGTGGACTTGCCACCGATCGACCGGCTTATAGTCGCCGATGAGCTGGGGGAGTGCGTCTGCGTCCTGCAACATTACATCATCCTGTTCGAAGCCAACGCGTTCGCGAGGCGAGACTCGTCCGCTCCCTGAGTCTCACGTGTCGTACTTGTCTCCTGTGTCCTGCCCTTTCTCGCTTCCAGCTTCAAGGACGGAGAATTCTAGCAGATGGTGGGAAACAGCCACAACCAGCTCTTCAGTACCTCTCGCCCCTGGCCCCTGGCCTCTCACCGTGGATTCGTGACCTTGACAGCCCCTGCCAGTCGGTGTACCAAAGCACTTATGGTGAGACTCGCGAGATGGGCGGGACGAGGCGCAATCGCAGCGGTCATTGGCATTGCCCTGTCGGCACTGCCGGCACTCCTGGCAGCAGAGTTGCCGATCATCAAGAACCCTTCCATCTCTGATTTTCAGAACCGCTCCCAAGACGTCACCCCCTACGACTTCGATGCCCCGCCGCAAGGCCTGTTCCGCACCATTACGACAGCGGAAGGATTCGACGAGGAACTGGGTTTTCAACGTACGCATGAGATTGTGCCGGTGAAACCGACCGACCGGTTCCGTCCCGACACCCCGGCAGTCTTCATTGTGTTCCATCTCCATCAGCATTATCAGGGGTTCCAGGTGTTCGGACGCTGCTTCCCGGAAGCGGTAGCCGGCCTGGATCCCACCGTGATGGTCGCGCAAGATGCTATGCACATTGCGCTGGAAGACGACAGCGGTTACCTCTCGCTCTCCCCTCCACAGGGCGCATGGAAACCCGGCCGATACAAAGTGGAAATCCATGTGGGCGAACAGATCAACGAGATGAGTCTGATGGGCACGATGCGCTTCATCATCGTGGCGGCCTCAAAAGAGTAACGGGGAACGCGTGAGGGGCAGAGCGGCGAGGCGGCACGACTCGATGAATCTGCAAAATCGGCTGCCCTGCATATCGTGCGTGTCAACCCCATCTTGCTGTTCCCACTATGCTCGATGCCTCGCCAAAAACGCCGCTTCAATTGCCTCCTGGAGACAAAGAGCGTACAAGCCAGCCTGAGATTTCGACGAGGCTCCGCAACATTCGTCCAGGATATTCCGAGCAACCAGCGCGGGTCGACTGATTGTTCTCTACGAACGGCTTTTACTGGTGACCGAAAGAGTGCGACCGGCGTTTCTACAGTGGCGGACCTACCGCCTTGTTACATCGGTTCAAATCTTGGTATCGTCCCGCCATCAACCACTCGTAGATACTTCAGCCCATTTTGTTTGAGCCATGCGACGGTGTCATTTCCATACCTAGAAATGCCGCAAAAACAAATCTTCCTTCCGACGAGGTTCGACAATAGCCTTGAACCCCTCGGCCTCATCGAGCATTTTCTGCGTCACCCCCCTGAGGGCTTCGAGGCCGTTGTCTCAGCTATTGGGCAGCCTGGTTTTCGGGCGACATTCGACTTGCTGACCACTGCGGATGAGAAGACTCTCCGACTCGTCGATACATTGCCTGCCGCGAGTTTGATACGACGCGTTCTGACTTGGCACACGCTATTCTGGGGAACGACAGTCACTGAATATGTGCCGATACCGTCTGGGATCAATGGCGCCGCATTGGTGGAATCCATGCTGACAACCTGGCAACGTTCCTCTCGGTTGCTCATTCTTAAAGATATTCCCGATCAGTCACCGCTCCTCACCGCAACCGAGCAAGCCGCTGCAGCGGAATTGACAGAAGCCTGCAAGCAGGCGGGCTTCATTCTGATCGCCGGTCAAGCACTGGCCTATCTCTCCATCGACTTCGAAAGTCAGGATGAGTATCTGTCCCGCCTTTCATATGCGCGACGCAAAGATCTTCGACGAAAAATGCGAATACGCGCGGATGTGCGGATTGAGATAATTCATACGGGCTGCGAACGCCTGCATCACACAGCGTTTCTCAATGAACTGTACGACCTCTATCTCAACGTCTACAGGCAAAGCGACATTCACTTCGACAAACTGACCGCCGAATTCTTTGCCGCCGTGTTTAAGGATCAGTCCCTGGATGGCCACCTCTTTCTGTATTACTCGGCAGACACATTGATCGGTTTCAATTTATGCTTCGTCCACAATGGCATGCTGATCGACAAGTACGTCGGTTTTCGGTACCCCGCGGCACGCACCTACAATCTGTATTTCATCAGTTGGATGGAGAACCTCGCGTTTGCGCTGTCTCGAAAACTAACTCACTATATTGCCGGATGGACGGATCCCGAGATCAAGGCGCACCTAGGCGCAAAATTCACTTTTACTCAGCATGCCATTTATGTTCGCAACCCCTTGCTTCGATACACGTTAAGCAGATTTTCGAGTCACTTCGAGCATGACAAGGCGTGGTTTGAGGAGCATCAGCGGTGAACCAACCCATTACGCTTGATATCGACGGCTCGCTGCAGGGGCTGGAAGGCACACACACGATCGAACTTTCTGATTGGCAGGAAGCGATTCGCTTTGGGTGCTCGTGGTCGACCTGGAAGCGATTTCGAAGTGTTCTTAATGCGCAACTGCCGGATAGGCATGGACCTGTCTGCATGGGTAGCGGCGACTTTCACCACATCAGCCATCTTCTACTCGATCGCATCCGCCACCATGAGCCGTTCGATGTCGTCGTACTTGATAACCACCCGGACAACATGCGTTTCCCTTTCGGTATCCATTGCGGGTCCTGGGTCTTCCATGTAGCCAAACTGCCGCAGATCCGTTGTGTTCACGTCCTTGGAATCACGTCTGCCGATGTCAGCTATCGGCATGCCTGGGAAAATCATTTGTTGCCGATTTTTCGGGGAAAGATTCGTTACTGGACCACAGGTGTGAACACGCATTGGGTCAACTCTTTTGGACTTGCCAAACGGATCGGATCTTTCAGCAGTGCGCAGACGCTCATCGACCAATTTATTGCTGAACGCAAGACACATATTCCTGGCGCTGTCTATCTTTCAATCGACAAAGATGTGTTTGCGATCGACGTTGTCCGAACAAATTGGGATCAAGGCTGCTTCAATTTGGATCACGTTCGGCAACTGATAGAACTATGCAAGGGAAGACTGATCGGTAGCGATATCACCGGAGAAGTGTCCGTTCATCAGTATCACACATCATGGAAACGTTGGCTCAGCGCCTTGGATCGGCAACCGTTTATTCCTGCTGAGACGCTCGTCGAGTGGAAGACGCAACAGATCGCAGTCAATCGCCAACTACTCAATTGGCTAACGGCTGTCGGAGGGTCATGACTCTGAGCGGCAGTGCCGGGACAAAATGGCAACGATTCGCTCGAAGCTCGCTTCGTCCAACCAGAGGCTATTCGAGATTGTGATGGAGCAGGCAGCAAACCTTTTGGCATTCGGAACCGACTGCTCCCCGACCCACGTACGCAGATATTCATAGTCCGGTACGGCATAGGCGAACATGCGCGCCACACCAAGACCAGCTCCCCATAACTCCTCAAGTACCTGGTTGCATAGTTTCTCGTTGGGCAGTTGGGCCATAAACATAGGCCACGTTCCCGTGGCTCCGGGAGGATCAGTCAGCACCTTGATCCCGGGAATTCTTGTGAGTTCAGGTAGACGCATGGCGGCCTGACGCGCAAGGTCACGCTGAAAATCTGGTAGGCGCAAGAGGGCCCGACTACCGACAGACCGTCGCCATGCGCTTACCCGGTGCAATGGAATGTTTGAAGAAAAATAATCCCCGGCTGCTGCGATGGGATCACTTCGACGAAGGGCTCGCCGCAATGAGTTCCCATAAATGTAATGCAGCGCGTGCGGACGATAGGCTGCGGCATAACCTACCAATTGTAGACAACGTAAGGCCTCCCGCCCAAGACGAGCAGGAATAATCTGCTGACTGGTTCGTCCCAGCTCCGCTCGCAACTCAGCATCCGCAGCAATCCACCCGCCCCCTTCAAAGATACTCAGACCTTTGCCGGCTGCGAGACTAAAAAACCCTGCATCGCCAAGTAACCCGACGCTTTTCCCTTGATAACGGGCACCCAACGCCTGCGCAGCGTCTTCAATGACGTATGCGCCGCATTGCCTTGCCACAGCAAGAATTGGATTCAAGTCGGCGACCCGGCCACCGAGATGGGCGGGAATAATGGCCAGCGTGTCGCGATCGCACAGTTTCGCCAATTGATCGAGATCGAGTTCGAAGCTATCGGGACAGGTATCGCACACTCGTAATTGCAAACGACTCTTGACGATCGCGAATACCACCAGTGGACAG
Organism: Nitrospira sp.; assembly: GCA_043745235.1. Taxonomy (GTDB): domain Bacteria; phylum Nitrospirota; class Nitrospiria; order Nitrospirales; family Nitrospiraceae; genus Palsa-1315. The sequence goes on along the minus strand of JAYTTD010000049.1, from coordinate 17,615 downwards.
GTATAGGCGGGAACGATAACGGTTTTTCGTGTCGAGAGTCGGCTTAACGTCTCAAGAATGACAATGAGACTTGCCGTTCCCGAACACTCAACGCCCACGGTGGACACTCCGATAAACTTGGCGAGTTGTGTGGAAAAGTTTTCCGACCAGGAAGGAAATAGATCCCTGAGATATAAAGGTAAGCCCGCTGTCGGCGGTATCTCAGCAACCGACTCAGGGGTGAACATTGGACTGGGTTTCATCTTGTGCCAAGCAGACCACGCCGGCCACAACTAACATTCCTCCGAGTATCTGAGAAATGCTGAGAGCTTCTCCAAAGAGTGGAGCAGAAATGACCATCACCCCAACCACTTCGAGATGCGATGCGGCAAAGGCCGGTCCGACAGGGGCATGCCGAAGCAGAGTCATCCAAATAATAAACGCTCCAAGGTAGCCGATGATGGCGCCATACACCCAGGCTGTTTGGAGAACGCGAATCAACCATTCAACCTCAACCAGAAACGGCTCAGCCTGGACTGCTGCCATCTTGAAACAGATTTGAGAAAACGTATCGAATGCGATCAGTGCAATAAACCCAAAGACATAGAACGTCTTGCTTGACATTTAGCCGATTCCCACGATCGCGACACCTGCAATAATCAGTGCCATGCCGATTACCCGGAGTCGTGTGAAACGCTCACCAAACATGACTCGGCCTCCCACCATGACAATGACAATACTAATCATGCCAAGGAGCACCCCTTGGGCAAGGGGAACCAGGGACAAAAAAGCCAACCAGGCAACAAATTCTCCAATAAAACAACATACGCCCAACCATAGCCAAGGGCGGGCCAGCATATGCCGCCAGTGAACGAGAAAAGATGCATCAGCGTCAGACTCGATCGCGGCAAGCTTGAACGCGAAATGCCCTCCGGAATCAAGCACAACGTTGAGCACCCAAATGATTAAAATCGATACAGAGGTCAAGGTATTCACATTTTCTGGAATGTCGAAATTCAACTCGTTCTATGGAACTTCTCACTACTTCTCGTTCTTCTCGCCCTCGTCCTTCATGACTAAATGCCAGTCATTCAGCTAAATCTTCAATGCCGGGGCGATGGCCTGCAGGCTACCAGATAATTATTCTCCAAAGTGAATAATTTTTGCCACCCCGCATGCAGGCATTCCAAGTATTGCAGCGGGCAACAGTCGCATGCTAGTATACGTTCCGGTGAGAATACTCAAAAATGTCCGTGGTTCCTGCTGGTGAGAGGAACTGACTAGCCTGTCTTTTTCATCGCTCGGAGAGTAACACTCGGTGAAGCATCAGCGATCACAGCGTCACAGTGATTGTCGGTCATGGTGCAATATTCTTGCTCTCGTGATGGCATTCTTCGTTCTGCCTTATATTACAGACATTCCCTACTTGGAAGACCAAGCCTCAACCCATGATGCAGAAGAGAATGCAAAGGTTGAGGGAAAAGCCGAAGCGGGTTATAACAAGATCCCTCTCGTTGTCGGTAACGTTCAAAACAATTCTGCAGCTGGACACAGTCTTACCCTACAGGGTGTCTATCATAGAATTGATCACCCAACTAGGGGAACCCCCTCTTCTCAGCGTCTTGTTCATACCTTAATCGTCTCCAGGCCTCCTCCCGTCGCGTAGCCGTTTCCACTCTTCAATCTCGCAGTGGGATAGAGATAATTGTGAATCATTGGAGTGATTCATGAATCTCGTCTGCTGCCCGGCTTTTCATTTTAGCGAAGGGGGTGCCAGTTGCTACAGAGTCAAGCCACGAGGCAAAACAACCTAAACCTACATCTGCGTCGGTGTGCTACGGGGACTGCGGTGTTCTGTGATTTCGATGGAACCATCACCCGTGTTGACGCCACCGACGCGGTGCTCGAGACCTTCGCCTTGCCGGCTTGGCGTGACTGGGAACAGCGGTGGGTGGACGGCGAAATCACAAGCCAAGAATGTCTCTCCCGCCAAATCGAACTGATCCAGGCAGATCGAGAAACCCTCATCCGATTTGCAGGCGATCTTCCGATTGATGAGGGAATCATTGCGCTCGATTGCCGATGCACGGAAGAAGGGGTACCTCTCACCATTGTGAGCGACGGAATCGATCTGCTCGTTGAAGCAGTCTTACGTCGGCATAATCTTTTGCATCTCTCTGTCTTTTCGAATCATCTTCGCTGGGACGAAGCCGGCAAGCCGTTACTCAGTTTCCCCTTCGCTGCGCAAGAATGCGAGAGTGGGGCCGGTACCTGTAAGTGCGCGTTAACGCTCCCCTCGGATTCTTCGTTTTCCCGGACGGTCTATATCGGAGACGGCCGATCAGATCAGTGTGTGTCAGCCAAGATGCAAACCCTATTTGCCAAAGGGACACTCCGGGAATGGTGCGAGGTCCACGGGATCACCTATCTCCCGTTTGAGACACTCACCGACGTGGCCGAACGGATTTTTTTTAAGGAGGCCCTCATTCCATGAAACCTCTTCCCATGATTCACATCAGCGAAGAAGAACTTCGCGAGAAGGAGGCGAAATACTGCTCGCACGGGGACACCGTGCACTATTCGCCGGTGCCAAAATTTTTTCAAGGTTGCGAGGGCAGTTTCCTCTATGACCGTGAGGACAAACCCTATCTGGATCTACAGATGTGGTACTCGGCCGTCAATTTCGGCTATCGCAATACGACGATTATCGATGCCCTCAAAGCGCAGCTCGATCGATTGCCTCAACTGGCCTGCCAATACCTCCACGAAGAAAAAGTGTTGCTGTCGGAGAAGCTCGCAAAAGAGTGCATACGCGCGTTTGGCCTGAAGGGGCGAATCCAGTTTAACGTGGGAGGGGCGCAGGCGATTGAGGACTCGATGAAACTGGTTCGCAATGCCACCGGCAAGAGCCTGTTCATGGCCTTCACCGGTGGTTACCATGGACGGACGCTCGGCGCGTCGGAGATTACCTCCAGCTATCGGTATCGCCGTCGCTTCGGTCATTTCTCGAGTCGCGCGCACTTCGTGCCGTATCCCTACTGCTACCGTTGTCCGTACGGCAAGAAACTGGACACCTGCGACTACTACTGTGTCAACCAAGTCGAGCGCCTGTTTGAAACGGAGTACAACTCCTTCTGGGATGCGAAGGCCAATGAGTCGGAGTTCGTTGCATTTTATGTCGAGCCGGTGCAGGCCACCGGTGGATATATTATTCCCCCGCCGGAGTACCTCTCACGGCTACAAAAGATTCTGAACGAGCGGAAGATTTTGTTCGTAGACGATGAAATTCAGATGGGGTTTTTCAGAACCGGCAAGTTTTGGGCAATAGAGAATTTTGGGGTGAAGCCGAACATCGTCGTCTTCGGGAAGGCCATGACGAATGGATTGAATCCCATCTCGGGGCTATGGGCGGAGGAAGCGCTTATTTCGCCTGCGAAGTTTCCTCCCGGGTCCACGCATTCGACCTTTGCGTCCAATACGCTGGGGACGACGGCTGCGCTTGCGACGCTCAATTGGATTGAGCAACAACAGTACGAGAAAAAGGTTGCCGAATCGGGCGCGTATTTTCTTGAGCGACTTGAAATACTCAAGAAACGCCATGCCACAATCGGAGACGTATCCGGGTTAGGATTGGCCCTTCGTATCGAAGTCACGAAACCTGATCGCTTCACCCCGGATAAAGAGCTGACGGACCGGATTTTTGAAGCGGGACTGGTCGGCGGGTTGCCTTCATCCCGTGGCCCCATGGGATTAGTGTTGGATATCGGCGGGCACTATAAAAACGTCTTCACACTGGCGCCGTCGCTGGATATCACCAGAGGTGAAATCGATCTGGGGATTGAATTGCTGGAGTACTTATTTAAGACGTGTGCCAAGGCATGATGAAACCCCATCGAGTAACACGTGCAGGTCTCTTGGATGGCATGATTGACCGTCAGGAGACAGACATCGCGTTTCACACGGAATCACACGTGCTGATCTATCTCATCCATGGTGTCACCGGCACGCCAGCCGAGATGTCCTATCTTGCTCGGAAACTGGCCAGGAAGAACGGATGGGATGTCTATGTGACGACGCTTCCTGGACATTGCACCAGGCTGAGAGACCTCGTGAAGACCACTGAGCAGGATTGGCGCGCACATGTACAGAGGCAACTCTCTTTCATTCGGGAGCGATATGAGTACGTCTTTGTCGCCGGGCTGAGTGCCGGGGCGCTCTTGGCATTAGAGGCGTCCACGGTCGTCAGGGTAGACGGGGTAGGCGTGTTCTCGCCCACCTTCGTCTACGATGGCTGGAATACCCCCTGGTCCCATGCAATTCTGCCATTGGCTATGAAGGGGATACCGCTTTCACTCCAGCGATGGATGTTCCATCTTGATGGGCCTCCGTTTGGAATCAAGGATGAACTGCTGCAGGCCTCGGTGCGCAAGTCCTACAATCTCATGGCCATTCTGCGTGAATGGATGAATGAGTGGCAGACACGGCGGAAAGCGATTCACGGCCAGAGCCTGCCCCCCCCCTCTGCGGCATCGAAGGGCTATCCGATATTTCCGTTGAGGACGCTCACGGAAATCGACCGGCTCATCGTGCGAGTTCGGTCACGATTGCACGAAGTCACAGCACCGACGGTCATTCTCCAGGCGCGCGAAGATGACATGACCAGCCCCCGCAATGCATCCATTGTCTACGACGAGATTTCGTCAATAGAGAAGAATCTGGTATTGCTGAATGACTGTTACCACGTCATTACCGTTGATAAACAGCGAGAAGCCGTTGTGGAGACTGTGACGGCATTTTTTCAGCTTCAGACAGTAAAGATCCATGCACAACAAGAGATGCAAGTCTGCTCTTAACGGCGGATGGATCCTCGCGCAGGACCATTGTCGGATTCGGATCGGCGAGCCAGTGGCTGGAGTAGGTTGCAATGAGCCGAGGGCGGCAGCGTTGAGCGCTACATGAGTTCAGCAACTGTCAGTGCCGTCTCAAAACGGGTAATCGATCCCTATAAACGCATTGAGCCCATCTCGTCCATAGGCAAAGTCGCCACGGCCGACGACATACGGCTTGGCCAACAACCGTATACCTATGCCGGGATTTACCTGCCAATTCCTAAAATCGAGCTGTTCCCATAGATTGACCCGTTGCACGCGCCCCAGGTCGAGAAAGGGCGCGATTTCCATGCCGATGACATAGCCGAAAATCTCACGCTCTTGTAACAGGATGCGCTCCTCGAAGTTGAACAGAAGGGCGGAATTGCTGATAAAGCGGTTCTGGCCGAATGCGCGAAGAGTCGTCTCGCCACCCAGCATCGGGCGTTCATAAAACGGAATGCCACGTTGTACCTCTTCGGCCTGGCTCGTCGGCTGGATTTCCAATTTCTCACCGGCCACTCCATCCGCCAGGAAACGGGCCACAAAAATCAGCCGGCCCTGAGCATGGGGAATTAATGTCCGGGCATCGATGGTATAACGCCACCATCGGTTGGGATCTTCATGTTTGAGATTTTGGTTGAACTCCCCACTCGCCGTGATATAGGTGCCCTTCGTGGGGCTCAGTTGATGATCGCGAGTGTCATAGCGCAGAGTCAGGCGGTGTCCGATTATCTGCGCTCCTTCAATCCCCGCGACTTGCCCGAACAATTGTCTGGTCTCTGGCAAGGAGTCTACAATGCCTTTTTCCAATCTCACGCTTCGAAACCGCTCTGTGAAGAGCACAGCGAAGTCGGAATTGAGTTTGATACCTCCGGTGAGGTTGACCTTAATTTCCTCCGACGTGTAATTGGTTTCCTGTTGTTCCTGAGCGCGGTTGCCCAGGCCGAAAAACCTCTCCAACGGATCCTTAAACCATTGGACTTGCCCCCCGATGATATAGCGGCCATCGCCCGCCCCGATATCCTTGTACCGAACGTCAATATCGCGCGCAATGTGCTCAGAAAATGACCCTGTGATCTCATACTGTTCCGTGCTGGAGGGGTAGCGGAAATAATTGCCGTTGACAGTATGCCCGACCAGGCGATTATAGAAATACTGCGGGACGATGAGTGTCCCGAGATGCCCGCGCGCATCTTCCTTCAAAATCCACGCCTGGCCACCGAGCCAGTACCCTTCATTCCGGTTATACGCGAAGGCCGGAATCGGGATAAACGTATAGTCGCCCCTCTTGAGGAACGACTCAAGCGGATCCGGCTCCCGAGTTTGCGGTTCAGTTTTGGGTAAAGCAGTTTGCTCCCCTGTCTGTCCGCTCTCGTGAATTGTTTCAGCCTGAGCCTTTCCTCCTAGCGGTATGGCCGCGAGCAAGAAGGCCAGCATGCAGAGGGATGTTGCTACGGCGATGGTGTGCGTCAATCTGACCTGAGTGAAAATGTTGAAAGAAGTAGGAACCGATGCAATGAAATCGGAGCACGATACACCGTGGCTTCAGAAGAATCCATTCTGTGGTCTTGAAAGGGCCGGTTCAAAATCGTCGGCGCGCTAGGTTACCCCAATATCCATCGCGATGTCTCTGGAGATCTATCGTGGTCTCACGCGCAACTCTTTTATACGCTGTTGACTTCACGTACTTCTTAGCTAGAATTTTCTTTCTGATCTCCCGACCGAGCAATCTACACCAAACCACCTTCGCATGGAACGGGTCCACGGATTCAGTCCGGAGTGTTGCCGCACGCCTATCTCGCGACATTGATCCGAGCAGAACAGAAGGCCACCGGGTTCGGCCTCTATCCATATGATGACAGCCGGGCTGGCGATCCTTCCCGCCAACCTCATCGCGGGGTTTCTGCGTGGTAGGGTGGGACCTGCCACTCCCTTCACATTCGGCGCGATGATGGCGACGCTCTCAGCCTTGGCATTCGTGGAGTCGATAAGGAAAGACTTGCGAACGTTTGACCCGCTGCAGAGCATTCTGTAGAATACCCACGTGAACGTGTCGGCTCCCTTCTGCGTCAGGAATATCTACCCCGCATGGCCGTGCCATCCCATCCATGGGCTTCCGTCATCGTCCCCATTAAGGATGAACGAGACAATCTCGCCCCACTGATTGAGGGTCTGCTGGCCGTCATGATTTCACACGCGGCCTCGAAGACTCGGCCGTTCGAGATTATCTTCGTGGACGACGGCAGCACCGACGGCAGCGGTGAAGCACTGGATCGCCTGGCGGAGGAGCATGCCCAGGTTCGGGTATTTCACCTCGATCGAAATTACGGCAAGACCTGCGCGCTCGAAGCGGGCTTCAATCAGTCTTTCGGAGACATTATCATCCAAATAGACGGCGACCTTCAGCAGGACAGCGAAGACATCTTGAAACTCCTCCCCTATACTGATACCCATGATCTCGTGTGCGGATGGAGGCAAGAGCGGCAAGATGGCCTGGTGAAGAAACTGTCGTCCCGAATCGCCAACCGCGTGAGGAATGTCTTTACCCATGACGGTGTCCACGACACCGGGTGTCCGCTCAAGATATTCAGGCGTCCCGTGCTGGAACGCATCACGCTCTTCGAGGGCATGCACCGGTTCTTCCCGGCGCTCGCGCTCATGCATGGGTTCACGGTGACGGAGGTGCCGGTTCGGCACTACCCCCGCATTCACGGCGTCTCCAAGTACGGCATGGGCAACCGACTGTTCAAATCTCTCTACGATTTGATTGCCGTGCGGTGGATGCAAACCAGAGTATTGCGGTACACCTTCCGCGACAAGTGACGAGCGGGAAGACAGGATACGCGAGAATGGCAAGACATGCGCGACGAGCACGATTCCATGGGCCGTAACCGTCAACGACCTTGCGTGTGTTGCGCTCATTTCGCCCGTCGCACATGACGGTTCCATGATGACCATCACGATTGAACATATCTGGCTCGGCATCGGATTTCTCGGCCAAGGGCTGTTTTTCGGACGGTGGGTCGTCCAATGGATTGCCTCTGAAAAAAAGGCGGAGAGTCAGGTCCCGGTCTCGTTTTGGTACATGAGCCTGATCGGCGGACTCATCACGCTTGCCTATGCAATCTATCGGAAAGATCCGGTCTTCATCGCAGGACAGAGCATCGGGTCTATCGTCTACGTGCGCAATCTGATGCTGATCTCTCGTGCGAGCCAGTCGACCAATCCCTCCCCTCCACGATCATAACTCTTTGAAGTCCAACAGGCTCAACGTATGCCGTCACCACACGATCTGAACGATTCCATGACCACGACCGACCGTTCTCACTACACACTGATCCTCCTCGCCCTCCTCCTATTGTCGGGGCTGTTATTCTTTTTGGGGCTCGGCAACATGGGCCTGACTGATCAAGACGAGGGACGAAACGCCGAGGCCGGGCGCGAGATGTTCGAGTCCGGGGATCGCCTGACGCCGACGTTTAACGGTGAGCTACGCGTCGCGAAACCGGTCTTTATCTATTGGTTGATGGATCAGTCGTATCGCCTATTCGGTGTCAACGAGTTCGCTGCACGATTCCCTTCAGCCCTCTTCGGCGTGGGCCTGATCCTCATCCAATACCTATTTCTCGCGCACCAACGCGACCGAACCGTCGCACTCTTCGGCGGCTTGATGCTCTTACTCAACCTGGAAATCCTTGGGCTCGGACGCATGGCGCTGACCGACAGTGTCTTGATTTTTTTCACCACGGCGTCGTTGTACGGATTCTGGCTGGGACTGCATGGAGAAGGCGTCGTACGCCGATGGATCTGGATGTTCTATATCGGTATGGCCATCGCCACGCTGACGAAGGGACCGGTCGGGTTCGCCGTGCCTCTCATCACGGCGGTACTCTACCTGACCTGGACGCGGCGCTGGCCCGAGTATTGGCAGAAGGGATTTCCCCTTGCGGGCATGCTCCTGTTCGTGTTGCTCGCCGCCCCCTGGTATGCAGCCATGTTCTACGTGCATGGTGACGCCTATGCCTCAGGCGCGAAGGTCCATACGATCGGCAGATTTCTCAGCCCGATGGAAGGACATTATGGGACCATCTTTTTCTATCTCCCGGTCATGCTTATAGGCTTCTTTCCTTGGAGCGCGCTCCTGCCCATCCCGCTCTATTACACCCTCAAAGAATGGTACCTCATACGCCGTGCGCGTATTCGTCCAGATTCCTCTGAGACATCCGAACTCGACCTCTTTGCGGCCCTATGGGTCGTGGGCGTTTTCATATTCTTCACCGCTTCTTCGACCCGTCTGCCCCACTACATTGGCCCATTATTTCCTGCCGCCGCCATATTGACAGCCTCCTACTGGTCGCGATGCCTGCACGATCCGAGGACGAAAGGGATTCGGGCCTCCATTCACCTCATGATGGGTGTGGGATATCTCTTGGCAATCGGGTTTGCCTGCCTCCCTACGCTCTACACAACCTACGCCTCCAAGATGGTGCGGGAGTTCCCCTTGGCCGGACAGGTGGATCTGGGCATCGGCCCCTATCTGGCGGCGACCGTGTTGTTATTCGGGATGGCGATCGTGGGATATCTTGGATTGAACGACGAACGGCGTGGAGGCGCATTCTGGGCAGCGGGGGCGACTTTAGCCGGTTTAGTTCTGATCGTCATCGTCATCGTCATCCCCCATATCAATCGATATGCGATCGCACCCCCGCAGGAACTCGCGTATGCCGCAGGACTGAACCTCACCCCCCAGGATCAATTCATCGCCTATAGCACCACGAGAGCGTCATCCGTATTTTACGCAAGACGCAAGACGCTCTTCGTGCATAGAGGGGAAGAGGACAGGATACGGACGGCCCTGAAAGAGTCAACGAGAGTCATAATTCTATTGCCGGAGAGTGCGCAGTCGAAATTGCCGGCAGAGGCGGTCACACTGGTCCCCATTCTCAAACGCTACGGCTACGTGCTGTTGGCCAACCAGCCGATGGTGACGATGCCAGAGGCTGCGACCCAACCCTCTCCACCCAGCATTCTTGGCCATTGACCCGTCACAACATCGGCAATGCGCCTCTGAGATCGGCGACCAGCAGAAGCACCAACAGCACCGCGAGGACAAACACCGCTTCCTTGAGTACCAGGCCATACCGTGCCGGCACGATCGCAGAATCCGTCGCTACGTCTCCATGGCTTCGCAACCAGTGCGCAAGACAGACGCACAGCACCGTCGCCGTCACCCACAGCGATCCCGTGGTCATGCTAAGCCCGAGACCGATGAGGCCCTGCGTCATACTGATTGAGAGCCATGTTGGCGCCTTAGCTGCCTGAACCGCCAACAGCACATGGCCAGCGAGCCCGAGCAAGGTGAAGAGCACACCGGCGCCGATCCATTGCGCAACCAGCCACGCATCTGACGGTTGATATCCAATCGTCCAGACAACGGCGAGGAGCGCAGCGAGGAGAGGCGTCATCTCGAACAGGGCTGATTCGAGGGATACGCGCCACTCACGCCAGGGACGGGCCACCACCGAACCGACCGCATATCCTATGGCCGCACCCCCCGCCACATCGGTCAGAAAATGTGACCCGCGCACGATGCGGCTCGCCGCAATGGCCATCGCCAAGGGCAGAATCACCCAACGCCATCGAGGAAACTTTGCAGCCAATACCGCTGCCACCGCAAAAGAGGTGGTCGCATGGCCGGACGGAAACGAATCCCAACCACTGCCGGCTACCGGAGACAATTCGAGATTCCCCGCATGCATGAATTTTGGGCGAGGCCGGCCGACTGCATGCTTGACGAGATTGCTGATGCCCGCGGCGACTCCATGTGCCAACAGACTCTGCCACCCGGCGGCTTTCCAGGTCTCATGTTTCAATCCATACCCGACCGCCAGCAGCCCGAGGCTCAGGATCACCAGAGACTCTCCCTTGCCCAGACGATCACCGATGTCGCTGAGTTGGGCCAGCCAGGGATTGGCCAGATGGTCCATATGAACATCGTTGAGCGAACGGACAAACCGGGTGAGCGGCACATCCCACTCAAATAACCCCACGAACGAGAGGATGAGCGCACAGACGGAGAGGAGGACGGCTGCAATAGACGTGAATCGTAAATCGTCAGTCGTCAATCGCGGGAGAGCCATGAGAATCGATCTACACGTTCAACGATGAAGGCTTCAGGGAACCCAGTCGGCGAGAAAGACATTGAACTCTCCAGGCGTCTTGGATAGTCGATCTGATACCCACACTAATCGTGTGCCGTCAGGCGAGAACATGGGAAAACTGTTGAAGTGTCCATCGAATGTGAGCCGCTCAAGACCTTGGCCGGCCTCACCGATCACGTAGAGATGAAAGCTTGGTCGGCCTCCTTCGCCCTTCGTTTCAATGTTCGATGAGAATATGATCCGCTTGCCATCGGGAAAATAGAACGGCGAAAAATTCGAGGCGCCGTTCGACGTGACTGGGTGCTGGCCGCTTCCATCCGCATTCATCACAAAAATTTCAAGTTGCCCCGGCTCCACCAGCCCCTGGTTGAGCAAGTCCTTGTACTTGGTAATCTCCCCCTGATCAGTGAGATGCGATGCCCGGTAGACGATGCGCTGGCTGTCCGGTGAAAAGAACGCCCCGCCGTCGTAACCGATCTCCTTCGTCAGCCTCCGGGACTTCGAGCCATCGAGATTCATGGCATAGAGGTCCAAGTCCCCGTCTTTCACGGACGTCCAGACGATTGTCTTCCCGTCCGGCGACACGGTCGCTTCCGCATCGTAGCCCGGCGTGGAGGTCAGCCGCTGCATCTCTTGACCATCCATGCCTACGGCATAAATATCGTAATCGTCCAAGGCCCAGCGGTAGGCCCCATCTCGCTTCGGTTTCGGCGGACAGTTCGGCCCCGCCGCATGAGTCGACGAATAGAGCACGCGGCGATCGCCAGGGAAAAAGTATCCGCACGTCGTGGCGCCCGTGCCGGTGCTCACCAATCGAACGGTGTCACTGTCCAGATCCATCACATACATCTGATAACAGCCCAGCCCCGCGTCGGCCGGTTTGAGCGTGGCTGCATTAGTACCCTTCGTCCAATCGTTCGTGGATTGGAAAATCAATTTATTTCCGCTGAAGGAAAAGTAGGCTTCGGCATTCTGCCGGCCCACCGTCAACTGACGAATATTCTTCAGATGCCGCTCAACCTGGTGAGCGGGAACCGCCTGAGCCTTTGAGGCAAGGCCCTCTGCCTGTCCTGTCTGCTCACCCAGCAACAGACAGACGAGTCCGATCATGCACCCCTTACCGAATGGGATTACTCGCATCAAGACGCACCTCCGTACGATCGCTCGTGAGTGGCCACTCCCCGCGGGTGACCACCGCTCCATCCTTGAACAACACGAAACTGTTCCACCCGTAAAAAAAGAGCAGCCGCGCCACCTTCGCCACGGCCTGTGGCGTGGCCGCATACAGCACCGTCACAACGCTGCCTGGACGATCGACCCGATGACAACTGACCAGCAGTGCCAGGCCAGGCCCTTCGTGCGCGGTGCCCATCACGGTCACACCTCTGTCGTTCAGCGTCGCGCGCTCACCGCAGTGATGGGCCAGGACCGATTGAATCCCGGAACGTGATTCCGGGCCGCCCAATACTAACACCGAACCTTCCTGAGGCAACAGTCCATCCTGAGCCAGCGAGGCAATCACCGTTCGCTCGCCGATCGGTCGCTGCTGCTCCTGGACTTCAATGCGCGAGACCACGTCCCGAAACGGCGAGGGATGGTCCGGCTCATCCATAAACGCCGTCAAGACCGAGCGGCGACGATCCGTGACATAGTGATTGAGCACCGGCGACAACGATTGCCGGGCAATCCGTCGGACGGTCATGAATTCAGGATCGAGATCGATCGCGATCGGTCGAGCGGGCAGGGTCACGGAGATCGTCTCGCGCAGCACACGCAGCGGCAGAGTCAGACGATGCTCACGGTCACCCTCCATATGAATCAACAGCTGAAGGGGAAGACGAAAGGGCTTGTTCAATTGGACGATCGTGGCTTCTAGCTGAAAAGTCTCCGCTCGCTCCCCCATCACCGGACGAGCCAGGGCCTCCGACAACGACAGCACCGGCGCCCCGTCCTGTTCCACCCATTGCGTGAAAAACCATCGAAGATCCCGGCGGCTCGCCTCTGCAAAGACCCTTTCAAGATCGCCCCATTCCGCATGCCTGCCACGATATTGCGCGACTAAGCTCATCAAGGCCTGCCAGAACGTCTCCTCTCCCACTTCCTGGCGCAGGAGGTGAAACAGCATGGCGGACTTTTGGTAACCGATAGCGTTGTCTCGCTCATCCTGTTTCTGCGTGAATTGCGCGACCGGATAGTCCCTCTCAGGCGGCACGTGGAGATTGTACCCCTGCACCATCAGACGGCGTTGGTCCCGTGCCTGCGCGCGATCTCCCATCAGTTCGTGCCAGTAATAGTTGGCTAAGTAAGTCGTCAGACCTTCCACCCAATTCCCGCGCTCGGCTCGGTTGAAGACGGCATTGCCGATCCACGAATGCACGATCTCGTGGCCAAGCGCGTAGGGTTGCACGTAATGTCGCTTGATGATGCCGCTCCCCAGCAGGGTGAACGAGGGCATGCCGAGCCCGCTCGCAAAGAAATTTTCCACCACGGCAAACTTCTCGAACGGATAGGGGCCCAGCAGAGGGATGTAGGCGTCCAGATAGCGCGCGGTGGCATCAAGATATTCCTCGGCCAGATGGGCATCGTCGGGAAAGAGATAGGTCGAGAGCTGAATCCTCTGGCCGGTCTTGGCCGTCCAGTCGCGAAACGAGGTGACAAATGTATTCGCCACGAGCGTGAGGGCCTCGCTCGGCTGCATCACGGTCCACTCCGTCATCACCATCTGATCGCTGCGACAGAGCCCGGCTGGACAGGCATGCGACTCACCGGCCTTCCCTTGAGTCACGACGGTCCACCCTGTTGGCACGGCAACCAACAACGCATAGGTGCTGAGTGATTCGGGGATATCGGGATACCAGCGGCTCTCGCTGCTCACATAGACGCCTTCCGGCCCGATATGTCCGGCAGTCTCGCTGGGCGTCACAAAACGAAGATGGCGTGGATCTCGCGGCGGATCATTGATGACGCCATGGTAGTGCACATCCAGCGTCACCAGTCCGGCAGCCACGACCTGCGAGGGAATTGTGACCTCCTGGACAGACTCCGGCGCAGAACCATGCTCGATCTCAAACGGCACATCGTGAATCGAGACCTCCGCCCCAACCGATGTATGCACGAGTGTAATGCGGTCGATCTGGAGCGTGGAGGCAAGAGAGAAGCGAATCGGAGCCTGCGACTGCGGCACCTCAAGGGTCAGCCGGTCCTTTGCGATGAGTGCATGCTGCTCGGGGACGATCTCTACGAGTAATTCGTGATGCCGAATGACGACTCGCGGCAGGACTGGGTCGGCTGCACAGACGATACTGAGAGCCCCGTGGCTGAGGAGCGCGACGAAAAAGAGACAGAGAAAAGAGACCATTCTGCTTCCGATTGGCATCGGAAGAGTTTTAGCATTCGCGACAGACGAGCACAAGCTGGATGGACGTCAGCAATTGCTCCAAGTCGATCGGCTTTCCGATGACTTCTTGCGGCCCCTGAGCCCAGGCTTCATCGAGGCGCTCTTCGTCGTGACTCCCGGTGATGATGATCACCCCGCCGGTGTATTCGCGTTGACGGAGTTGCCGGAGCACCTCGACGCCGTCCATGCCGGGCATGAACAGATCAAGGAGGATCAGGTCGGGGGGCGTCTGTTCCACCATCGAGAGGGCCTCGGGTCCGTCTTTCACACCGAGTACCCGATAGCCGCGGAGGCTGAGAAACTGAACGAGCAGGTCGCGGACCAAGGGCTCATCATCGACGACGAGGATCGATTCCCCCGTGTCGGCTACGGCTGCGCTGCCTGCCACCGGTAAAGCAGAAACGGATCTAGCCGGAAGCTGTACGACCCGATTGATACATTCAACCAGCACGTCAAGCGACAGGCCCTTTCGGACAAAATCGGTGACGCGTAATCCTCGCGCGTGATTTTCCTGCTCCTCAGTTGCTCCGCCGCCCAGGATGATCACTGGCGCATGGGGATCGTATGCACGGATTTCTTTGAGGACGGTCAGCCCATCCATTTCAGGCATACGAAGATCGAGAATGGTGACACGCGGGGCCTGCTGGCGGAAAAGGGTTAGGCCTTCAATCCCACTCGTCGCCGACAGCACCTGATACCCATGTCGAGTCATGACAGACTGGATCAGCTCACAGTTCATACGGTCGTCGTCGATAACCAGAATCTTGATCATGTCTCAACCTTACAGACAAGAATGCATGGCGCGGCGCGTCTGGATATTTCGCAAACTCAGCCTAACACAGGCGATGCCAGCAGAAAAGAAAATGACAGGATCTCACCGGAGGTTGTTCAGAATAGCCTTGCGAGACAGGGGGGAAGGGTTGATCTGGTTTGTCTGGTTTATCTCGTTCAACCACACGACCAAATAAACAAGAAAAACAAGCCAGGTCTCACGCTTCACACCTCCCGGTCTGTGACACTGAGGAACTAGGCGGAGGGCGGCGCTGATGTCCCGAGGAGCGCGTCCACGAAAGCCCCGCTCTGAAAATCCTGCAGATCCTCAACCGACTCCCCGACTCCGATCAGTCTCACAGGCAACTTCAGTTCCTCGGCAATCGCGACGACGATCCCTCCGCGAGCGGTGCCGTCGAGCTTCGTCAGGACCAAACCGGTGACGCCGATCGCTTGATGGAATTGACGGGCTTGGGACAGCGCGTTCTGCCCGACTGTGGCGTCCAGCACGAGGAGCACTTCGTGCGGCGCGCCAGGACATTCCCCCGCGATGACACGCGTGATTTTTCGGAGCTCATCCATGAGATTCGATTTCGTGTGCAGCCGGCCAGCCGTATCGATCAGGACCGCATCCACCCGCCGAGCTTTCGCAGCAGCGATCCCATCGAACGCGACGGCAGCAGGATCGGCTCCATGGCGGTGACGGATCACATCGACACCGACTCGATCGGCCCAGACTTGCAGCTGATCGATCGCCGCCGCGCGAAAGGTATCGGCAGCCACCAGCAACGGCACCTTCCCGACCTGCACAAGCCGTTGCGCGATCTTGGCAATCGTCGTCGTCTTACCCACGCCGTTCACGCCCACCACCAGTATGACGAAGGGTTGGGGGCCTTTCGCGAGCAGGGATTCCAACGGCAGCCCTTCCACGGGCGTCAGCACAGCGAGCAGGGTGTCCCTCAATACCGTATGCACCAGACCGGGCTGTGAGGCATCGGTCCCTTGAAGCTGCTTCTTGAGGCGCTCCATCACACGGTCCACGACGCGGGCACCGAGGTCGGAAGCCATGAGGGCCGCTTCAAATTCCTCCAAGAGGACCGGGTCCGCCGCACGACCAAGCAGCCGATCCAAAGACCCACGAACGACATCACGCGTTTTCGTGAGCCCGTCACTCAATCGCTGCAGCCATCCCATAGATCTACCCCTGAAGCGTGAAGCGCGAGAAAGGCGCGAAACGCGTGACGGAGGAAGATTGAATTCCACCTAGTCGCGCCCGTCTCGCTTTTCTCGCACGTTCCGCTTTCTCCACTCGTTTCGGCCGCCGCATGATCGCCCGCAAAATCATCCGTTCACGACGATGCATCCGGCGCGCTTCTTTCTCGCTCCGCTCATGATCGTAGCCGCAGAGATGCAGAATACCGTGGACCAAGAGTATCGTCAGCTCTTCGTCCAGCGATCGTTGCCCCTGTCTGGCTTGGCGCGCTGCCGTCGGCACAGCAATCACCACGTCACCGAGCATGACCGGCGTGAGGGGTGCGGGGTGCGGGGTGTGGGATTCCCGCATGGCAAAGGCCAGCACGTCGGTCGTGCGATCCTTGCCCCGATACCGACGATTGAAACCCCGCATTCGCTGATCGCCCACGAACAGGACGCCCAGCTCCGCCGACGTTTCCCCGACATCGGAAAGAATCGCCCGCGCCAGTCCTTCCAGGCGCGCCTGATCAAACGTCACACGGCGAACGTGACTCTGCATATGGACCGGCATTAATGCGACTGGCCCCCAGGGTCCGGGAGCGGTGAGGACGTGGTGGCAGGCTTCGTCTGCTTATTATGAGGTACCGGCGACGGTCGACGTCCCGCCGTGCTGGATGAGGGGCTCGAAGACTGAGCGGGGTTCTGATGGTGGTCGTAGGCTTTGATGATGTCCTGCACCAACTTGTGACGGACTACATCTCGCTCGTCGAAGTAGACAAATTCGATGCCCTCGACGTCGCGCAGAATCTCCCGCACCTCGATCAAGCCGGAGACCCGTTCGGGTGGCAGATCCACCTGAGTGATATCTCCGGTGACGACCACCTTGGAATGGAACCCAAGTCGCGTGAGAAACATCTTCATTTGCTCCGCCGTGGCATTCTGCGCTTCGTCGAGAATGACGAACGAATCGTTCAACGTGCGGCCTCGCATAAACCCGAGTGGCGCGATCTCAATGTCGCCCCGTTCGATTGCGCGCGCAGCCCGTTCCATATCCATCATGTCGAACAGCGCATCGTATAGAGGGCGCAGATAGGGATTCACTTTGGCATACATATCGCCGGGCAAGAACCCGATCTTCTCGCCCGCTTCAACGGCCGGTCGCGCAAGAATGATGCGGCTCACTTCTTTCTTCATTAACGCACTCACCGCCATGGCCATTGCCAGATAGGTCTTACCCGTTCC
>JAYTTD010000048.1:0-28889 GCA_043745235.1 Nitrospira sp. | reverse complement strand
TCCAGATCCACGGAGAGGGACTGAAGAAACCCCGCCCGCTGCATGCGTTCGGCTCGATCCAGACCGGCCCAACACATCAGGTTGGTGAAGGAATGTTCCTTCCACCCGTTGCGGATCTCCCACAGGCCTGCATCCGGCTTGGAAATACTCCGTATGCAAAGGTGGACCAGCTTCGCCACCAAGTCTTCGTGCTCCTTTGTTCGCAGATCGTAGAATCGGTTGTCGAAAAAGATGGGCGCCAAGGTGAGGATCATCTCTCCATAGACGTCATTTTGAACGTGCTCGGCTGCCTGATTGCAACTCCTCACCGGTCGGCTGTGTGCGAATCCTTCCCAGTTCCGGTGTTCTGTTTCGGGGATTGGCAAGTCTAGGCTCAGCGAATACACGGGCGAGAGACGGTCATGAGATTGATCCAGCGTGTAGGCGATGTTGAGAAGAAACTTGAGAAAGCCTTCCATTTCTTCGAAGTGGCCGAGGTTGTGAAAGGCGGACAGCGAATAGTATGCGTCACGAAGCCAACAGTAGCGGTAGTCCCAGTTTCGCCCTCCTCCGACATGCTCGGGCAAACTGCTCGTCAGCGCGGCGAGGATCGCGCCCGTGTCTTCGTAACAGTGGAGTTTGAGGGTGAGTGCTGAACGAATCACCTCTTCCTGGTAGAGCACGGGGATGGAGCAATGCTTCACCCAGGTCCGCCAGTGTTTGGTCGTTTGGTCCAGGAATTCCCGGCTGGTCTTGACGATGTCATCTTCAATCCCAAGCCCCCAGGTCAATGCGAAGTACATCGTTGAGGTGAGTGCGACAACAGATTCCTCGCAGAGATACGTGAGGGGCATGTTGGTGAGCAGGCGTAGGGGCTCCCCACGGATGTCGTATCGCACGTGGCTGCTGCCGCGGATCAAGCGGGCCGGCTCTTTTTCCCAGCCGGAGACGGGCCGACAGCACACACGGATAGAAGGTGTCCCACTCAGCGGTTCCACGATGCGAAACAACGCGGCTGGTCGGTAGATGCGCCCAAATTGCTCAAAGCGGGGGCAAAAGTCGGTGATCTGGAACGAGTCGCCGTTTGGAAGCGAGACCCTGGTCACCAGGATGTTGGTATTCGGCAGATAGCGTTGGGTCGTGGCGACTGTTTCAGGAGGGGCAGGTGAGGAAATTGAAAAGTATCCTCCTTCCGGATCCAGGATTCTGCCGAAGACCGGAGGACTATCCGGCCTCGGCAGACACAACCAGTCGATGGAGCCTTGGTCGCTGATCAACGAAGAAATCTGGCAGTTGCCGATGAGTCCGTACGGATACATGTGACGACAGTATTTGATTTCAAGGCCAAAGTAAACTACCTTGCTCCTATGAACCTCTCGCTGCGATTCATCCTCCCGTTGGCGCTCGTCTTGGCGTTGATCGCGTACGGAGTGATCCCGCTGGTCGATTCGTTGACGTTGAAATGGTTCGTCCGGGATCTCGACATTCGGGCCAAACTGATGGTCGGTACGATGGAGGGCCCCCTCTCGGAACTTTTGGTATCCGACTCGAAGGACAACAAGATCCATGCGTACTTCACTCGCATTATGCAGGATGAGCGGCTGTATGCTCTGGGCTTTTGTAATCCGAACAACCGCCTTCTGTATAAGACCCAAGCGTACCCCGACGAAGTGACCTGTGAAAGCACTGCCGACCTCGGGGCCGATTCGACTACCGTGGTGAAGTTAGGCCGCGGGCCGCTGCACATCGCCTCCGCATCCATTGAATCGCATGGTCGCTCGGTAGGTCGTCTGATGCTTCTCCACGACATGAGTTACATCCAACAACGCAGCAGCGACACGAAGTGGTACGTCTTTTATTTGTTTGCGGGTCTCGGCGCGATCATCTCGCTGGTAACCGTGTTGGTCGCGCACCTCAGTTGGAAAGGATGGCTGGCCGGGGTGCGAGCCATGCTGAAGGGGGAAGGACTGCTGACCCCACTGACGCAGGAGCAGCATGCGCCAGAACTGCAGCCGCTGGCGAAGGACTTGCGATCGTTAGTAGAGGCACTCGAAGCCGAGCGTCGAATGCGCGATGAGAGTCAGATTTCATGGACCCCGGCCAGCCTCAAGACTATTCTTCACGAACAGCTCGCCGGCGACCAGGTACTCATTGTGTCCAACCGCCAACCCTATGTCCACATACGGCGTGATCAGAAGATCGAGGTGCAGCTACCGGCAAGTGGATTAGTCTCGGCGCTGGAGCCGGTCATGCGCGCCTGTTCAGGGGTGTGGATCGCACATGGCAACGGATCGGCCGATCGGGATGTCGTGGACAAGCGGAACCATGTCGGTGTGCCGCCGGAACATCCCACGTATGAGATTCGCCGCGTATGGATCACCGCAGAAGAGGAGGCCGGTTACTACTACGGGTTTGCGAACGAAGGTCTCTGGCCCTTGTGTCACATCGCCCACGTCAGGCCCACGTTCCGCTCGTCGGATTGGAACCAATATGTGGCGATTAACAAACGTTTCGCCCAGGCCGTCGCTGAGGAAGCCACCACCGACAATCCGGTCGTCCTGGTCCAGGATTACCATTTCGCCCTGCTCCCGAAACTCATCCGGGAGAAATTGCCGAATGCGACGATCATCACGTTTTGGCATATCCCCTGGCCCAACGCGGAAAGTTTCTTGATCTGCCCCTGGCATCAGGAAATTCTGGAGGGACTTCTCGGGAGCAGTATTCTGGGATTCCACACCCGGGTGCACTGTAACAATTTCATCGACAGTATCGATCGGGCTCTTGAGGCGCGCATCGATCGGAGCAGTTCGACGGTGTCGTATGGGGGCAAGCTGACGGCGGTCAACCCCTATCCGATTTCCATCGAATGGCCCTTGCGCTGGCTTCAAAGCCAGCAGCCGGTGCCGGAGTGCCGAACACGGATGCGGGAACACTATGGGCTGCCGCCCGATCGCCTCGTCGGTATCGGCGTCGAACGTCTCGATTACACGAAGGGCATCCTTGAGCGATTCATGGCAGTGGAACGGTTGCTGGAACTCCAACCGGAATGGATCGGAAAATTCACGTTTGTCCAGATTGCCGCTCCCAGCCGCGAGGCCATCGATCAATACCAGCATTTCACGAGCCAGGTGCGGGCATTGGCCGAGCAGATCAACAAGCGGTTCGGACGAGACGGCTATGAGCCGATCTGCTTGCGCATCCAACATCACGAACCGCCTCAAGTGCTGGAGTGTTACCGGGGTGCGGATCTCTGCGTGGTGAGCAGTCTTCACGACGGAATGAATCTGGTGGCGAAAGAGTTCGTCGCGGCCCGCGACGACGAGCAGGGTGTCCTGATCCTCAGCCAGTTTGCCGGCGCCGCACGCGAACTGACGGAGGCACTGGTCATCAATCCCTATGACATCGACCAGTTTGCTGCGGCGCTCCAGGTCGCCTTGACCATGCCCAAAGTGGAACAGCGCGCCAGGATGATCAACATGCGAGGCCTGATCCAAGAGTTCAACGTCTATCGCTGGGCAGGACGCATGCTCATCGATGCCGCCCGCATGCGACAACGGGAACGGGTGATAAAGCAGGTCGGGCGCACGAGCTTGCTGAGTGATCACTGAGCATGGAATATCTTTTGACAGACAGGGGTAGGAATGAACTAGAGACACTCCTGACGGTTCATGCTTTGTTTGCCTTCGATTTTGATGGAACGTTGGCGAAGATCGTTCGCGATCGCCACACCGCGCAGCTGGGACGGCCGATCCGTCTCTGGCTCGGAGAACTGGCCAAGCGCGCTCCAACGGCCATCATTTCCGGGCGTTCCGTGGAAGATCTGCGGGCGCGTGTCGGTAACACAGTGCCTTACCTGATCGGGAACCATGGGTTGGAAGGCTTGCATATGACACAGCAGGTCGTGCAGCAAGCCCGAGATACGTGTGAGGGATGGAAAGATCTCATCGAAGAGCGGTTCAGTGCCGAGCTGGCCCGGTGCGGTGTATTCGTGGAGGACAAATCCTATTCGCTCTCGTTCCATTACCGGAACGCAGGTCGGAAGGACAACGCCCGGGCGCTCGTCTTCCACATCTTAGCTGAATTGTCTCCTCCCCCCCGCATTGTCCTCGGGAAAGCTGTGGTCAATGTGGTGCCGGCCGCAGCGCCGCACAAGGGCGCAGCGTTGTTGGAGTTGATGTACCAACTCAATTGCGCCGCGGCCCTCTACATAGGCGACGATGATACCGATGAAGATGTCTTTTCTCTGCCGGACACGCGGATCCTGACAGTGCGGGTTGGCAAGAATAAGATATCGGCCGCAAGATTTTTCCTCAAAAGGCAGACGGAAATCACGGAGGTGCTGCGGTCTATCGTACAAACTGCTGACCGAAACACTCGCGTCCGTAAAAGCAGCCACGAACCTGGGCTTGCGCGGACCACCAATGGGGTTGGGTGATCATCCCCATTCTGGTGCGCTGAAGGTCTTCGGACACGAGATTTACTCCAAATCAAACCGCGTGTGCTATTTCTTCTGCTTGGCGCGAGCCAGCGCCATGGCCATTGCCATCGTGCCAACCAGCTGAGGTTGGTGCTCCGGAGCATGCTGGGGTGTAGGCGGACGCCGGTGACGCGGCTCGCGTATGGCTCCCGCAGAAGCCTCGACCGGTGCGCGACTCACGGCAGGCGCACTAGCTGGCGCTTCGTCGAGACGCATGGTCAGAGAAATGCGCTGACGCTTTACATCGACATCCAACACCTTCACCTTCACGATTTGTCCAGGTTTGACGACTTCATGGGGGTCCTTGATGAATTTATTGGCCAGCGCCGACACATGCACCAGACCGTCCTGATGCACGCCGACATCGACGAAGGCACCGAAGGCAGCCACGTTCGTCACAACTCCTTCGAGGATCATGCCTGGGTGCAGATCGGTCAGTGACTCGATACCATCTTGGAATGTGGCCGTCTTGAATTCCGGGCGCGGATCACGGCCCGGTTTTTCCAACTCTGTCAAGATATCGCGTACCGTCGGTATGCCGAACTGCTCATCGGTGAAGTCGGCGGGAGATAATCCATTCAGTGCCGCAGGCTGGCTCATCACATCCACGATGCCTTTGCTGATGCGCGCTAAAATACGCTCGACCACCGGATAGGCTTCCGGGTGGACCGAGGAGCGATCCAGCGGATTGTCGCCATTGTTGATACGCAGAAAGCCGGCGGCCTGCTCGAACGTCTTCTCGCCCATACGCGGCACCTTGCGTATCGTGGTGCGATTCGGAAATGGGCCGTTCGCGTCACGGTACTCGACGATGTTCTTCGCCAGTACCCTGTTCAAACCAGACACCCGTTCAAGCAGAGGCGCCGAGGCCGTGTTGACGTCCACGCCCACGGCATTGACGCAGTCTTCGACCGTCGCATCGAGCGACCGTGCCAGCGCCCGTTGGTTCACATCGTGCTGATATTGGCCGACGCCGATTGCCTTGGGATCGATCTTCACCAGCTCAGCCAACGGATCTTGCAAACGCCTGGCAATGGAGACGGCGCCGCGGAGGCTGACATCCAGTTCAGGAAACTCGGCAGCGGCAAAGGCCGACGCCGAATAGACCGAGGCCCCGGCTTCGCTGACGACAATCTTGGCTACTTTGTGTTCCGGCTTCAGCACCGCGACCATTTTGATCGCCTCAACGGCAAGCTTGTCGGTCTCCCGGCTGCCAGTCCCATTGCCGATCGAGATCAACTCGACGCCATGTTGCACGACCAACCGTACCAGCGTTGCCAACGATCCCTGCCGATCGTTGCGCGGCTGGAGTGGATACATGGTCGTGGTCTCCAACAACTTGCCGGTCGCATCGACTACCGCCACCTTGCAGCCGGTGCGAATGCCGGGGTCGAGACCGAGCACGGCCTTCGGGCCCGCAGGCGCCGCCAGCAACAGCTCATGCAGATTGCGGCCGAAAATCTTGATCGCCTCGGCTTCCGCCGCTTCGCGCAATTGCACCAGCAGTTCCACCATGAGATGCAGGTGCACCTTGCCACGCCAAGCCCAATCGCAGACGCCCATGAGCCATGCGTCCGCACGACGGCCACGGTCTTCGATGCCGACATGCGCTGCGATCATCGCGACGCAGGGATGCGGCACAGCGGCTTCGAGTGCCTCGCCCAGGTTCAAGTCCAGCTTCAACACACCCAGAGTACGTCCGCGGAACAGCGCCAGCGCGCGATGCGAAGGAATGGTGCGGATGGTTTCAGCGTAGGCATAGTAATCCCGGAACTTTTCTTCGTGGGCCGTTTCCTTGCCTTTGATCACGGTGGAGATGACCCCGCCCTGGTCCCACAGGCGGGTACGCAACTTGGCGAGCAGCTCGGCGGTCTCGGCAAAACGCTCGACTAGAATGTCTCGTGCACCCTCGAGCGCGGATTTGGCGTCCGGCACGTTGATGGCCTCCACACCCTCGGCGGCAGGCCTCACGTTCAGATACTTCACGGCTTCCTGCTCGGGATCGAGCGTCGGATCGGCGAACAGGGCGTCGGCCAACGGCTCTAGCCCTGCCTCGCGCGCAATCTGCGCGCGCGTGCGGCGCTTGGGCTTGTAGGGCAAGTAGAGATCTTCCAACGTTTGCTTGGTCGCAGCCGCCTCGAGCGTGCCGCGCAACGCGTCAGTCAGCTTGCCCTGCTCGCCGATCGACGCCAGAATCGCTGCGCGGCGCAGTTCCAAATCACGCAGATACAGGAGGCGCTCTTCCAACGTGCGCAAATGCGTATCGTCAAGGTTGCCGGTGGCCTCCTTGCGATAGCGTGCGATAAACGGCACGGTCGAACCTTCGTCGAGCAGGGCGACCGCAGCCTTAACCTGATCGGGTCCCACACCAAGTTCCTTCGCGATGAGTGGAACAATCTTTACCTGTGCTGCGTCTGACAGGGTCTGGGTCGTTGGAGAAACCATCTGTGTTCGTTACCGATCTTTCCGAAAGCGCCACCGCACCGAGTGCCGGCCACTCGGGATCACGCGCGCGTTCTTGTTAAGGGATGTTACACGTCTTCGTTGTCGGATTGATGATGCTGTTGCTCTCGAGGAGATACAGTGGCAGTGACCACGTTACGATCGCTTATGACATGGTGAACGTACATGTCCGCTGAGAAGCAAGTCTACTCTAAACACCTCCACGTATCCAGCAGCCATGCGCGACACATCGTACGGTACTTCTCGAACCAGGAAACGACCGCAAGGTAGTCCTGCACAACAACGCACAGGCTGTTATGGGACCTTACCCCACAGATCCACGCATGTCGCATTGCGCCGGCTCTCAGGGACAGGTTACAGTGAGGCCGCACTGATTTGGAGAACTGTGCGATGGAACGAGTTGCCGAGTCAATAGAAGAACAGTCGTTGCTGCGCCACCCAGGCGCAATCATGTGTGTCTCCTGTTATGAGCTGGGTCACCAGCCCCTTGGCATCGCTCAGCCGATGGGATTTCTCGAACAGGCCGGGTTTGCGCCGGTCAGTCTCGACATTGCGGTTGAGAACATCGATGAATCGGCGCTCCAGCTCGCGCGATTTGTCGGCATCTCGGTCCCCATGCACACGGCGCTCCGTCTTGGCGTGCGGGTCGCCGAGCTGATTCGAACAATGAATCCAGCCTGCCACATCTGTTTCTATGGACTATATGCCTCGATCAATGCGGAATATCTGCTGCATGAGCTGGCCGATTCTGTGGTGGGCGGCGAGTATGACATCCCGCTCGTTGCACTCGTCGAGGCTCTCAACAGAGGGTCTGCGATTAGCCTCCTCGACGGAGTCAGTTCTCGCGGTCGGGTAGTCGGTCCTTCATTGCAGCGTGTCTTTGCTACATCAACGACCTCAAGGGTCCCACACCCGATCCCACGACGCGACGGACTTCCGATGTTGGACCAATATGCCAAGCTCGAACAGAACGGCACAGAGCGGTTGGTTGGGTATGTCGAGGCCAGTCGAGGATGCCTCCATCACTGTCTCCATTGCCCGATCGTGCCAGTCTATGACGGGCGCTTCTTCCTCGTCCCGGAAGCGGTCGTCCTGGAAGACATCAGGCGCCAGGTGCATGCGGGCGCGACGCACATGACGTTTGGCGACCCGGATTTTTTGAACGGGACAGGGCACTCCATGAGCATCGTCCATGCAATGCACAAGGAGTTTCCACATCTGACGTTTGATTGCACGGCGAAAATCGAGCACCTCTTGAAGCGCCGCACGCTGATGCCCGATCTGCGTGCGCAGGGATGTCTGTTCGTGATCTCCGCAGTGGAGTCGTTCAGCGACCATCTTCTGGAACTGTTACACAAGGGGCATACAGGAACCGACATTATAACGGCGCTCGGCATTCTGCGCGAAGCAGGCATCGCGCTTCGCCCGTCATTCGTCGCCTTCACCCCTTGGACTAGTCTGGACGATTACCTTCTTATGTTGGACATGGTGGAGACACACGACCTCATCGACGCGACCGATCCCGTACAATTGAGCATTCGTCTCTTAGTTCCGCCTGGGTCGGCACTGCTCGCCAAGTCCGACGTACAGCGGTTTCTCGGTCCGCTGGATCAGGCCGGGTTTCAGTATCCCTGGACGCACCCGGATGAGCGGATGGACCGGCTGCATCAGGCAGTGACTGCGATCGTGGAAGCCAGCGCCAAGGAAGAGGAAGATGCAATGGCGACCTTTGATCGCATTCGAGCGATTGCCGATACGATAGTCGTCCGTCACGCCGAGGTCTCGACTCGGACAAGGGTGAGCAGACCTGATCGTCCGAAGCCGCCTCGTTTGACAGAATCATGGTTTTGCTGTGCTGAGCCGACAACCCAGCAATTCAGACCGCTACTGACAAAATGGCATGGAGAAATCTAGTATGGATACGTCACCCGTCGTTGAGAAGGGAACCACACGTGGACGCTGAACGCATGACGCAGGGCACGCAGATCCAGGAACTGTTGGGGTTGAAGACACCGGCAGTGGCCATCGCATTTCGAGACACGGCTCCGGCGGACATTCCGCGGATCGCTGCCTCTGCACCGGCAGGATGCGGCTATTGGAAGCTGGCGGCTGAGGGCAAGGTCTTCTATACGGAGGCATCGGATCACTATACCTGTCCGGTCGGGGCCCATACCCACGGTGTGGATCTGCCACCACAAGTCGCAGCGGAATTGAACGGTCTGGTGCAGACCATGGTGGGGATGCAGTACCTGACGATGGCAGAGATTCCAATGATCCCGCGTCGTCAGGGGACCTTTCACGTAGCCCTGTATGCGCCACTCGCGCAGGCCACCTTCACCCCGGACGTGGTGCTGGTCCGCGGAACCGTCAAACAGCTGATGCTGCTGGCGGAAGCGGCACAGTCCGCTGGCGTGGCCAGCGGTGGCGCGACGATGGGACGGCCGACCTGCGCCGTGCTGCCGGAGTCACTGCAATCTGACACGACCGCCACCAGTTTTGGCTGTATTGGAAACCGCGTCTATACCGGGCTCGGGGATGATGAAGGTTATTACGCCATTCCCGGCACAAAAGTGGCGGACGTGGTGCGGAAACTGGCGGTGATCATCGAAGCCAATCGTCAGTTGGAACAGTTTCACCGAGCACGCATGGGAACTCCTGCTTAACGCTCTAGGGACCGACATGCCGCGCCTCCTCCTGCTCTTACCGACTGCGACCTATCGAGCAGAGGCCTTTCTCACTGCAGCCCACAGCTTACAGTTATCCGTCACAATCGGAACGGAGCGGGTTCCCGACATTCCAGCTGTGTCGTCGGACGATGTGCTGTTGCTCGACATTCACCATCCACAGGCCGCCGCGCACACCGTTGTCGATTTCGCCAGACAGCACCCGATCGATGCGGTGCTCGGAGTCGATGATCTCACCGCCGTCACTGCCGCCGTCGTGGCGGAGGCAGTGGGGTTGCCACACAACTCTGTCGCGTCCGTCACCGCCGCCAGAAACAAACGCCAGATGCGCGAGCTGCTGTCCGGACAGGGCATTCCCGTACCTCGCCATCACGTGTTCCCCCTCGACCGTGAGCCAAGGGAATTCGCAAACCAGGTCTTCTATCCATGCGTCGTGAAGCCGCTGACCCTCTCCGCCAGCTGTGGGGTGATTCGCGCCAATGACGAGGAAGAGTTTATGGCTGCGTTCCGACGGGTGGGCGCGCTCCTCACCAGTTTGGGTCTGGCGGCACGGGACGAGCAGGCCCGTTGGATTCTCGTCGAAGATTTTGTGCCGGGAGTTGAAGTGGCCTTGGAGGGTTTACTCACACAGGGAGCGCTTCAGCCTCTGGCGATGTTCGATAAGCCTGATCCACTCAACGGCCCATTTTTTGAAGAAACGATCTACGTCACGCCGTCCCGTCTCTCTTCTAATCTACAACAGGACGTGATCGCCTGTGCAGGCCGAACGGCGCAGGCGCTCGGGCTGCGGGAAGGACCGGTGCATGGGGAATTCCGCGTGAATGAGCAGGGCGTGTGGGTGATTGAAATGGCGGCACGCGCGATCGGCGGGCGCTGTTCCAGCACTCTGGACTTCGCCGCCGGCATGTCGCTCGAAGAACTGATCCTCCGCCACGCACTGCGAATGCCGCTCCCTCCTCTCACCAAACAAGAGCGAGCGGCGGGAGTCATGATGCTGCCTATTCCCTATGCCGGCAGACTGTCTGAGGTGCGGGGGCAAGCTGAAGCCAGCGCCGTGCCTGGGGTTGTCGAACTGACGATCACGGCAAAGCCTGGCGATGAACTGGTCCCGCTTCCGGAGGGAACACGCTACCTGGGGTTTCTCCTGGCGAGGGGAGCAACACCAGAGGATGTAGAGCGGTCGCTTCGGGATGCACACCGCCGATTGACGGTTGTCATCAGCGCCTCGCTACAACACGCAACCGACTGTTCGCCATCATCACCGCAATCCCCAGTGATCCGCTTCTGAATGCCAGGCAGAAGGAGCCTGCCGTTGACTAGCTCGGCTTCTTCCGCACCTCTGCGGTCATGTTCCGCGACCACTCCTCCAGACTCTTGCCCTGTGCCGCCACGTCCGGCAGACCGGTCATATCATGCACCCATGCACCCTGCACGGCCTCACCATCGTCCGCGATACCCTTCTTGATAGCTTCAAGCTCTTTGTCAAACCGTTCAGGGGCTTGCTCAAGGATGCGCCTGATTTTCCACTTCGTCGTCGGTTTGCCATCCGCATCCAAATCACAACCGTAGTGGACGAGATCCACTCTTCCGGTCGTGAGCACCTTGGCTAACATGCGATAGGTCACGCCTGAATTTGACTGAACCAGCGCGGCCTTATAGAGACGCTCACATTTGTCTGGATCCACCTCCAACGCCGTGAGATCCTCAATGACTTTGGCGGCAACTTCCGGGGCTGTATCGACCTCTCCCATCGTAGTCATCCTCCCTTCAGGGGTTGAGCCTCGTGGCAATACCAGCTGTGACCCTATCAGACTATTCTCGAACAGCGCAAGGCGAGTGCGGGCAGTTGAAACGGGCTGTCGAGCACGCCGATAGGGGAACAGCGCGTCTCTGAGAAAAGAGGCTGTCATGGCAGCCTCATGGCGGGCTGGTGAGAAGACCGACTTCTTCAACCTCCTGCTAGATCTCCCCCTGAGACTCCGCTACACTTCTGTGTCTTGAACATGAAAGACCGATACGGAAAGAACGGATGACCAACTATTATACGCTGCTCGAACTCTTGCCCACCGCAACGGACGCTGACATCAAGAAAGCCTGGCACGAACAAATGCAGGTCTGGCATCCGGATCGCTTCAATCATGCACCGACATTGCACCGCAAGGCGGAAGCCAGGACACAGCTGATCAACCAGGCCTATCAAACTCTCAGCGACCCAATCGCACGCACCAGCTACGATGCCAAGCTGCAGCCCTCGACCTCTCAAGGGCCACCGCCACGCCCATCCCCTGCGCCAGGCCCAGCTTCTGAATCGTACGCCTCCACCACACGGCCTCAACAAAGCCCGCGATCCAGCCAGGGCCCTCGCGGCCCCCAATCACTCATGATGCTCTCCCGGCAAGGTCAGCCCAAAACCATGGTGCCGGCCATTCATCTCTACATCGACCCTCGGGAGCACTTCCCCTACGACTTTCACGGTTTCGTGCGCATTGCCGGAGCCATTCGAGAACTCCTTCCAGCCGGCAGTTATGCGATTGCCGAAGCACCCGAACTCTTGTGCATCAAGTGTATCGGCGTGGAAGAACTCTATACGGTCTACTCGAATCCCTCCGACAATCGCCTGCCCTTTCTTCACGAATTCGAACAACTTCTCGCCTTCCCCTCCCGGTTTCTTGTCATTGAAGGGACACTGCAACACCGCAAAGCCGGAGGGCGCCTCAATCAATATCACAAGATCGGATTGATCGATTTCCTCGATGCCCTCACCGCGCGATATGGCATTCAGATCATCTATGCAGATACGCGTGACGAGGCCGAGGAACGAGTCGCCAATCTCGCAGCCCTGCACTACGCCTACTACTTTGCCGAGCAACAGGGATTTGGGCGCTGTCTTCAAGAGAACGATTTATAAACGCATATGCCTGATAGCAGGAACGGGAACTGATAGCTGATGGCTTATCCCATGAGTAACGAAAATCCTGCTTTTCTGTTTCCTACGATTAGCTATTCGCGATCGGCTCGTCACTCCTCTTCACCCCGGTCCCAAATCTGACCTGACGCCATGCTTCGTAGATGACCACCGCCACGGCGTTGGAGAGATTGAGGCTCCGGTTTCCAGGGACCATGGGAACACGGATGCACTGCTGCTCGACCACACTCCTCAGGATCTCCGCTGGAAGCCCACGGCTTTCGGGACCAAACACAAAGGCATCGCCGACAGCGTAATCTACCAAGTCATACCGCTGGGTGCCTTTGGTGGAGACAGCAAACAGACGGCGATCCTTGAAGCATTCGGCACAATCGGCCCAACTTTCGTGAACCGTGATCGTGGCAAATTCGTGATAGTCCAGTCCTGCCCGCAGCAATTGCTTATCCTCCAGCGTAAAGCCCAGCGGTTTCACGAGATGCAGCCTGGCCCCCGTATTGGCACAGAGCCGGATGATATTGCCGGTGTTCGGAGGAATTTCAGGTTGATACAGAATGACATTGAACATGGTAGGTGTCACCAGGATGGAACACGGCTAGGTCTGAGCCGTCTCATAGTGGCCAAGTGTACTGCATGACCTCATGTAATGTGTAGCCAACGGATCTGCTTCGTGCCCAGATACGCCGGTGCCTTGATACCATCAATAGCCGCCACTCGACACTCTGTTCGTAAGCCATCCCACGGCAAAGAACCGCCGGTCACCGACGGATGGCAATCTCTACGCGCTGGGAAACACGACTGAACCCTCCTACAATATCGACAAGAAACTTGTTCCTCCTGGATCCTTCCCTCAAGCCTGTTTTGTATCGTATCGGATACGAAGACGTATCAAATCGGTTGCACAATCTTCTCTCCTATTTGATTTTCCACAATGTTTGTATTTTCCCCGCTGCTACAAATGCCTCCTTCGTCACCGACTGCTTTTCTTGAACGTGCGGCATGGTCGATGCAGTCCCCATACTTCAGTTGAACGGTATGATTGGAGCAACCTGACCAACCTGCTCGCACACAAAGCTTCGTGATGCCGTTCCCTATAATTCATTTACATCACAGAGAGGAGCGTCTGCATGGAAGATCCCATCTTGTTCTGGAACGAAATCGCCCTGGAAGCCAATCGACTGGACCACACCGGTGCGATGGCTGCGGAAGCCCAGCGCGGGCCAACACTCAGCTCTCGCGCCCTTGCCATCGTGCACCTAGCCATGCACGACGCGTTTTTCAGCATCGCCGGGGTCGGCTCGATTCCTGGTCCAGGACCCGCAGTCAAGCAACTCTATCTCATCAGCCCACCTCTGCCGCCGCCTGGTCCAAACTCGGCCGTCAAACGGAGCGCAGCTGTCTCTGGAGCTGCGGTCACCGCGCTGTGCACGCTCTTTTCGGGGATGCGCGCCACATTCGAAGAAAAGCTCGCCAAAATAAGCGGGACCAATGGCACGGACGATGCCGCGTTCAGCTTCGGTCGCCGTGTCGCGTTGGCAGTACTCGACACCCGTAAGAACGACGACAAAACGGCTCCGAAGGATGAGGACCATGCATCATCCCCTGGTCATCTGCGCCATCGTGTAGACCCCTGCAATACGACGCAGGGCTATCTCGGAGTCAGCTACGGCAACACTCCAAGCTTCGCGGTGACAACCTGGCAGGCGCTCGCCCCTCCACCCCAAGAGGGCAGCCCCGGTTACAAAGACGATTTTAAAGAAGTGTATAAACTGGGGGGCGCGCCGGAACTCAACACAACTACACGCACCCCCGAGCAAACGGCCATTGGTCACTATTGGGCCTATGATGGCGCGAACAAGATCGGTACGCCTCCGCGCCTCTACAATCAGATTGTCCGGGAGGTGGCCAAGACACAAGGCAATACCACAGAACAAAATGCGCGGCTGTTTGCGCTAATCAATTGTGCCATGGGTGACACGGGAATTCACGCCTGGCACTGGAAGTATTGCTTCGATCTCTGGCGCCCAGTCGTCGGTATCCGCGAAGACGACCAATCGACCGGGCCAGCCGCGACACCGGACAAGAAAATCACACCGCCGTGCGACCCATTCTGGAAGCCGCTTGGCGCACCACGCAGCAATGAACTCAAGGTGGCTTTCACTCCTCCGTTTCCAGCGTACCCAAGTGGGCATGCCACGTTCGGCGCGTCCACCTTTGAAATGGTGCGATTATTCTACGCCCACCCCGACCCAAAGACCGAGGACAACATCGGGTTTACGCTCGTCTCCGACGAACTCAATGGCATCACCACGGACGGCGACGGCTCAGTTCGTACGAGACACTTCCGCAAGTACGACAGCATGGCGGAAGCGATGTACGACAATTCGGTGAGTCGTGTCTTCCTGGGAGTACACTGGCGTTTTGATGGGACCAGTGGAGAGAACGTGAGCAAAATGCTCAAAGCGACCGACAACATCGGTGGCGTACCGCTCGGTCGGGCGATTGCCAAAAATATTCTCGATACCGGCATGAAGCAGCAAGCCACCCCTCCGGCACCGCCCACGAATACCTGCATCTAGACATCCGGACTGCTACCGGCGCGCACACCGCGCTGGCGGCAGTCCACGACAAAAAACTTTTGATCTCCTGTTCTTTCATCCGCACACTAGACTCCCTGAAGATCAACCTCGCGCAATATGAACGCATGTGGCACTGATAAGAATGTGGAACGGATGGCCAGACAACGTGCGGGGGAAAGACTATTGATGGCTACTGGCCTATGGCATAAACAGATAGAGTATCGTCTATCTGCCACTTCTCTTTTCTGCAGGGGAGAATCGAGCACAGATGTAGCGGGCAGTCGTCATTCCGTCGGCTCGATTCTTATAACAGTTGGTCACCCTCATTCATGCTCACTGTCCTGTGAACTAGACTGTGTGGTCCGCCACCCAAGCACCGCACACAGCAGGAAGTAGCAGCCAGCCAGCAGCGCCAAGCCACCCAAGAGCCACCCCATCCAGGGGTGGCGGTCCCATTGGGGGGCATCGACCAGGTTGAAGCCGGCGTTCAACCCAAGAATGCTCATACCAATCGCAAAGGCAAGCGCACGCCAGGGTCGTGCCACCAACTGACGGTGAAACACGCAGCCATTGTGCCATTGAGCCTTGATGTCATATTTGCTGGCCTTGACATAACCCTTTTCAGATATCACCTCTTATCCTCCACGTGAGCCGCCGGTTTTGGGCACCCGCCCAGTAGATGACACGCTGTCGCATCAGAAGTCGCTGTCCTCAAGATGTCGCTCAAGCTTCCTGCGATATCCTGCCAGGGTTGGAGCATTCGTCCAAGTGATTTCACGTGGCCGGTGCACCATGAAGCCCCTAGGCATCACGAGCGCACAGATTGTGAAGAAGAGCGAAAGCCTGATGTCATAGAGCTGACAACTCACCTCCTCCCTCGCCTATCGTGAATTACTCTCGTGTACGCCATCTCTCACGGAACAAAGCATGGGCTCGCAGATCACTTCACCATCACAGAGCTTCTTGGTATAGTGAACCTCCGTCAAAGAATGGCCTCATGCCGATGAACAGATCGTTGCCATCTCACATGCACAACACGGTCGTCCGGCCAAGTTCTCGCTCTATCGCCAGGCTCCTTGGCGCGATGCTTGTTGTGACATTGACGATGAGTCCCTTCGCGTTCGCCGACGATCCATCGTTACGTTCAGAGGAGGAAGTCGCCGACCGTGCGAAAGGTGCGTGGGAAAGTGGTGCGATCAACCCTGCCCTCGACATCCTCGACCAAGGGACTCAGGACCATCCTCACTCGCTCAGACTCCAGAAATTACGCGGTGATATTCTTGCCACATCCCGAGGCCCGCAAGAAGCGGTTGAAGCCTATGAGAGGATTCTTGCCAGGAGACCGACTGAGTTAGATGTCCGATGGGCTAAGTGGAGTGTGTTGACTCGGTCTGGACAGGGGGAGGAATCCATCGCCGAGTTACGACGCATCGCACAGGTCGATGTTCAGAACCCCTTGGTTCATCTGCGGCTGGCACAAGAACTCCGAAAGCTCGATCGCCTTGAGGAATCGCTCGAATCGTATAAGAAGGCTGTGGAACTCGCTCCGGATTTACTCGGCTGGCGATTAACCCTGGCACGGGCGCGTTTTGACGTCCTGGATTATCAAGGCGCGGGTGCTGACGTGCAATACGTATTGTACAAGATACCCTCCGGTTCTCCGCTGGAACTCCCGGCCAAGAATTTGCTTTCACAGATCAATGGGACCTCCGTCGATCGAGGCCGGCGTTTCGACCCCGTGATGACCAAAGACATGACTGGGGCACAGCGCAAGGAATGGGCCTCCATTCGCGCAGAGGCCTGGAGACTCTTTTCTACAGGCCACTATCAGGAGGCTGAGCCGATCTATCAACGGATGCTGGTCCTCAATCCCAATGATGCCCTCGCCAATTATCAATTGGGGCTGACCCTCATGCAGCTGGGCCGATGCAAGGACGCGCTGACCGTGTTTGGAAAGATGTCCAACCTTGATCCCAGCGACGAAGACTATGCGGATACGGTGTTTCGGATAGGCCAATGTCTCACGGAGTTGGAACAGTGGGAAGACGCGTTCGTCCATTTTCACACACTCTATGACGCGGCCGTCGAGTTTGAAAAAAACAACAAGGACGCGCAGCTTCCACCGGACACGCGCGTGTTGGATAGAAATAAAATCGCACGATGGCTCGAG
Source organism: Nitrospira sp. (assembly GCA_043745235.1). Taxonomy (GTDB): domain Bacteria; phylum Nitrospirota; class Nitrospiria; order Nitrospirales; family Nitrospiraceae; genus Palsa-1315. The sequence goes on along the minus strand of JAYTTD010000048.1, from coordinate 11,614 downwards.
AAGGTGCGGCCCCATGTTCCAGAACTGGCAAAGCTGGCGGCTGATGAGGGAATGGACCACGTCCCCTCCAACGATCCTTCTCCTGCCACAACCATGACGGAAGAAGATCTGTATGCACGAGCGATCGAACTCTTCAAACCTGAGAAACCGCTGGACACAGTGGTGTCGCTCATGGGCAGGGACGCAGACTTCAGTTGGTTCCGCTTTGTCATTCCGGCGGGCAAGGTCGTGCGGGACGATTTTCCCACCGGCGCCCATGAATTTATTCCCCTGAACCCAGGGGATAGCTTTCCCACCACACAACAAGAAATCTACTTGGTCTTTGGACTGGTGGGAGCCTCATTTGATGCCGTGCCCCTCACAGGGCGCTGTGCGCTAGAAGCATCTGAGATAACAGGAGAGCAACCTCCTGTCGCACAGGACCGAGTCATGACGACGATGAACGACCAGTCCGGCTATTTCATGCTGACCCCTCCTAAAACTGGATGGAGTCCTGGCCTCTACCACTGTGGACTATTCGCAGGAGAGCAGACATCCGCAGATACCCTTGTGGATGAAACCAGATTCCGCATCATCGATCCAGCCCGGTCGTCAGCGCAAGGTTCGTGAAGTGTATTTCGTGAAACGTGAGACGTAAGACGTGAAACGTTTCGGGCTTTTAGGCCAAGACGAGCGCCAAGATGCAACCGAAGACGCTGCATTCGGACCGCAGGGGCCGAACGGCATGGGGCATCAGAGAAACGGCTCCTCACGATGGTTATGAGGGAGATGCCCCTGGCTTGGCTGACCAGAACCGCTGGATTATGCGAAGCACAATGAGCGCCGCGCAGGATGGCAACCAAATCCACGCGGCTTCGCTGGCCAGAATACGAGCACCGTACGCGCTGAAGAATTCGCTCACCCCGATGGGAGACACAAGGATCGGTCGTACCGGGAAGAAATATCTCGTCGTATCGAATGGAGAGAAAAACGCCACGCCCAACCCTCCATTCGTCATCGCATCAAGCACGCCATGGGAAGCGGTACAGAAGAAAAAATAAAGAAATACTCCCGTCATCGCTGCCGCCGGCTTGGCTCGATACCACAGAGCCACAAGAATCCAGGCTAACAACGCCGCAAACAACACTGAGTGAGTCAGCCCACGATGTCCCCACATATCACTGTACTGAATGCCCAAGGGAAACCCCATCACATCCAGATCCGGTACGACCGAACATAGCGCACCCAAGGACAACTCGCGCCAACTCAGTTCCTTGTTCTGAAAGGCCTTTCCCACCGCCAGAGCGACAACGGCATGGGAAAATGCAGACGCCATTCAATACCTCATACTGCAATCCAACCTCCGCGAGACCCTACGCTCGGGAAACACGCGCGTCAAGAAAGCGGGCGATGGAGAGAGGCACAGATGGCTGGAAGTTGACTGCTGCTCGCTTCAGTCGCGAAAGCCGAGCGCCGCTTCACAAACGACGGGGACCGGACGCGGTGGGCGACCGGCGGGCTGAGTTTTTAGGGATCGACTCCCTACCTCTGTTGTTGATCGTATAGACTTCTCCTTCCGCTAGCGCTAACGTAGACGCAGTTACCATATACACCACTCACCGTCACCAAGGAGAAGACCATGGCTCAACATATCGTGTTCACCATCCTGGTGGCCAGCACCCTCATTATGCCGGCGATCGCCCCTGCGGGCGACATGCCGTCAAAAAAAAGTGCCACCGTCAAAGAAGTAAAAGCGATGTCCGGGAAGGAGCAGACAGTGCTTGCGTTAAGCGGAGCGCCGGCGCACATCGCGAATGAAGCCGGCGTCATGATCTACGGCGCCGACGGCAAGCTGACCGAGACCAAGAAAAGCGCCAACGGCTTTACCTGCATCCCCACCGTGATGAATCTGCCAACTCCTGACCCCATGTGCATGGATGCCGCCGTCCACCAGTGGATGACCGACCTCATGAACAATGCCCCGAAACCGACGAACACGGTGCCCGGCATCGCCTATATGGCTCGCGGTGGTTCACACTTTGAAAAAAATGGGAAAGTCGTCATGTCGGGGGACGGGGCCAAGATTGTGAACGAGCCCCCGCACTGGATGCTCATGTGGCCCTTCGACGCAGCAGCCACGAAGCTCCCGACTGCCCCGAACCCATCCGGCGTCTACATCATGTTCGACGACAGCCCCTACGCTCACCTCATGGTGTACCAAGACCCCAGAAAAATGAAGTAATAGCCTCAAGCCGTGCAGAGAGCCATGAGACTCTCTGCACGGTAGCAGCTCGCCGAGTGGAAGAGCGTCAAGAATGGCAGAACTCGTGAAACGTATCTCGTTACGCCTGAGGACCTTTCAGCGAGAGACGAGTGACGCTTCACGAACGACAAGAATCAGACACGGTGAGCGGCTGGCGAGGCTGAGGCGTCAAAATAATCCAGAATGTCCCCATTTCCCCTCCGCGCAACGCGCGGCCTGTGAAGGTGTGGCGCAAGGGCGTGAGGACCTTTCTTTGCTCCCGGAGCGCGCGCCCTAAGAATGATAAGAAGGGTCGCCTGGTCGTCCTCCTGCTCGCGGAACGCGCACGATAGGAATGTGCTCGTTCGACGCGCGCAATCGAGGATCAACCAGGCCACCCTTGAGAAGAATCTGGGATTGGAAAGATACGCGCAGTGGGAGATCAATCAGACCCCATCCCTCTCTCACAGGCGCTATCAGAAAAGTTGAATGTCCCCGTTTTCCGGCTTCTCAGGAGACGGATTCGGAGTTGGGATAGCTAGTGCAAAGGCTTCGATGAAGAGCTTCGATAGCGGGGAAATTCGCCTCCGACTTTAGGGTCTCAAGGTCAAATCCAAGACAGATTTCAATGTCTTTTTGCGACATGTAATTCCCGTGGATCAGGATCTCGCGAATTTGGTCCGTGACGTCGGGGTACTCGCGCACTTCGGGGTCGTGGCTATCCAGGAGAAATTGGCGGTAGCAGTCTTCGATGACGCACTTGGAGTGCTTCTGGATTTCGGCAACGACACGGAGAGTTTCCGTAATCTTGAGGTCGAGTGTCTGCTGATCGGCGTAATGGATAATGCCATTCGGGTGTGCGCTGGCATTCCGATCTGTCACGAGTTTGGTATAGCTTCCGATCTTGCCGTTGTCGCAGTCGATGAGCTTGAGAAATCGGAATATCGCACTTTCCCCGATCTCGCTAAACGTGAAGGGTGAGGTCGCCGAGAGCACTGTGTCCTCGTTGTCTTTGGAGAAGCCATAGGTGGCTTTGAGGAAGTCCGCCGGCCGGTTCTGTTTGATCTGCCAGATATTGAAATAGACAAAACTCATGGTGAGCATGTGATAGGCAAGAAAAGCGAACTGATGCTTCTTGCTTGCATAGTTCGTTTCGAACGCGTCCCAGAGGAACTCGATGTATTCCTGCTCCTTCGGGGTTTTGAAGGAGAGCGGCAGATAGTCGGCGAGTTCGGCGGCTTCTTCCATGGCTCACGCGTCCGCCGGGGCTGGGTTGGCAGCCCAATACTCCTGATACTTGGGGCCGTCTGATCTCGGTTTGGTGCTGGGCTCGTGGATCTGGATCGTCAGCGGGATAGGAAAGTCGGTGCCGATGATGGCTGCTTCGCCCGGCCGCAAGTTGGGCAGGAACGCGGATGCCGCACGATCGATCTCGCCGCAGGCGCGCTCCACCACCTCGCGGTCCCGGTCATTTGTCAGTCGATGCACGATCAGGGTGCCCATCTGGCTGAGGACGCCCTCCGTAATGTCGCGCGGGCGTTGGCTCACAAGGCAGATATTCAGGCCGTACTTCCGGCCCTCCTTGGCGATCATTTCGAAGGCGTCCAGCTTGGCCGCGTAATCTTCGGTGCCGATGTGTCGACCCAGAAAGTTGTGCGCCTCATCGACCATGACCACCGTCGGTCGCTGCTGAAACGCGCCGGCGCGGGCGTTGTTCAGGAGATGACGGCCGATGACATTGGCGATGATCTCGCGCGCGTGATACTCGTAGGCGATGCCGCTCAAACAGATGCGCAGCAGCTTGTCGTTCCCTGCTATGAAGTTGTCGATACTGGAGCTTAAAGCCGGCTTATCCTCCGCGCCGAAGACACATATAAAGGCGGGAGAAGTCAGGACGCCGCTGATTCGGCCAACAAGCGAGAGGCAATGAGAAAAGTTGCCGTCTTCCTTTCCCCACTTTGTTGAATCCCCGCCGTACGCATCAGGCCAGACGCATTCCTCCTCGATCTGCTTGACCAGATACTGGATGTCAAACGACTGGCGAGGATCATCCTGTTTACTGGCAATCGCAGGTTCCTTCTCCGCTCCCTCTACGGCCGCCTTTGACTGGTTGATCTTTTTGATGTAGCCATTGGGAGCCAAACCAGGCTTGAGGGTGGCGAGCTTCAAGCTTCTCATCGCCGCCCGAAGCTTCGGACCCTGTACCTTGCCAGCGGGTTCAAAGAGCGCGACGAAATCAGATTCCAGAAAGCTCGTCGGGGGAAGCGAGGAGGCGACCGAACCGTCAGCCTTCGCAACCGGATCGCCTAGGTGGCAATGCAATATCCCATCGCCACGGAAGTCACGATACTCACCGGTGGCGTCAATCAGGATCAGTTTCGAATTGTGCTTTATGCATTCCTCGATGATCCGCGCCGTCGTCCAACTCTTGCCACCTCCCGTTGCGCCCAGGATCGCGCAATGACGACCGAATAGGCGCTCCGGCTTCACGGCGACGAGGCTTTCTTGCGCCACATCGATTGCGCCGAGATTCAAAGTGACAGGTTCGCTTTCATCTTGCTCTCGCTCCATTAGTCGAGGTAGGAGCGCGATGAACCGATGCGGCGCGGCGTAGATGCGATCCCCGAGGCGCGGGTAGGCATCGACGCCTGCGGTTACCAGCAGGTCGTCCATGGAAACGCAACCCAGGAGTTGGATTTGTCCGAGCGCGTCCAAGTCGCTGTTGCCAACGAAGTCGCGTCTGATGGATCGGCGCTCCGGTTCGCGCAGGTGGATCTCGGCAATACGCCCCAGCAGAAGACTTTGCTGGCCTTCGATCAAGACGAATTCGCCGACCTCTCCGCGGCCATAGCGGCCACCCGCGAAATGGGAACCGCTCGGCTGACCGGCCTCGCTGAGATTTACACCGACCGTCCTGGCCGTGACCGAGGACGCCACACCCAGGAAGAGCTCCGGGCGCAACAGTCCTTTGGGAAAGGTCTCATCGATGTTCAACTTGCTCATGGTTCTCTCGTCACGCCCTTGATGGCCTTCATGAGGGTTTCCGCTGGCGTCAGCGATTTCAGGTCAGGGACCATCTGGGCAAAGTCAGCGAACGACGCATTGATGAACCAGACATCTTCGCCACGAGCACTCAGCTCGAAGAATCGCTTCCAGTAACGGTTACCGTTCGTCGCGTTGGTCTTTGCCCCATGGTCCGCCACGATCAGGCGAAGGTGTGGATTTGACTGCACCGCAGCCAACAACGGCTCGGATAGATGATCGTCATTGAAGCCGAAGCCCACGGCGAGCAGGCAGGTATTCGGTTCGCGCACGGCGGCGAGATACTGCGCCATCGATTCGAGATGGGGTTGGACGAAGCTTTGCTGGTACTTTCCGGTCGCCGGATAGATCAAGCAGGCTTCCACAGGCGCAGGCTTGTCTTTCTCGTAGATCGTTCCCTCCTGGCCCCTCGCCCAGTTCACTGATCCATGGAGCTTGTAGAGTAGGAACACGCCCTCGAGGTAATGCCCAAGATCGTCGCCGCTGCGCGGTCGTCGGATGATGTCGTAGCCGAAGAAGCGCGGGTCGTAGCGGCGAGGAGCGGTGAAGGAGAACCCGTTCAGTGCCACTCCGCCGAGCTCGGCGGCGGCCCGTTCAAAACAAAGGTCATAGTTCGTGGTGAACACCCGCAGACGTTGATCCCGAACACGGCGACGGAAGAGTCGATGCAGAAAGATCTTGTGAGTCTCAAGCTTTTCGCGGTCGAGAAACCCCGAACACTTGTCGAGAATCACTTGTTTGCTCGAGTCCAGAAACTTGCTGACGTCGTTGTCGTGATTCACCTGCAAGAAGGCCTCGACCCTGGAAAGGAGCGCTTCGATATTCCGATCCGTGAGATCGTGGTTGACCTTTCTCGCCGTCGCTGCCGCGTCAGCCGTTGGTTTGTCACCGACTGCGCCATTCCACAGGTCCAGCATCGATGGTCCACCAGCGGATTTCGAACATCCGGAACCGGCGAGGACTACAAGGTGCTGCATCTGCAAGGACGCGAGCAGTACGTTCTTCAGTTCGTCCTTGGCCTTCCGGGCCTCCTCTTGCTTGGCCTTGCCGGCTACGTCCTCAGCCACCAGTTCACGCCAGTCGACCGCGCCTGGTTTCCGAAACGCGGAAGCTACTTTCTTTTGTTCAGGTGCGGTCATTTCGGCGTATCTCCTGTTTCTTCCCCCCAGACACGGGCAAGGGTGGCCTGGATCTTCTTCTCGAAGCGCCCGACTAACTCCCGGTTGGCGGCGACGAGGGCTTGCTCGACTTCGATCTCGGCGACGATGGCTTGCTGCGTGGCGAGGGGCGGGAGGGAAATCTTGAGACCGAGAACATGCTCTCTCGTAATTCCCGGAATGGCTGCACCGCCACCAAGCGACTGTATGTGGTCGAACTGCGCCAGTAACAGCACGTAGACAAATTCTGGGTCGGCATTTCGAACGCGGATAGCCATCAATTGACGGCTAATGGCTGCGCTTTCAGTGCTCAGCATATTGATGCTTCCTAAACCCGACCCCTTCACCGTCATCAGGATGTCGCCCTTAGCTGCAAACACTTTCGGGTTAGATGTCCAGCGCGTGGCGACTGGGTGTTTGAGGCCAAAATCGGAGGGGCCCGTGAGGTAGTCCACCCCTACGCGGTCAGTGTTGTAGTCTTCTTTGTCGATGTGTTGCCCGGAAATGAGTGTGCATACGTCGGATAGTATTCCCATCGGCCAGTCGGGGTGGATGGGGATGTTGGGGCGGTAGTGGTCGAGGACGGCGCGGGCGCCGTTGATGACTTTCTGGTAGCCCTCGATCTCCGCCACGATCTCCTTCTGCACGTCCAGCGGCGGGAGAGGGATTTCAAGCTCGCAGAACTTTGATTTCGAGATCTCTGCGAAGGTGCCGCCCGTCGCCCATGCTTGCATCGTCGGAACAAGCTTCGTCAGCGCCAGCGCGACAAATTCCGCAACTGCCCGCGCTGTGTCTTCGATGACAACGTTCTTGAAGCCTTGATTCGTGGCGATCGGGACGCGGTTGATGGCGATGCGGCCAATGGTCGCTCTCGTTGAGACAATTACCGAGTTCGCCGGAATCATCTTCGCAGACGACTCGCGCAAGCCTTTCTCCGAAATGGTGCGCTGGGTCGACGTTATTTGCGTGATGAAGTCTGTTGCGGGTAGGTCGACCAGCGTCGCCCAGAGAATTCCTCCGCCCCAATATTCCTCAACGTCTGACTTCGGCGTACCACCGCTCTCGACCCGAAACACGCCGGTATCGCCGAGTAAAACGATTGGAAACGTGTGCGTTCTCTCCGCGCCCTCCCGATACCGCTCCCCGCTCAAGTTGTAGTCGCCGTTCGCCGCGATCTTCTCCTTCGGCACGACCAGCCCGAGCGTCGTGTGGAAGTCCTCGACTGACTCACGGGCGCGCAGGCGACGCAGGTACTCGGCAATCTCCGCACGGGCCTGCGGCAGATCGTTCTTCTCGATCGCGCGGCGCTGGGCGCCGAGGCCGAAGCCGTCGTTTTCCACCTTGAAGAAGGCGATGGTCTGCGCCTGCCGCGCGAGTGACTTGTCGAGAATGAGGATCGAGGTCTTCACCCCGGAATAGGGATTGAAGACCCCGGCGGGCAGCGAGACGACGGCGACGAGGTAGTCCTCGACGAGCATCTTGCGCAGTTGGGTGTAGGCGGTCTGGCTCTGGAAGATGACGCCCTCGGGCACGATGATTCCGGCGCGGCCACCGGGCGTCAGGTGCTCGGCCATGTAGTCCACGAACAGCACCTCGCTGCGCTTGCTCTGCACCGAAAAGCGGTTGTGCGGCTTGATGCCGCCCTTCGGCGACATGAAGGGCGGATTGGCGAGAATCACGTCGGCATATTCATTCCAGTGTTCCTCTGAGGTGAGCGTGTCATACTCGTAGATGTGTGGATCAGTGAAGCCGTGTAGATAGAGATTCACCAGCGATAGGCGGACCATGTCGGGCGAGATATCGTAGCCTTTAAAGTTCTGGGCAAGACGGCCCTTGTCATCGGGTGTGAGGGTGCTGTGGCCCTTGGCGTCGGTGTTGGACTTGAGGATGTGCTTGTATGACGAAATCAAGAACCCGGCAGTGCCACAGGCGGGATCGAGTACGGTCTCTTTCTTCTTTGGGTCGACAATCTCAACGATGAAATCGATGATGTGGCGCGGGGTGCGGAACTGGCCAGCATCGCCCTGCGAACCAAGGACGGACAGCAGATATTCGAAGGCGTCGCCAAGTCGTTCGCTATGGTCGTAGGTGAACTCGTCGATGATTTTCAGGAAGGCCTTGAGCGTCTCCGGGTCGCGATACGGAAGGTAGGCGTTTTTGAAGATGTCGCGGAAGAGAAGCGGAATGCCGGGATTCTGGGGCATCTTGGTGATGCCTTCGGCGTAGAGGCCGAGGAGTTCGTGGCCGCCGAGGCCTGAGCGCATGAGCTTGGCCCAGCCATAACGGGCGAACTCCTTGGTGAAGAACTTCCTCTTGCCACCGAGTTCCTCGGCTTCCGCGTCCATGTCGTCCATGAATTTATAGATCAGGGCGATGGTGATCTGCTCGACCTGGGATTTTGGGTCAGGAACTTTACCGACAAGGATATCGCGAGCGGTATCGATGCGGCGTTTGGTATCGCTGTCGAGCATTGGGTCCTTTATGGCATGAATCGGTTCAAGGAGACGTAGTCTTTGATGTAGTTCGGAATGATTGCGCGGTACTTCTCCGGAACGGCTTAGAGATCGCGGGTGGAAAAGACCGGATTGGTAGCGAGATCGGTAAACTGCTGGCTCTCAATGATGTGCCGAACCTGGTCGCTACTGACATAGGCCTTGAAGTAATTCTTCAGGGCTGGAATGGCCTCAGCCTCTTCGGGCCTATAGTCCGCGACAAATTTCGAGAACTCCTCTTCGAGCAATTCGTCCTTCGACTTGAAGCCCTGTATCAATCCAAAGCTTTTCTCGATGATCTCTCGTAAGGTCAGACGACGATCACAGGCCACAGCTTTTCGCAACTTCTCCAGGCTGTAATAGGCCTCTGGCTTGTCGAATACCTCCCGACTCACATAGTCGATGACACGATCCCATTGCCCCGATTCAACATTGGCTGCGATAAATCCATCTTTGCGCACGGTATCCTCGAATCGCTTGAAGAACATTCGGTCGATTTTCATGCCGTACTCGCCGACTTCTTCCTCCCGAATGCTGGAGAGAATGTCTGCGCCAAGATGCTCGTACGACTTAGGCGTGGCTCCCGTACCGCGCCCACCCTGCTCACCTTCCTGGCTCTTGGGTTTGGGAAGCTCTATCACCTGGTCGTAATCATATTCTTCTTCGAAATATTCACAGTTCGCAAAGAAGTCGAACAACTTATAGGCCACCTTGTGGGGATTCTTCACCGACTCCTTCAGCTCTTCGTCGAACAACTGTTCTAGAAAGTTGTGCTTGCGTGTTCCCCGACCTTTAATTTGAATGAAATCGGTAGGCGAGAAGATCGGGCGGAAAAGGCCGAGGTTGAGGATGTCTGGACAATCATAGCCCGTCGTCATCATCCCAACGGTCACACAGACACGAGCCTTGCTGGTCTTATACGCTGAAATGAAGTTGCCCGACCCAAGCAAGTTGTTATTGGTGAAGTTGATGGTGAACTGCTGCGCATCAGAAATCTGCGAGGTGACTTGCACCGCAAAGTCTGATTGATACTTACCAGGAAACATTCTATCCGCGATGAGGTTCAGGATTTGTGCGAGCTTGGCGGCGTGATTCTGGCTCACTGCAAAGATGATGGACTTGCCGATTTCTCCACTCACCGGATCGCGGAGCGCATTTTCAGTAAAGGTCTTGCAGAAGAGCTGGTTGGTGCCGTCAGAGAAAAAGCGCTTCTCGAATTCGCGCTGTTTGTAATTCTCTTTCTTGTTTTCCCCCTCTTCATCCTTAAACTCTACGACAAAGCCGCTCTCGGAAAGGAGTTTGGTTGTGACTTCACTCCTGGCATCCACGACGATGGGATTCACCAGAAATCCATCTTTCACACCATCTAGAAGCGAATAGCGAAACGTCGGCTGTCCATCCTCACACCCAAATGTGCGGTACGTGTCGAACAATAGACGACGTTCCAACTCTCGTGGGTCGGTACTTCTCTCTTTAGATTTCCCATAGTTCTTGAGGTAGTCCCGAGGTGTGGCGGTCAGGCCGAGCTTATACCCGATGAAGTGATTGAAGACGGCGCGGGCATTGCCACCTATGGACCTGTGAGCTTCGTCAGAGATGACGAGATCAAAGTCCGTGGGAGAGAACAGTTGCTGGTACTTATTATTGAACAGTAGAGACTGAACGGTGGTGACCACAATCTCCGCCCTGCGCCAATCATCCCGGTTCTCCTTATAGATGACGGTCTTGTAATCATTGGCCAGCACCTTGGTGAATGCCTTCTTGGCCTGGTCCTCAAGTTCAAGACGGTCCACGAGAAAGAGGACCCGCTGGGCGTTTCCAGTCCGTAGAAAAAGCTTGATGACCGCGGCTGCGGTAAGCGTTTTCCCCGTTCCTGTGGCCATTTCAAACAAGAAGCGGTCGTTGCCTTTGTTCACCCCTGCCTGGATTGCTGATATTGCCCCCTTCTGATAAGGGCGGAGGAATCGAAGCCCGTTTACAGCAATATAGCCAGGCCGCTCAACTTCAGATTTCCAAGCGGCTTCAGAAGCATAGTTGGGCCGCTGAGTGAGAACAACGTAGTCGTCATCTATCCTTTCCTCGACGAGGCGCTTTGGATTTGGAACAGTCTTCTGATAGCCCCGTACTGAATCAGGATTTGGAAAGGTGGTGATGATGTACGGATTGCCGCGCTCCAAATCCCAGAAGTAGTGCAAGTTCCCATTGGAGAGAATGACAAAACGGCAATTCTGCGAACGAGCGTACTTTCTTGCTTGCTCTTTGCCGACAAGCGGATTCTTATCCTCTGCCTTTGCTTCGAGAACGATGAAGGGGAAGCCCTTCTCGTTAAGCAGAAGAAAGTCGATGAATCCTTTCGTCGCTTTTTCAAAATTATCCCCAAGAGCATCGAGGTCTTGGGTCTTAATCGTAATGCTGGGCTCGAGTTGGATATTGGCAGGTCCACTGCTGTTACAGAAGAATCGCCACCCAGCCGCTTCCAGCAGCTTATTGATTTTGATGCGGGCGGTGGCTTCCTTCATCGATTAGGAGTCCCGGCGGATTAGTGGAAAAGAATACCTCTTTCCCGGCGAGAATGCACCCGTTTGAAGAGGAAGAACAATTCTGACTCGTGAAAATGACAGGGTGTCAGACACCCTGTCGCCACCCTCCAAGCTCGCTCATTGTCTTTCAGGGATGGGGGCTGATGGACCTTCCACTGCGCG
>JAYTTD010000047.1:0-29011 GCA_043745235.1 Nitrospira sp. | reverse complement strand
GCTCGTACCCGCTTCTTCGCCGCTTGGCTCCATCGCGGTTGCACCATGACCATAATCTCCAGTAGCAGTCCTGGAGACATCATGCACGAGTCGATCAGTGGTTGTCATGATTTATGTAAAGATCAATAGACTGATCAGTATAGCAGAATAACCTCTAGTCGCTCGAGTAGAAGTGCTTAGTCGCAAGGAAATGGGGCGGAGGCATGCGCCTCATTGAAGGCATACTAGTCGGCATAAACTCTCCTGTGCCTCAGAATAGTAGAATCGCCTGACGATGAAAGTCGCCCGTTTGAGCCCACTACCACGATATTAGTGTCGAGCGAGAGATCGGCCGCTTTCTCTCAGAGTTGTGCATTCAGTCTACGTACGCTCATGGCATATTAGACGCGTAAGGCACCGTTTACGCAATCCCCGCAAATGGGATACTGCTAACCCCTCTAAGGTAGGAATGAAGCTCCCTGCAGCCTGACCTTCGCAGCCGCTTCGGCGGAGTAGACCAAGCTACGGGGTATTCGGCGAAGGAGAGTACATCCCGTCGCCTGATAGCCGAACTACGGCCCTCAACAACGAGAGCCTTGCATTTGCTTGATTCGTCTCACCGAGACTCACTGCCCCCCGGCTTCTCAGGCTTCTCCAATAGGCCTTCAACCGTTCGCTTGGGATTCAAGAGGCAATCCATGGTCTTCAAGCAAACCGCGGTGAACAATCTCAGCAGACTCAGCGGATACCCCGCGCTTTGCATCTTGGCCCTGTGATAGGCCCAGAACTCTTTTTCTCTGAACGCGAATACCGAGTCGGCCAGGTATTGGTAGTACGACGCGAGCTGGTCCTTAATGCGCCCACTCAGTTCCTCCTGACTCAAGAAGATTGGCCCGAACGTCACAAGCCTATCAAGAATACCGGGCAGATACGTATTATGCCGCTGACTGAAAGACGTCAAAGAACCCTCCCGCACTCGTGTATACGTCAGCACTTGGTGCACAAAACCAAAATCCAAACGCGTCAAGAGCTTAAAACACACTTCCGAATCGGCATGGATATTTGACTCATCATAAAATGACTCCGAGGCCCTCACGAGATCCGAGCGCATCAGTATCGATGTAGGGGATCCGAACACATACGGCCGACTCAACAGAGTCCATCTGCAGATGTCTCGGCCGGACGTCACAGTACTGGGATATGGCAAACCATCCAACGAGACAGCGGCTCCCTGCATACGATAGGCCCCGACAATGGCCACCGATGGATGAGCCTCGGCCAACTCGACCATTTTGGTTATGCATTCGGGGAATATCCAGTCGTCCCCCAGGACAACTTTGCAGTACTTACTCTCCGGGGAGATTTGTCGTAACGCATGGTTCTGATTTGAAAGAGCGCGCAAGAACTCTCGATTATCACACACACGAATCCGCGCATCTTGAGCGGCGTAGCGTTGTGCAATCTGCAAGCTACGATCTGTGCTGCAGTTATTGACGATTATATATTCCCAATTGGAATACGTTTGAGCGAGCACACTCTCAATACATTCTGCTATATTTTTCTCCTCATTGTAGACAGGCGTCACGACACTGACGAGCGGCTGCTTCATGGGGTCCATCTTCCTCACCACGGTCAACAGGCGACATCCGAACTAACAGGATGCTGAACACATTCGTCAGCCTGTCTTGTTCGTTTCTTTGGTCTATCTGGTCTGTCTTGTTTGTCTGGTTGAACAAAACTAACCGGATAGACCAGAGAAACCAGATAGACCAAATCAACCGCAGTCTGCTAGACACACAGAACGGTTTCAGTTGAGAGCGGAATGGCGCAACTGTCCTAAGTGCCATCGCTGGGGGAAAAATACGACGCCATGGCGACTATCGAGTGTTCTTGACGAACGATAGATATTGCTGGAGCCCTCAATCTGAAGCTTCACACAATGCTCCACGCCGTCATAGATAATCTTGCCATCACCATTGAGCCAAAGCGAAAGCGTATACGAAGCCGGCATGAGGTTGAGATTGTCGATTTCGAGATCCACATAGCCCTTTCCCTGGGGTACTTCAGGAATATCGATCCCATGGTGCCATGTACCAGTCTCAGTAATAAGCGTTCCCATTTCCGTGTGGATTCGAACCACGAAATCTGGATGTGGGATGGCCTTGTTCGCATCGTAGTGCAGTCTCACCACCAAACTGTCTCCACTGGGCGTGACAGGCTGTGACAGTCGCTCTTTGTTCAATAATTCGACACTCGTATAGCGGGCCTCCCCACTCCCATGACGCGGCGTAATGGTGCTCAAATCCAAGGTGGCCTGCTGCGAAGCGGCAAAAGTCGCCATATACGATCGAATGACCGTTCTTGGATCGCCGTCTTCTCTGACGCGGCCGCCATCGATCCAAACGCACCTGGTGCATAAATTCTCCACTGCCGCCATATTGTGCGACACAAAGATGACTGTCCGCCCACCGCTACGTAGATCTTCCATCGTATCGAGGCATTTTTTTTGAAACCCCGCGTCACCCACCGCCAATACTTCATCCACCAACAGCACTTCAGGATCAAGATGGGCCGCAACGGCAAAACCAAGCCGCAACCGCATTCCGCTCGAATATCGTTTGATCGGTGTATCGATAAACCGTTCAACACCTGCGAAATCCACAATGGCGTCAAACTTCGCCTCAACTTGCTTCTTTGCCATGCCAAGAATAGACCCATTCAAATACACATTTTCCCGCCCTGTGAGTTCTTCATGAAACCCCGTCCCGACCTCGAGGAGAGACGCCACTCGGCCATTCACGATCACTCGACCGGAAGTGGGGTAGCTAATCCTGGAGAGCACCTTCAACAAGGTGCTCTTACCGGCACCATTACGACCAATCAGCCCGACAACCTCTCCCACTTTGATTTCGAGCGATACATCATTGAGCGCCAAAAGTATATTATCTTTACGCGCTTTCCCTAGAAACAGTCGCTTGGCCCCATTGACTAAAGCCTCACGCAGCATTCCATACTGCTCGGCCTTCCCAAGGTGAAACTGCTTCGTTACGTTCTCAACGAGGACTGAATAGGCCATGAGTCTGTCCTGCTCCTCCTCCGCTATATGACATCTGCCAGCGTTCTTTCAACTTTGTGGAAATACATCGTCCCCACGACCAAAGTGACGGCAGTAATAACAATAGACAGACCCAGTAGGTTCCACTCAACCGGCTGGTCTGGAATGATGGCCGCGCGAAAAGAATCGATGATCCCGGTCAATGGGTTCAGTCCCAACCAGAACCGATACTCCTCGGAAACGAAACTCGGAGGGTAAATGATCGGCGACACAAACAGTCCCAACTGGATAAAAAACGGCGTCGCATATTTCACATCCCGGAATTGAGCAGTCAGGGCCGCAAGAAACATCCCAAGCCCGTACGTGAACACAAACAGCAAGACGATGAGAAATGGCAGCAGCAATAGGTGTCCACTAGGTACAATACCGTAATAGATCATGAATCCCCCGATGAAGACCACCGCTATCAAAAAATCCACGATCCCGCTGAGCGCCACCGATGCGGGAATGATGATTCTCGGGAAGTACACTTTCGTAATCAGCGTCACGTTACTCACGAGACTATTGGTGCACATATTGATCGTTCCCGAAAAGTAGATCCAGGGAACAAGGCCGATATAATAAAAAAGCGCTGGTGGGATCTCACCTGTTGAAATTTTGGCGATTTTCCCAAACAACACCATGAAGACAATCATGGTCAGGAGGGGCTGCAGAACCGCCCACACCACGCCTAGCGCGGTTTGTTTGTACCGCACCTTCACATCTCTCCAGGCGAGAAAATAAAATAGCTCTCGATACCGCCATAACTCTACAATCGATCTAGCATTGAGTCCCATGCCGCACTTGCCCCTCTTCCCAGTTATGCTCTAAGTAGGATGCGGAAAAAGTACACCAGCCCGTCTTGTTCATTTGGTCTGTTCGGACTATCCGGTTTGTTTGGTTGCATGAGACTAATCAGATGGACCAGACAAACCAGATAAACCGGAGACTGACACTTACGTCATATACCGCGGCTTCAGCTTCAGATTTGACTCAATGACGTTGCGTGTATGTTCCCTGGAAAGGTCCGTGCTTGGAGGAAGGCGCTTCGCCAACATGACCTATGAAGGGTCGTCGCTCCGGAATCCCTCTCATGACCGCCGTTGCTTTTTACATAGGAGTTGTTTCAACCAAGTACAAGCTTTCGGGCATAAAAAGCTTCTGCGAACTTGGTAGGCGCATTGGATTCGACACCCCGAAGCCTGAGCATTGCACGGAATGTCTCCTCCGTAAACCATTGGTGAGAATGCTGACTTTGGAAATTCTCCATCAAGTATTGTATTTTCTTAGTACACACTTCCTCACTGAGGTGAACAAACGTATTCGGGCTTCCAAGACCTCCATCGTACTTGATGATTTCATACTCCAGGATCACATGATCCCGAAAGGTGTTCCACGTCAATTCGGAAATCAGCCGATGATCCTGATGGAGATCATCTCGAAAATGGGTGAAGACAACATCGGGACGTATCCTACGCTTCAGTTCTTCAAAGCACGCCTTGATCTCCGAGCCAATATACGGGAAAAAACTTTCTTTAAAGTCTCTGACAACAATCTCTTTTTTGACCGCTTCCTTCAGGAACATTTTCGCACTTTTTTCAGCTTCAAGCCGTCGCTCAGGACTTGCGGCAAACACCACCCACTTGACTTCGACATTGCGTCGCTGAGCCAGTAAACGAAGGATCGTCCCGCCGCACCCGATCTCGATGTCGTCAGAGTGTGCTCCAAGACACAACACTCGCAATACGTCCGTCGATTGTCCTAATTGTACCTGCAGCATCCAAACAGCCAGCTTCCCGGCACCCTGTGGCGCCTGCTTCTTCAGACTGATCTCTCACTCTCACATGCAGCCCATCCCACCTCAAAACCGTAACTACGAGAAAATCGTCAGACCTTTGAGGGAGATCGCCACAGCTCCCAGGGAGCGTCTCCCCGAGCATACATTTCATCTAACCGCTGTTTATCCTTAAAAGTATCCATGCACTCCCAGTAACCATCGTGCCTATAACCAAGGAGTTGCCGCTCCTTGATCAATCTCTGGAAGGGCTCAACCACAAGTTCTTCTCCAGGCTTAATATAGCGGAAGATGTCCTTCTTGAAAATGAAATAGCCGCCGTTGACTTTCATGTTGGCTTGACTCATGCCTTCGATTTTTTCGATATGGTCGTTCTGGCCCATGGAGATGATGTGATAACTCAACGGCGGAGTGATGCAAATACAGCTGGCGATCTTCCCGTGCGCATGAAAATGTTCGATTTGGGCAGGCAAATGTAAATTGGTCAAGCCATCGCTGTAATTCGACAAAAACATATCCTCACCCTCTAAATACTTTTCGACAGCCTTCAGACGTTGACCGATGTTCGAGGCCACCCCGGTGTCTGCAAACGTGATGTTCCAGTCCTGGATGTCAGAACTGATCAGATCGATGTGCTTCCCGCCTTGCGAGAGAACAAAATCGTTCGACTGACATTCGTCGTATTGCAGAAAATACCGTTTGACGACATCCGCGCCGTGTCCCAGACACAGAATAAAGTCCTTGTGTCCGAAGTGAGCATAGTACTTCATGACATGCCACATGATCGGCCGATACCCGATAGGGACCATGGGCTTGGGAATGGATTCAGAATATTCCCTCAGCCGCATACCCAAGCCACCGCAAAATAGAACGACTTTCATGTGTTCCCTCACTTGTCGAATGCGCGACTACTCAGACCCTACCAGCGTTCTTCCCCAATCGATCGAGCACTTTCTGTGCGGCATTTTCCCCGCTCATGAACGATTCGTCCGTCCAGATATAGGCCCAGTCGCCGTATCGCCCGCAATACGCCACACCTATGTCGTCCAAATAGCCATGAACGGTCTTGAGGGCCGATGCGCGATCCAAATCAAAAATGACGTTCGCATAAGGAACGA
Source organism: Nitrospira sp. (assembly GCA_043745235.1). Classification (GTDB taxonomy): domain Bacteria; phylum Nitrospirota; class Nitrospiria; order Nitrospirales; family Nitrospiraceae; genus Palsa-1315. Next base: position 23,025 of record JAYTTD010000047.1, on the reverse strand, counting down.
GCATGGAATGTTTGAAGAGAATTTTGTCCTCCTCACGAAGGATTCCGCAGCGCTTCAGGTCCTTGATGACCGGCTCGATGCAGTCTTCCGGTTTCCGGTCGAGCGGGCGATACTTCGACGAATAATAACACTCAGCCTGAATACTCCCGCAGCCCGGCGGCACATTGTGCGACGACTGCAAATGCGGGGTACTCAGTCGTGTGAAGAAGTAGTCGCGGTCATAAAAATACGTCCAGTGCGCGTCGATGAGGTCTGCACGATCGACCCCCACGCTCACGATGACGACCGTGCTGCAGGACAGTCTCTGAGAAGCCGCCAGCACGTCGGCGGGCACGCCAGTGACCATCTTGATCAAATCCGGCAAGGGCACGGACGAAACCAGATGGTCATAGGGGGCGACATTCCCGTTTTTGAATCGGAGCTCTTTGCGTTTCGGGATAATCTCGATCAGCTCGTGGTCTGCCTGAAGATCCGCCTGCTTCATGAACATCTGCAGGTAGGACACAAACCCCCCGTGCGATGGATAGCGAAACTGGTCGATATAATGCACGTCGGGCGTCGACGGCGAGAGCGCGCCGCGCAAGACCTCTTCAATCTTGGCTCGATAGAGTCGTGGACCAACCCAATCCGTACTCATGTTGGCCGCTGTCGTGGTGTGGTACTTGACCGTGTACTCCATGGGAAAGGTTTCGGCGAACATTTTGCCGAAGCTCGCGTAGAGCCAATCCTGGTAATTCTTGATCTCTCCGTACTCGTGATGTTGAGCATGGAGAAAATCCTTCAGAACGTCGACGATGAGATCCTGCGGAAGTCCGAAGAGGTTGCACTGTGCCGGGTGCTTGATCCAGTGGCCCTTCCAATGATTGTTGACCTTCGTTCTGAGGCGCTCAAATTTTTGATCCACGCTTTCCGCAAGAAGCTTTTGAATCCGTTCCACCTGGGTGAACGACACGTGCGGACCTTCGTCGATCGTAAATCCGTTGTCGAAGGCGTAGGAAGCCGTGTGCCCGCCATGGTACGGACGCTTTTCATACAGAGTCGCTCTATGGCCTTCAGTATGGAATCGGTGTGCGGCGCCGAACCCCGCCATCCCTGACCCCAAAATTGCGATCCGCTCCACAGTTGCTCCTTACCTGTTTTGCGCCAGAGTATGACGCCACCACTCGACCGTGTGCTTGAGCCCTTCTTCCATCGAAAACCGAGGTTGCCACTTGACCTCGTTGATCAACCGTTCGACGTCAGCCACCACAAGCGGCGCATCGTTCGCCCGGCTCGGAATCGCTCCCAGCTTGAGGAGATCTTCTCGCTCCAGCGTACGCCCGATCGTTAGAATCATCTCTCGCAACGTAACCGCCGTGCCTGAACCGATATTGACGGCCCCTTCAATTCCGCTATCCAAGACGGACACGATCGCCTCTGCCACATCTTGCACATGAAGATAATCGCGGATCTGTTTTCCGTGCGAACAGCGCGCCTCCTGCCCCTGTAGGACTGAACGGATGACGGAGGACACCAATCGATCAGGATGTTCGTTCGGACCATACAGAAAAAATACCCTGGGCCACGCATGGCTGAGCCCTTTTGCCAGACAGAATGCCTGAACCATCACCTCCAAGGCATGTTTACAGGCCCCATAAATCGTGTTTGGAACCGTCGGCGTTCTCGTTTCGTGGCAATAGCCATAATTCCAGTCGTACTCATAACTGGACCCGGACATGATCACCCGGCGCCCTCCCTGCTGCTGAAACACCCTCAACAACTCCATACTCGAATGGACCCAATCGAAGTTGAGATCGGACGAGATCAGTTTCCCCGGAACGACGTACCAGGCGAGGTGGAGCAAATGGGTCGGCTTGACCGCTTCCATCAGGCGCCCACCGGCTGAACCACTCAAAAGATCTGCCTGATGCCAGATTATTGATGATTCCGCCTTCATTCCTGATTTCGTCGATACTGCGTGAACCTCATAGCCTCGCTGGAGAAGAGGGGCCAGACAGTGGGAGCCGATAAATCCCGTGGCTCCCGTTACCAGTACTCGTTTTGATTCGTTAGATGCGCTCATGACTTCCGCTCATTTCCCCTCATAATCTGGCCAGTTCTTATCCCCATTTGAGATAATGCTCACAGGCAATGGCCAGAGAATTCCGAACGCCGGATCGTTGTACCGCACGCCTTTCGCCGCTTCCTTGGCATAGAACTGCGAAGTTTGATAGATCAAATCCGTCTCATCCTCTAGTGTCTGATAGCCGTGCGCGAACCCTTCCGGCACATAGAGCATGCGCCCGTTATCTGCGGTCAGTTCCGCGCCAACCCACTGACCCTTGGTAGGAGACCCGTCCCGCAGGTCGATCATCACGTCGTAGAGCGCTCCCCTGCTGCAATACACCACCTTCACTTCGGCATACGAGGCAGCCTGGAAATGCATGCCTCGGATCGTTCCCTTCTTGGCGCTATGCCCGATATTCACCTGCACGATGGCGGGACTTAATCCGTGGGATGGAAACTCCTTGGCACACCAGCGGCGTGCGAAGAACCCCCGCTCATCTGTCACTCGCTCAAGGTCGATGACATACGCGCCCTTGAGTTTCGCTTCCGTGAAGATCATGTCGCCTCAAATCCGATTCCTTCATACCGCTCGATAGTCGCCTTATCGAGCAGACGCCGACCGTCGACAAAGAGTGGCTGCGGGTTCCGACTTTTCAACAGGTCGGGAACGTTCTTGAATTCATCCCAACGCGTCACCAGTACTACGGCATCAGCCTTCACCAGCGCATCGGAAAGACTCTTGCTCAACTCCAATTCTTGGGAAGAAAATACTTTTCTCGCTTCGTCCGTTGCCACGGGATCATATCCTGTTATCACCGCTCCTTCCCGCAACAGACTCCGCACAATCGGAATAGCCGGCGACTCTCTCATGTCGTTCGTGTCGGGCCGGAAAGCCAAACCGAGGATGGAGACGCGTACCCCCCTGAGAGACGCAAAATGTTTTTTCAGCAGTTGAATGATTTTCTGCGGCTGTTGCTCATTGACCGTGAGGACTGCGTCGAGTACGCGCATGGGAGCGTGAAGTCTTTCACCATGCGCCGCCAGGGCCTTCACGTCTTTAGGAAAACAGCTCCCGCCAAATCCGCACCCTGCTGCGAGGAAAGACACGATCGGAGGCTGAACCCTTTTCCCCTCGGGCAGATCGACAGTCAAGTAGCGACTGGTATGGACTCCGCGCATGACATCAACCACGTCGACATCTTTTACGGCAGCGCAGAGGTTGGCTATTTCGTTGGAGAACGAGATCAAGGTAGCCAACAAGGCGTTCGCGGTGTATTTGACCATTTCCGCTGTCTTGTTATTCGTGCGAAGCACCTCGACGCCGAAGAATCCTCTATACAGCTCAGCTTGTTGCTCGATGGTCGCCTTATCCATCCCGCCCAGGACAATTCGGTCAGGGAACAAAAAATCATTGACCGCCTCTCCTTCGGTGAGAAACTCCGGGTTCATTCCGACACCGAAATCTACACCGGCCTTCTTGCCTGAAGCCTCCTCTAGAATCGGGCGGACCACATCATCGGTGGTCCCGGGCACCACCGTGCTCTTGACGATGACCACGTGATACCCGGACTTGCTCCGTAGCGACTGTCCAATCTCCCTCGACACCGCCTTAATAAATGTGAGATCTATCTCGCGCCCATCGAAGGGCGTACCGACCGCAATCATCGAAATCTGTGTCTCATGAACAGCCTTGTGAAGATCGGTCGTGGCCCGGAGACGCGTCTTCAGGTTTTTCCGAAGAAGCTCCTCAAGCCCCCGCTCGAAGATCGGAGGGGTCCCCGCATTGATCAGATCAACCTTCTTCTGATCCACGTCGACACAGACTACGTCATGCCCCTTTTCGGCAAAGCATACACCTGTGACCAACCCTACATAGCCGGTTCCAATAATTGAGATTTTCATAGACGCTTACCTATTACCGCGCAAGGACGGTTTCACAATTAGTTTCCGATCACACCCGCTGTTCAACTCATCATAAACACTAGCCGACCCTGGTGCCCGGCATCTAGATACCCTCAATGCTGTTGCCTAGATCGTCGCATGATCTGCCTCCACCACGGATCGAACAAAAGCATCACCGTTCCTGACGACCATGCTTCCAGGTACTCAGGAAGCACCTAAGGACTAGGCGTCTTCCGCCTCTCGGTTACCGCTGTACCACAGAAGAGACCGGCGTAAGCCTTCTTCAATGGATACGGTGGGGTTATAGCCAAGATGGGCTCTGGCTTTTTCGATGACGGGGCACCGTCTATTCGGATTATCCACAAGGTATGTGGCATCCTGACTCTTCTGTAGCACCACTTTTCCCGTATACCCTAGAATATCTTTGGCATCACGCACCAGCATCTGCGCCAACTCGCCGATCGATATCTCTGGCTTCTCCACGCCGATGTTGTAGGCTTCCCCGTCATGCCCCTTCACAAGAACCTTGTAGTAACCCACCACCGCATCGGTCACGTAGCAGAAGGTACGACGAGGTGATCCATCCGACAGCATCACGATGTCCCGATTATTGATGATATCCCTCGCGAAGTCCGGAATGACTCGCCGATCTGAAATTTTCAGTCCAGGCCCATAATTGTTGAACGGGCGCGCCACACGAACAGGCACGCCGAATTGATTCGCAAAATTCACACACAGCGTTTCACCATACCGTTTTGCTTCGTCGTAACAGGCCCGAGGCCCAGTGCACGACACAAACCCCCGGTAGGTTTCCGGAGTCGGAATGTCCGCCGGTGATGGATCGCCATAAATCTCGCTACTGGAGAAAAATAACAGCCCTTCGACCGCTCGCCCTTTCTCCTTCTGAGCACGCGCATAGTCCAACAGCGTCCGCAGTCCATTTACGTTGGCATCCATCGTTCCGATTGGGTCCCGTTTATAATAGGTCGGCGATGCGATGGATGCCGCATGAATAATAAAGGCACAGTCTCCTATATCAGTCGGCAGCGGATGACGAATGTCATGCTTGACAAGACGCAGGTGGGGGTCCCCCTCCAATCCTGAAAGCCACGACGGCATGCCTCGCACAAAACTGTCATAGACGACAACGGCGATGGGAGCACGATCGCGGTTCACGCGGTTCCAATACAACGCGCCTTGAACAAAATAGTGGCCGAGGAATCCCGCGCCCCCTGTGACGAGCAGTCGTTTGCCAGACATGGCCAAGAACTCCGACTTGAGACTGTCGGACATATACGCAAGATCCTGTTGGACAACATCTTTTGCAGTCTTCATTTTTCTTTAACCCCTGACTACCTCGAGCATGTTACTACCCACATGTCTGGCCCGCCCCAGCCATGAGAATGTCTACTGCCATTACGCCGTCTCCGTGGAAAATCCTTCAAACATTTCTGACAATCTAGCTCTTTCCTAAACCTGGACCGCTACCCGCTCTCATGACCCGCCCCCTTATAGAATAGATTAGGAGACCCAGTCCTGCAGTTTCACCACCTGGCTTAGCAACCATAGTCTGAGGCCGAAAGTTCTAAAATAGGGTGTAGATGAATGGCGCAACCGCCGATCCCTGGGTCAGGACAATCAGGCTTCCCAGAAGCACGAGTACCATGATGATCGGAAGGAGCCAGAATTTCTTCCGTTCCTTCATGAAGGCCCAGAGTTCCATCACAAAATCGCCCATACGCACCTCCTACTTACTAGGTCCTTCTAAAATTGGTATTTCATATGGGAATGGGGCCTTGGAGATCGGACAACTCTATAAGTTGTACTTGACTCAGCAAACGCCTGCCTCATCGTATCCTTCCCCATCAGACGGAACACAAATCCAATTGGGGTCACCAGGGCATAAAACACGATGCCAAGCAAAATTCTGGTATTGACCCACCCCATAATATGCCCGACCCACATCCATCCTTTATGAATGGGCGCTAATACAGACGGAAGAATTCCACCACAGACAATGAGCAGGCCTCCGATTCCGATCGCCCACAGACGCAAGGACTCGCCACGAAATACGAGCGGCCAAAGACCGATCACGGCAAAGACCGCTCCGACCAACAATCCAAATTGACGTAGCTCTTTACGTGTGGCTGTTTGATCCATTATCTATCACTATCCCCGTTTAGCTAGTCGAGTTCAAATTCTTTCTTCCAATCAGAATCCCCTTCAAGAGGCTTCTGATCCTCTTTCCTCAGCACATAATTCTCGATCACCAGGACATCCATTTCGGTTCGCATGAAACAGCGATAGGCATCCTCAGGCGTACAGACAATTGGCTCGCCACGCACATTGAACGACGTATTCACACAGGTGGCATACCCCGTCTTTTCCTCAAACGCCTTGAGCAACTTGTAATACCGGGGATTCGTCTCCTCATGAACCGTCTGAATTCTGGCAGAGTAGTCGATGTGTGTGACGGATGGGATATCCGAGCGTGGCACATTGAGCAAATCGATACCCCAAAGCTCTTTCTGGCCCGAGTCGAATGGGAGCCGCCGTTTTTCAAGAACCGGAGCCACGAGCAGCATGTAGGGACTATCGCAGTTCATCTGGAAGTAGTCCGACACCCGTTCCCTCAACACGGAAGGCGCAAATGGTCTGAACGACTCACGATACTTAATCTTGAGGTTCAACACGGACTGCATTTTCGTGTTCCGAGCATCCCCGAGAATGCTGCGCCCTCCAAGCGATCGCGGTCCGAACTCCATACGTCCCTGATGCCACCCCACGACTTTTCCCGCTGCCAGTTCATCGGCCACCCGACCATACAAATCCTTCTCATCAAGCCGATGATACACAGCCCCTAGAGCCTTCAGCCTTGCTTCGACGTCCTCATTACTGAATGCCGGCCCCAGATAGCTCCCCTTCATTTTGTCTTTTATATTGTCTGCGGTCCTGGGTTTGTTCTCATACTGGTGCCAGGCACTCAGCGCAGCACCCAACGCCCCGCCTGCGTCGCCGGCTGCAGGCTGAATCCAAATCCCTTTAAACGGTCCCTCTCGGAGCACCCGTCCATTTCCGACACAATTGAGCGCGACCCCGCCCGCCAAGCAGAGATAGTCCACTCCCGTTTCGCTGTGCATCGTTCGCGACAGTCGCAGCATGACCTCCTCGGTCACTTCCTGAATCGATCGAGCCAAATCCATTTCCCGCTGACCAAACTTCGACTCTGCCTTGCGAGGGGGGCCGCCGAACACGTTGTCAAACTTGCGGCTCGTCATCGTCAAGCCGGTGCAATAATTGAAATACTCCATGTTCATTCTGAACGTGCCGTCCGGCTTGAGATCAATCAGATGTTCGTAAATGGCCTTGACATACTTGGGCTCTCCATATGGAGCCAACCCCATGACTTTGTACTCGCCAGAGTTGACTTTGAAGCCCGTATAATAGGTGAAGGCCGAATACAGGAGACCGATCGAGTGAGGAAACGGAATATCCCATAGCGGGGTCAGTATATTTCCCTCCCCCAACCAAGCCGATGTGGTCGCCCACTCCCCTACCCCGTCCATGCACAGAACACCAGCCCGTTCATAGGGCGAGGGATAAAACGCTGACGCTGCATGGGATCCGTGATGCTCGCCGAAGAGAAACTCAGGCAATTCCGACTTATCGAGGCCGTTCGAACAGGCCAGCACTTCCTTCCGCAGCAACGTACGCAGAAAGAGTTTCTCTTTCAACCATACCGGCATCGCGGCCAAGAACGACTGGATTCCTTTGGGGGCGAATCCCAGATAGGTTTCCAGTAAGCGCTCAAACTTGATAAGCGGCTTGTCATAAAACACGACATATTTCAGATCCTTGATGCCAATCCCGGCCTGGGCCAGACAATACTCAACCGCTCGGCGCGGGAATCCCGGGTCGTGCTTCTTTCGTGTAAACCGCTCTTCTTGTGCCGCCGCGACGATCTCGCCGTCCTGCACCAGGCAAGCGGCGCTATCGTGGTAATACGCAGAAATGCCAAGTATGTACATGGGATTACATTCTCTCTGACAAGCTGCCGCCATTCCGGCGCCACACGCCGGTACTCATCTCCTATACTGAAGCAGATTCCCGTACGACTACCACCACCAATGGGTTTTACGACACCCGCGGTCGGAACCTTGCTTATCCTGAAGAACACCCTAGCAGGGCGACGTGTATATCACCAAGAATGTTACATATTTGCGACGTGCCGAGATTCAAGAATCACTCGGGCCTGAAAGGACATGGCCTTCAGAAACAACACCGCCCTGCTGGTCCCATCCAATTTCTTTTGAAAAACCGCTTCCAGCCCACACAATGGCCCCTCCTGTATTCGCACCACCTGGCCAACTGAAAATCGGTCTGCAGAGAGTTCAATAACCCCTTCTGTGAGCTGATTCTGAATAGCATGAATGATCGACTCATCAACCATGGAAGGACCTCTGCCGAATGTCACGATACTCTTGACCCCCCTTGCATAGGTTACCGCCCGCAAGTGGCTTGATACGTCAAACTTTGCAAAAAGATATCGAGGGAACAAGGGCGATGACGCCGGATAACACTTCCCGTGAAGCAACTTCCGCTCCCTCAGCATCGGAAGAAAGACCTCCACCCCAAGGCGATCCAGGCTTGTGCACGCAGAAACTTCAGAGTGCGGCTTCGTATGCACCGCGTACCAGAACTTCATAGCCCCACCACTTCCGGATGATCGTTCGGTTCCATAACGTGAGTGCCGGCAAGAATGACGGCTTTCTCTCTACACAATTGCATGAGTGCACTTTCCCTGCCCCTTAACTAAATCTCGAATAGGACGAATGACTTCATTGATGGGCGCAAAGGAAAAATCTTTCAGTAGCCACCTTAGACGCTGTTCCGTCTTACCGAGGTTCAGGTAGTGACGAACCTTAGAGAGCACCGGCCCATCCATGCGCGGCTGTTCGGGATCAAGTTCCCAAGGATGGAGATACATGACAAGCTGGGATCCCTGCTTCTCAAGATTTTTTAAAAACATTTTCGAGGTCGCATAGGGGAAAAGGCGAAAATATCCACCCCCCGCAACCGGCAGCTGAAAACCACAGGCGTTCATTGTCGATGGAGACACCTCCCAAATGGTGCCGGCTTCGGTCTCAAGCTGATACGTTCCAGCCCTGGTCACACTGCTCCCCTGTGTGCTCCGGAACCGGTTATAGATACTGGAATCATAGCGATACCCTTCCTCAATTAACACGGAAATGGCCCATTCCGTTCGAGACGTAATCGAGAAACTCGGCGCACGGTACCCCATAACCGGACTGCCGATCAGATCTTCTAAAATTTGTTTTGACCGCCTGACATCTTCCCGAAATTGAGTGGGAGTCTGTGTGTGCACAAGTTCGTGGCCATAACCATGCGACGCAATCTCATGACCCTGTTGCGCCAAACATTTCACCAAATCCTGGTGCCGTTCCGCAACCCACCCAAGAATAAAAAATGTGGCCTTGGTTGAATGCTCCGACAACAGATTGGCTATTTTCATGGTATTGCGCTCGACCCGGCTCGCCAGCTGGTCCCACTCGCGTCTTCTCGCAACCGACCAGAATGCCGCAACCTGAAAATGTTCCTCGACATCAAACGACAAAGCATGACTCAGCTTCGCTTGAGCTATCTCGCCCAAACGGATCACTGTGCGCCTATCCCGAGCATCATGACTCGAATCGTGTGCATCAGAATTTTCAAATCAAGAAGAAGTGAAAGATTTTTCACATAGTACAAGTCATATTGCAGCTTCGTGTGGGAATCTTCCTGCGAGGCTCCATAGCGAAACTTTACTTGAGCCCACCCAGTCACACCGGGTCTGACCGTGTGCCGGATATCGTAGTAGGGTATGACCGTCCGCAAATCCTGCACAAATACCGGTCGCTCCGGACGCGGCCCGACAAGACTCATTTCCCCCCTGAGCACATTCACTAACTGTGGAAACTCATCGATGCGAGTCTTGCGCAGCCACCATCCGACGCGGGAGATGCGCGGATCATTGGCTTGCGCCCACCGAGGTCCGGACTTCTCGGCATCATGCCGCATCGAGCGAAACTTCCAGATCATATAGGGCCGACCGCGCAGCCCGACGCGGACCTGGCGGTAAAATACCGGCCCCGGTGAGTCCATTCGAATGAGCGCGGCAATGAGGATAAAAAGAGGGATCAACACCACCAGCCCCACCGCAGACACCACCACATCGAAGAATCTCTTGCCCAGCAGCGATGTCAGCCGACGGCGAAACCCGGTTGAAAAAATTAATGCGCTCGGACGAAGCGAGTCGATCGAGAGACGACCAGATACATCTTCGAAGAGGTGATGGCCGTCGAGGATGTTCAATCCCCTCGCCTTAGAATCAAGAAGCGCCTGAACCGGTAGTATGGAGCGGCGATCCTCCAGGCATACGACGATGGTATCCACGTGATGTTGCTCGACTACCTGAGCCAACTCATCATACGTGCCGATAATGCCTGGATTGACAAGCCGTTCCCCTACTCGCTCAGTCTTCCCGTCCAGGAATCCGACGATATCAACCAACCACCGGTTTTGCGACAGGATGACGTGACACAAGTCAACAGCTAACTGACCTGTTCCAAGAATAAGAAGCCGTTTTTTGAGACCCGGCATGCGCCATGGCGCCCTCCCTTGGTCAGGAAAAAGGCTGGGCATCAACACGGGGCTTTCGCAAAACTTGTTATGCTCGACTTCCGCTGTCTTCATTTGTGTAGGCTGCTGCATATGAGAAGTACGGGGCATATTCACTTTGCACCTGCGTCAAGATGATGCCCGCGGCATCATCAATCTCGCCAAGCGTTTTCAACGCCTTTTTGGCGATGTCCTGACTTGTCCCACCGGCACGAACTACGAATGCCGTCATGTCTGTCATGACACTGAGAACGTTTACGTCTGCTAACGGCATCACCGGAGGCGCATCCAAGATCACATAGTCGTAGCGTGTCTTGAGCTCCGGCAAAACTTGTTTCACATACTGAATGCCAGACAGGCCGGTTGGTCGGACCCTGGGAGATCCAGATGGCAAAATCCATAGCGGAACACCGTCGCACTGATGGATACAATTCTCAAGAATTTCACCCCCCGCTAGCACATCACCCAACCCAGGCCCTGCGGGAAGTCCCATATACTCGTGCACCATTGGGCGTTTAAAGTCGCAATCAATGAGCAATATGGACTTGCCCAAATCATGGGCGAGTATATACGCGAGATTGACTGCGGTCGTTGTTTTACCTTCGCCCATGACACTACTGGTCACAAGCATCGCCACATGTTTCTTTTCAGCGGTCATGAGAATCACTCGTGTGGCCGCCACTCGGTATTGCTCAGCCATCAACGAGGCGGGCACCCACTTCGCAATCAAATGGAATTTGGGAGATTGGACCCCGGCAGCATTCAGAGGCACCCTCTTGCCGAACCTCATGCTCGCGCCCCTCTTTCGGGGCCCAAGGTAGGACGACGCAGCCTCAGGTGTACCGACAGGCATGGCTGGACCAGCCAACAACGCCTGTGACCGCATCATGCCGATTCCACTCATTGCACTCGAAAAACACGGAATAGAGGCGATCACGGGAAGGCCTAGATAGTCTTCAGCTTCCTCAGGTCGGCGGAACCCGGTTTTCATGATTTCCATCCCAATGCCTGACCCAAACCCAATGAGACAGCCCAACGCAAGACCACCAAGTAGAAACTGGATTAGCGTCGGTGGTTCTGGACCATAAGGGAAATTCGCTGGTTCGATGATCCGATATTGTTCACCGAACTGCTTGCTCTCATAATTCCCTAAAATCCTGGCGTTCGTCCGCTTATCTAGAAGACCTTGATAGGTCTTCTGCATGGTCTCATAGTCTCTGAGCAACAGGGCTAACCCCTGCTCCGTCGTAGGCGTATGTGCGACACGGGCCTCGAGTTCCTTGATCTGCCGAATAGCTTGGACTTGTTTTTCCTTTAAAAAACCTATCTCGCTCTTCGCTTCGGCACGCTCTTTCATCAGCTCTCGCACGTACGGATCGATCGGCTTGCGGACAGTCCCCCTACTGTCATCGGCCTTCCCTGCTGCTGGCTCATCCACACCGGGCCGACTCACATCATCCTGTGGCGCTGACTCCAACCGACGTATCTCTTCTTTTACATGCACCACGTCCGGGTAATTCTCCTTAAACGTCCCCAAGAGTTCATTCAACTTTTGTTTCAGATCTCGAAGTCTGGTGGCTCTGGGATCAATCGGCCTGGCGTCTCCCGCTCGCCGTTCCCTATCAAACAGAACGATCCCGGTCGGACCAAGATCAGAAAATTCCTTGATCGCCTTTTCCAGCGCGGTCAGCCGTTCCACCATCTTATTCAATGATTCTGTGGAATTTGTGAGGTCAGTCTGTAATCGATCAAGGGTACGGAGATTGGCCTCCATCTGCTGCGGCAGCTCTCCTGCATGAGCTCTTTTAAAGTCCGAGATCGCATGTTCTTTGACTTCAAGTTCGCTCTTTACCCGTTCAAGCTCAACAGAAATAAACTCCGTGGTGGTCTCCACGACACCTTCACGGCGCTTCAGATTGTCCTCATGCAGCTTCGTAGCCAACATAGCCGTCACCCTTTGAGCCATAAACGGGTCCTGGTTGACATACGACACCGCCACCCCCACGCCATCTTTGGGCTTTGTAACTGTCACGGCTCGGCGCAGTCGTTTCATCAGCTGGCCCGAAGTTGCCATCTCCGCATCAGGATACGGCTTAAGGGTGTCAAGAACCGGCATGAGAATGGATTCGTTCGTGAGTCCGACTGCGATTTGCTGCACAAAGATATCCATTGGGTCATCCCCGTGCTTTCCCTCTTGGCCTTGCGATAACCCCTTGACGTACTCCTTCGCAATCCTCGGGCTGTCAATCGTCATGACAACGGTCGACTTGTAAATCTTTGGAAAGAATTCCCACGCCACATATCCTAAGCCCACGCACAAGACCACGCTGGCGAGGATCCACCACTTTCGCTTGAGTGACACTCTCAGGAGATCTTCTGGAGTGAGCGCTGGCATATTCATAGGTAATATCTGCGTTCGTTCAAATGGTTTTAGTAGAATGCCTGGGCGATGCTGATGGATACGACATGACGATCAAAACTTCTAGTCGTCGCTCCAAACTGATTGTCAAAATTTGAATACAGATAATTGAGGTTAAGAAACGTCTGCGGTGTGAATTGATACACCATGCCCCCCGATGCCGCATAGGAACTGAACGAGACGGCATTCACGGATGTCGAGCCGATTTGATCGCCCCGGCCGATGTTCACACTGGCCACCCCTACCAACTCCGGAATCGTCGTCACTTGATTCACCGCAAACGTGACGGTATTCGCTAACAGGAGCTGCGCGCTCGACTGATTACTCGGCACAACTGACAACCCGTAGGCCATGGTCAGCGTGGTTGTCCTATCTCTCCATGTCAACACCGCGTTGCCCCTGGGAGCAACGGTACTCGAACCAGTCGAAGGCCCCGACGATTGCACCTGAGTCCCTTGGGCTCCAAGTCCAGAAGATTGTCGCTCTACTACCGTGGCTCCAGCTGACGAAAACAGCGTTACCGCTGGGCTGAACGCATGATTCCAACCGATTATGCCGCCCCTGCTTGAGAATGATCCTCTGTTCTGCTCAAACTGAGTTTCCGAATCGATGAAGTTCAGAGTGACGGAATCTTGTGGGGACAGCTGCTTTAGCATGCCAACAGTGAATGTCTGAAAACTAGAATTCAGCAATGTACCGGCCTGCTGTGTCTGGGACGATCCAAATTTCAAGAAACCGTTCGAGTAGGACCCCGTAAGACTGAGAGTCTCAGTGACCGGCACGCTTACAGTGGCACCGACAGTATTACTCCTTGAATTCGCGCGACCCACTTGCTGACCTGTCAGGAATAGATTTGCGGTATCGCCCTGATGATTGCCCACTAAAAAACTGGGAGGTTCAGGCGTATACCTGAACTGATCGAAAACTGTAAACGTCGTACCCTGCCACCACCGGCCCAACATCGGGCTCAGATCAAGAAACAACCCTGCATTTGTCCCAACGTTGCTCAAATTAGTGTGCTGTGCATAGTATGATGCAACCGCAGCGACCGTGGCATTCACCGTCATTGCACTCCCGCTATAGAGGCCGCGAATTTGTGGCACTACTGTCGACACATAATCGCTCCGGTCTAGAGTGGATGACTTCGGTCTCAAGAACACATTGCTGTCGTATCGTTCCGCCACCGTGATCGACGGGATGACGCGAAACCCGTCCGTGATTGGAACCATGCTGGGATCATTCGCTCCCCCGAAGGCGCCGCGGCCCAGGCCCCCGCCCCGGCCGCCACCTAGACCGCCGCCCAGGCCCCCGCCCACCTGCGCATGGCCGACGGACACCAGCCCTAGCGTGCACATAAGAACCATCCCTGCAACATAGCGATTCTGCCTCCTGCGATCCAACTAGGGCACCACGATGACGTCGCCAGACCTGAGATAAAAGTTGCCTATTGTGGCATTGCCCTTCAGAATATCGTCATACTGAACGGGAATCTCGATCTGATGTTTTTCACTGGAACCGCTCGTCGTCACACGCAGTACCTTAATCTTGTTTTTCTTGGCAAACTGAGCAAACCCTCCGGCCAGGGAAATACCTTGCATGACGTTGGCATAGGACTTCAGCGGATATTTGCCTGGTTTCGTCACCTCCCCCAACACATAGATAAAATAGCTATTCACGTCTTTGAGTTGCACGGACACAATGGGGGATGCCATATACTCCGTCAGCCGATCGCTGATGCGTTTGGCGAGATTATTGGCCGTCAAGTTCGCTGCAAGCACATCGCCAATCAGCGGCATCGAGATCATGCCATCCGGACGAATCACCACTTCCCGAGAAAGGTCCTGATTTTTCCAGACCGTCACGATCAGCACGTCTTCTGGACCCAAAAGAAACTCACCAGGCGGAACCATATCGAGCTTGTAGTTGACCTGCTCTTCTGCACAGCCAGTCGCACCACACGCTATGACTGCAATGAGGAACCAACTGGTCAAGACGCGCATTAGACTTCCCCTTCTCTAACAGGATGCTGAAAAAGTCCGCCAGCCTGTCATGCTCAATGGTCTGTCCTGTTTGTTTGGTTGCATGAGACTAACCAGCTAGACCAGGTTTATCCCAGAGATACAGACCAATTAAATTCTAGCGTGCACATAGAGTTCTTCCGCAGCCTGCTACACCCTCTGGCATGCATTCCTCTTCATGTTGTCCTTTGGTTCAGTTGAGAGTGCACCAGGGCTCCACTAGCGGCTTGGAATAACTACCATCGACTCAGACGGCACGACGATGGTATCGCCGGGCTTCAGCTCGATGTTCTGATTGATCCCATCCCGCAGGACAATGTCGTCATAACTTGCCTTGATCTTCATCAAGGGATCTCCGTCCTTGGCAAAACGGAAAATGACGATCTTATTCCTGGACGCCGCCGACGTAAACCCGCTCGCCAGCGTGACCGCCTGAAGCAACGTCGTCTTACTCTTCAATGGATAGCGACCCGGCCTGACGACTTCGCCCAACACGAAAATAGCATAGCTATTGACCTCTTTCACCACAATAGACACCGTAGGATTTTCCATATAGGACTTGAGTCGAGTGGAAATTTCCTCGGTCAATTGCGCGCTGGTTCGACTAACCGCTGCCACGTCTCCGATCAGTGGCAAGGAGATCCTGCCATCTGGGCGAACTTGCACCGTTTTGGAAAGGTCCGCGTTTTTCCACACGGTGATATCCAGCACGTCTTCCGGCCCAATAATATAGTCCGTCGTCACGATCAGCGACGACTTCTCCTGAGATGAGTCGCTGAGTGGATTTATTACAGATGGATTCGATTGGGCCAACGCCATTGTCGCCATCACGCCCACTATGCCCAGGATCGAAAAAATGTGTATCCTAATTCTCATGGCGACCTTCTTCTGATTGATCTTATCTACCAACCTAACTATTACCCCAGGAAAACTGCATGTGGCCATCTCATTTCGGCTCTCGACCTAGAACATGAACTTCAAGCCGACGAAGTACGCCCCATTGCCGTTGGGCTTCCCAAACGGTAGCTTTCTTGTCCAGCGCACTTCAGCTAGGGTCGGAGTTTCTGCCATGCTGATCGGAGTCGGCACATAGACTTTGAGCACTTGTTCCACATCCGGAGCCTGATCCATCAAGACCAGCATCCCTCCACTGCTGATGTTCAGAGAGAGCGCTTTCCCACTATGGATCGACGCAGCCGGGGCCTCTACGGGTATCGTCATCTCATAGAGTATCGGTCTCAACAACGCCGCCCGCTCACTATGACTTTTCTGACTATCTGTCATCGGCCAATCCCACTCTGTCTGTGTCACCTCACGCCTCCTCTGTAAGTGAAATACCCCGGTCCTCAGCCTTATGGTTGAAAAATCTCTTAAGGATAGCGCGCAATGTTCTGGCTCGAAACCCTGAAGCCAACAAGCAAGCCACTCCCTCTCGTTCCTTCCGATCCCATTGTTTGAAACTATAGGCAGGACGAACAACAGGAACAATACCAATGACGTAGGCTTCGTTTCTCTAAAGGTAGGTGTTGACTACCCCAAAAGGGTTAGGTACTATTTGTGTTCTTGAATTACCTTTCTCGAAGTATGTGCTACTTTAACAGAAGGCACTGTGTTGTCTAGCACTATTCTTGTAGCGGCTTCGAACGCATCTTTCCACCCATGAATGATTCTTCGTCCCCCGCAGACCCAGCAGACGCTCTCGCTGATCAGCGAGTAGGTTCAGGGATTGTCGTCCTCTCGGCTTCCATGCAACTCCTCCATATGAATCGTCAGGCCTCAGAGTTGTCTAAGCAGATTAACGCGGCGGAACATGGTGGAGGGAGCCTGAGATCTGCCCATGGAGTCCTGCCGACTGCGCTGACAGAACTCTGTGGAGAAATCATCAAGGCCCTCCAGGTTCGTACCGAAGCAAAAGACTGGGAGCAATTCGAAATCAAGCGTGTGGCGGGGAATCCTGAGAAACCAATCCTGTTGCGGGGGTTCGGCCTACCGGATCGAGGTGGGGTCCAGTATGCGAGACTCGTGGTCACACTGGAAGAATTAGCGCGACGACAACAGCTCAACACCGATCAAGCTAAGGAAAAGTTTCAATTGACCAATCGCGAACAATCCGTCATTGAGCACCTGGCAAAGGGGTGGACCAACAAAGAGATCGCAAATGCCCTGCTGATTACCGAACAGACCGTGAAAGAACACATCAAACACATTATGAGAAAAACCAACTCCACGACCAGGACAGGAATCCTCGTTCACATCTTCAATTCATAATCTGCCACAGTATCCGTATCAAAAATACCATAGTGCGTTATCTGCGACACATGGATTGCTTTCAAGTTATCAGTCTTACCATTGCTAATCAATAACTTGCGTGAGGAAACTTTGGTCTATTGATTGCAATACACCCGTCAGTGAAACAGCATTGAATGCTGTGGCTATGAACGAGATTAGAAAAATCGAAGCCTGAGGTAGCATGAAAACCCTTCGTTTGATATTGGTGAGTGTCCTGGTTTCAGTGGCTGGGTTCCAGACCGGTCAACCAGTACAAGCAGCCCCCATCGACAACGGAGGCTTCATGAGCCTGTGGAGTACCTACTCCCATTGCCAAGCTACCATGTCTCTCGACCTGCTGAGAGAGGACGCGTTGATCCTGAGAACCACGGCTAATCGCTCGCTCACCGAAGAAGCCTTTGTTCTCCCCCTGCCAGGCACGCTTGAAAAGTTCGTGTCACCTCCTGCAGCCAGATTTGCAGTGGACGTGAAGGCGATGGCTGCAGCCTGCTCCTTGCGGGCTGGGTCCGCAGCCGTGGAACTAGGAAAGCTTGACGTTGCCAAAGACCTTCTCCAGACCATCCTTAGTTACCAGCCACAATCCGAGTATACCTACTACGCCCTACAGGCGAAAGCGTTGCTTGCCGAAATCGAGACGAACGTCATTGAGGTTACACTCAACCTCCCCTAGCTGAGATTCGCCGCGCTTCATTCGTCTGAATCTGTCTGCGAGCCATCACGATACATGCTGCTGCCCTCGTCGACTAACGACACAAACAGCCGATCGTAGTCGTTTGCTGAATGAGCCCAAGACACATCCGTGGTCATCCCTGCCACAACCAGTCGGTCCCATATCGACCGATCCTTATATAGCGCCACCGCTCGACGCAAGACAGCCAGAAGAGCGTCTGCCGTGTCCTCTTCAACATAAAACCCAGTCGCGCCTTCCGCCTGCCAAGCCCCTGAGGCCAGCGGTACGACCGTATCTGCCAACCCACCGGTTTTTCTCACGACGGGAACTGTTCCATAGCGGAGACTGTAGAGCTGGCTCAGGCCACATGGCTCATACCGCGACGGCATCACAAACACATCTGCTCCGCCTTCGATACGATGGGCGAGCCTTTCGTCGAAGCCGATACGAAGTCCCATGCGATTCGGATAGCGTGCCTGCAGCATCTTAAAATTGGCCTCAAGCTCCGGCTCGCCAGTTCCCAAGATCACCAGCTGAAGATCCATCGTCATCAATTGCGGAATAATGGTCTCTACAAGATCTAAGCCCTTCTGCGACGTCAACCGTCCAATGACACCAAGAATCGGAACCGATGTTTCTGGCAACCCAAACTCCCGCTGGAGCGCCTGCTTGCACACCAGCTTTCTTGAACGGTCAATCACTGAGTAGTTGGCCGGCAGATAGGAATCGGTTTCCGGATTCCATCGGTCGATATCGATGCCGTTCAGAATGCCCAGGAGTTGGTCTGCACGATTGCGCAGCACGCCCTCAAGCCCAAACCCGAATTCTGGCGTGAGAATTTCTCGCGCATAAGTGGGACTGACCGTCGTCACATAATCAGCAAAAACAATTCCCCCCTTGAGCAGATTGACCGAACCATAATACTCAAGGGCTTCAGGAATGAACAGCGAGGGAGGCAGACCTGTGTTCTCGAATTGCTCCCCGGGGAAAAGACCTTGATACCCCACATTGTGCAACGTCAGTACAGTGCGCACCCCCTGGACATCCTCCTGCCGGTCCCGCGCGATAGTCTTGAGATAGACCGCACAGAGAGCTGTTTGCCAATCATGGAGATGGAGAATATGGGTATTCCACCGGCACGCGGTTCGGAGATGGGCCATCACCTCAATCGTCGCACGGCAGAAGAATGAAAACCGGTCAAGATTATCAGGGTAGTCGCCACCTTGATCTTGATACAGCCCTGGCCGGTCGAAGAAGGCTTCGTTCCGAATCGTCCATACCCGCACTCGGCGCTCACCTTGACCGACGGAAAGAATATCTTCTTCAATCAGCGTGTCAACAAGCCCCTGAGGCGTGGATACACGTAGCCGACAAACGGGACGGAAGGATCGGCCAGACTCATTCACACAACGATAGTGTGGAAGAAGAAGAATGACATCATGGCCAAGCTTTGCCAACTCAAGAGGCAACGCGCCGGCGACGTCGGCGAGCCCACCGGTCTTCGCATAGGGGACCGCTTCGGACGAGACCATGAGCAGATTCAGCGGGTGCTGGGTCACAGAAGGCCTAGCAGGAAAAACCGGAGGTGTATTCGCTGGAATACATTGATGATAATATCTTTCAGGGAACAATGCAGAGAACCGCAGATCATTCGCCGCAGTAGAACAGTCTCTGTCGGACAGGCTCCCAGTATACGCATCATATTATGGAGCGGCTGGCGCTTCAAACCTGGAGCGAAACTTCTCTTCGTGCTGCCAGCTGCGGCCCAACACATGAAGTTGGGCCGCAGTCAGCGCTTCGCGATAGACAAGTCGTTCCTCAAAAAACACCACTAGCCACCCGTGATCCGGGTAAGCCAGAAACAGCGCATCGCCGGCTTCCATGCGGACCTCCCACCCTCGCGGCGGTTCTCCGCTCGCCAACCTCGACCGTGGAATCAGCGAATCGTCTTTCATGCCAAAAAACTGCATGAACTCGGTATGCTGATACGTCGGTGTCCCCCATGCCCCGACAAATGCGCGGGGGGTCAACTGATGGAGCACCAACTTGTTGTCTCGCACGTGGCGCTCTTGTTCTTCCAAGGGAGGCATCCCGCTGCAACCGAGAACCGACCCGATCGAGACCACAACGAACAGACCGGCCCATCCCGAGCGCTTCAGAAAATCAAGGCTCTGAAAACGCTGCGCACCACACCATGTCGATCTGAGCATGCCAGCAAGTTTCCTCACAAGAGCCGCCGGCTCCTTGGTTCAACAGGCTTCACAGGCTGACAGACATCACACTGACACAGCCTCCGAAGAAGGGCATAGGAGTAAATCCCTGTGTCGTGGCCATCGCTCCAGGTAAATTGCAACGCATACCGTCCGACTGGCTGCACATCCTGCAGCATGATTAAGAGCGGCACATCGTTCGGTTGTAATCGCCGTGCACCAGACCACTCGTCGACACAGGCTGCGCAGGGACATTGCTGGCGGAGATACCGGACAGGATAGACGGCCTTGTGCCCATCATTCCATTCGATGCCCAACACACCCTTCTCAACCCAGGCCATGTCTCTCGGCTCAAATAGAGTCTCTGTCATGTCCATCCATTCCATTGTACGACTGACATACGGCTCATCCTCACGACGGATACGACAGAAAATTCACAGGAGGCAGTTGTCTCCCTGCCACAACCGTGACATACCCTTCAATTGCGTGTTCCACCTCGTGCCGAACTTGCCCAGCGGCCTTCAGACGATCGACCACAGCGGGCGACAGCCTTAATGCCTGCTGAAGAAATGCCAGACTCCCTCGCGAGAGTGGCACACAGCGGAAGGCCTGGCGCGCGGCACAGGCCACACAGACCAGGCCTCCTGACAGAGGCGAGAACTGCGGTTCTCCAATCAACCGGCCCTTCCCGCAGGCAGCACAGTGGTCGGTCTGAGGGCGAAACCCAATAAGACCCAGCAGTCGAATCTGAAACAGCAACGCTGTCAACCCCGGGTCCTGGCTCGTGATTAATGCGCGCAAACCCTGTTCCAGCGTCTCGTAGAGCTGCGGGTCCGGATCTCCGTCCGGCGTCACCGCACCCACCACATTGACCATCCGCGCGGCAGCGGTCATGAGCGTCAAGTCTTCGCGAAACGGCATGAACGGCTCCACCAGATCGACTTGAGACACTCGATAGAGAGAATCGCCTGACTTTTCGAACAGGTTCAGATGGCAGATGGTGAGCGGTTCGAGTGATGCGCCGAGCCGGCTCTTCATCCGACGAGCTCCTCGCGCCACCCCGCGAACCTTTCCCATCTCCTTGGTATAGAAGGTGACGATACGATCCGCATCGCCCCACTTTCGACTTTTCAGCGTGATGGCCGCGGTCTTGATCAGCGGCATAGGACAGGCACCCGTTGAGGCAGAAGACAACCATGGCTGTAAGCCTGCATGGTCTTTCCCATTAGCGAAGGTATTCCATGAACACAGTGGCCAAAGTGAGATAGATGGTAATGCCCGTGATATCGTTCGCCGTCGTCACAAAAGGGCCGGCCGCTACAGCAGGATCCACCCCCATTCGCTTCAGGAAGATAGGCATGAACGTCGCCATACTGGTCGAGACCATGAACGCCAAAATCAGCGATACCCCCACGACCATGCCCAGAAACTCTTGATGCCAAATCCAGCCGACGACCGTGAGAATCACACCGCAGGCGAGCCCCATCAGGAGTCCGACCTTAATTTCTCTGAAAAAAACGGTACGTACATCCGTCAGCTCGATCATCCCTGTCGCTAATCCTCGAATGATGAGGGTCGAGGACTGGAGACCCACGTTTCCACCCATGGCGGCAATGACTGGGATAAAACTCACAATGGCCGCCACCTCCTGAATCGTGTACCGGAACTCCCACAGAATCGCGCCCGAGAACAGACTGCCGAGCAGATTCGTAAAGAGCCACGGGAGCCGGTGTTTCGCCGCCGCCATACTGGAGGATTTTGAGACCGAGTCCTCTTCGATCGCACCAGCCATCTTGAGCATATCTTCGGTTGCTTCTTCACGGATCACGTCCACCACATCATCAACTGTGATGATGCCGACCAATTTATTGTCGTGGTCGAGAACCGGAATCGCGAGCAAGTTGTAGCTCGCCACCTGCCGGGCGACTTCTTCTTGATCCATGTCGACTGTCACGCTGATCACATCGCGCGTCACGAAACTTTTCAGCGGCGTTGAGGGAGGCACCGTCAGCAACCGCCGCAGCGAGAGCACCCCGACCAAGCGCTCATCTTTGTCGATCACGTAAATGTAGAACACCATTTCCGTATCGGTCGCCAACTGGAGACGTTGGATGGCATCGTGCGCCGTAGCCTCTTCCGGGAGCGCGAAGAACTCCGTCGTCATGATGCCGCCGGCCGTACCCTTCGGATACTTCAGCAGGTCGGCGACTTCCGTGGAGTCCTCCGTCCGCATCAGCGAGAGAATCTCTTTGGCTCGTTCTTCCGGCAGAACCCCGAGAAGATAGGCCACGTCATCAGGGCCAAGGTCTTTGATCAGCCAGGCGATATCCGAATGCAGCAGGTCCGCCAGCACCTGATTGATGCTGTCGCTGTCGAGTTCGCTCAGCACTTGGCCGCGTTTCGACTCGCCTCGCACCAATTCAAAGACTTCCCGCTTTTCTTTGGGGTATGACAGATGCGTAATCACTTGCGCAATGTCGGCCTGGTGCATCCGGCCCAACATCTTTGCAAGATTGGTGATCGCACCCCGGTGCAACAGCCGTTGCACCGACAACAGTACGATGTCGGACTTGGTCCGGCCTCGATCCGCCTGGTCACGCAGCGTGTCGCGGAAGAGATCTTTCTCCCCTGAGCGAGAGCGCGGATCCACTGGATTCGGTTCTGTCATGCGTTCGGTCGGCTGCATCACGTTCCTGCTAGTGTAGTGAGTCTCAAATAACTTGACTTATATATGCGATATCACCTAAACCTGAGGGGCATGAGAACCGCAGCCCCTATTCTATTGTCTCCCGA
>JAYTTD010000046.1:0-8036 GCA_043745235.1 Nitrospira sp. | reverse complement strand
ATGGGGGCAGAGCAGCAACCACCGAACAATCGCATAAGGATTGGTATTGTCCTCGCTTCGATTCTCTTTGGCGTGGCTTGGGCAGTCATCACGTTACTATTCGGTAAAGAATGATCATGGGTGTGAGGCTGATCTTAATAGTTTTATTGAGAGGAGGGGGAGTCCTATGAGCATCGTGCAGACACACAGTAAGCGTGTGGTGTTTGGCATTCTTCTCTCTGCGTTGATCGTTGGCGTGATGCTGACGATCGGGCAGGTGCCGTTGGCTGTCAGCCAGCCGGTCACGATTCCGGCGAAGATGGTCAAGGGAGCGATTCCGATGGATGGCGCCAACCCGGTCTGGGAGGGTGTGCCTGGGGTGATTATTCCGTTGAGTGGGCAGTTGATCACCACGCCGATGCATCCGAATATTTCGGTGAAGTCGGTGTTCGTGAAAGCCATGACCAACGGCAAAGAGCTCGGTTTGCGTATCGAGTGGACCGATCAGACCAAGAACGATACGACGATCGGCCCCCAGGATTTTCGGGATCAGGCGGCAGTCATGTTTCCAGTTAATACGGCTGGAGCGCCACCCTTCCAGTGTATGGGCCAGTCAGGCGGTACCACCAACATTTGGCGGTGGAACGCAGAGTGGCAGAAGGACCTTGGCAAGGATAGCGCCGGCATCTGGGATGTGGACGACCAATACCCCGGTATTTTCTGGGACTACTATTTCGAAGAGCCTGCGGGCGGTGTGACCTATCCTGACCGGATCGGTCGAAGCCTTGGGCCCTTCAATCCTGGTATCTGGTCGGGCAACATCATGTCCGACCCGACCCTGCGCGTAAGCTCGGTTGAGGACCTGAGTGCCAATGGCTTTAGCACCCTCACGACGCAAGCGCATCAGGATGTCATTGGAAACGGTGTGTGGGAGCCTTCTGGTTCCGTCAAGGGTGGTGGATACTCTGGTCCGACCTGGCGTGTGGTGGTGAAGCGCGCATTGGAAACCGGTGATGCCAACGATACCCAGTTCAAGGCCGGAATGTCTGTGCCCATCGCGTTTGCGGTGTGGGACGGTAACAACATTGAACGTAACGGCATGAAGGCGCTCTCGACCTGGTTTACCCTGAAGCTTCCGTAGGGAATCGGTCCTCTGGAGAGACCGATTTCCTGCTTCCAGGGAGTAAGAGTGATCGCGTAACGAGAAACCCCAGCCCGGCCTGACGCCGGACTGGGGTTTTCTTGTTTTCTGTGGCAGACCGTACCGCACAGCGATCACCGCTGGGTGTGTGTACCCTGTCAGGGGAAACGAGGGGCCTCCGATGGTTGCATTTGGCCGATACCGGAGTGTATAAAAAAGCGTCCGACTCATTGAGAAATCATCTTATTTTTCGTCCCAGTTGGTGGTGAATTAGCATGAAAGTTTCACTGCTCTTTCCTCCAACGTGGCATCCCTCACAACCCTATCTGAGCCTCCCGTCGTTAAAGGGGTTTTTGGCTCAGGGCGGCGTCACCGATGTCTCTCAGCGCGATCTTGGGATCGAGCTCTTAGACCGGGTGGTCACCCAATCGTATGGGGCAAACCTCTATCAGGAGTTAGTCGATAAACAGCGAACGCTTGAGCGGGAACGAACCGGAGAAACTGGACCAGGAAGTGCCGAGCATTTGGCAAGAGTGGTAGAGTCGCTGGACCGATTTCCCTACCTCATCGATCGGATTGAGCCGGCCAAGGAAACCCTCCGCGGGGAGGGCTTCTACGATCTCGAATCCTATAAGGAAAGTCTCTTTCTGATCGATAAATGGCTGGAGGTGCTCTCCACACTCTATTTCCCGACCCGCCTGACGGTCGTCGACAATCAATTCGGCAACTGTTCTATCTATTCATCCAAAGACCTGATGAAGATCATCAGGGATGAGTCGCAGAACCCCTACATCCAGCTCTTCCGTCAACACTTTATCCAGTCGATTGTCGGCGAGCAGCCAGACTTGATCGGCGTGTCGATTACGGCGACCTCGCAGATTATTCCTGGTCTAACACTCTGTCGTTTGATCAAGGAAGCCGCGCCCAACATCCATCTGACCATTGGCGGCAGCATCTTCACCAGATTGGTCGATAACTTGCGTCGCTGTCCGAGTCTCTTCGATCTGACCGACGATATCATCGTGTTCGAGGGCGAGACTGCGTTGCTTGAACTCGTCAATCAATTGGCCGGGAAACGAGATTACAGCAAAGTTCCGAACCTGATTTATCGCCAGAACGGGAAGATTACGGTTAACCAGCCATTTTATTCTGAAAATATTAACCAGCTGCCGGCCCCCAACTACGACGGCTTCCCGCTCGGACTGTATCTGGCGCCGGAGCCGGTGTTGCCGGTGCAGTTTTCACGGGGGTGCTACTACAAAGATTGCGCCTTCTGCGCCCTCACCCTGGATCACCAGAATTTCAGGCAGAAAGAGCCGGGGCGGACCGTTGAGGAACTGGAATGGCTCAAGCAGCGGTATGGGGCTCAACGCTTCTTCTTCACCGACGAGTGCTTTGCCCTCTCGCCGACCAAACGATTGTGCCAGCAGATCATCGAGAAAAAGCTGGATATCAAATGGACCTGTGAGATGCGCTTCGAGAAGCATCTGACCCGTGAACTCCTGGCGTCGATGCGGGATGCCGGGTGCCTGAAGATCGTATTCGGATTGGAGTCCTTCAATCAGCGTGTGATGGACTTGATGCAGAAAGGGATCAAGCAGGAGTGGGTGCGGCGCATTACCGGCGATTGTGTTGACTTGGGGATTGCGGTGCATTGTTACATTATTGTGGGATTCCCGACTGAGAAGGAAGAAGAAGCCCGGGAGACGATGAATTTTATTGTGGAGAACCAGCGGCTTCACGAATCGTACGGGTTCTCGTGTCAGCCATGTCTCTTCGATTTGGAAAAAGAAGCGCCGATCATGAGCGACCCTGGCAGCTATGGCATTCGGCGCATCATGCGTCCGTCGGCAGAGGACTTGAGCCTGGGATTTTTCTATGAAGTGTCGGAAGGTATGACGCCGGACGAAGCAGAGCGGCTCTATCAGCATGTCTATGAAAAGGTCAGCGAAGTGGTGTGCGAGTTGCCGTTTAACTACTCAATGGCCGACGGATTGCTGTATATCGCGCGGGCCAAGGCCCAGGAAGTGGGCGTGGCGCAGTCGGCGGGGTCATGATAAGCCGGTTCCGCGCGACGGTGACCCTGTCTTTTCTCGATCGGTATCATTCACAGCTCCCTCAAGGATATACCGCGTGATTGCCACGAACCCCATCATCGACCGGATTACGGGGAGGATCAGCGATCAATCTCTTCTGTTTCAGTACACGATCAAGCTCGTCCTGATCGTCTCCTTCTCTGAATTGATCCTGTATCGGCTCGTGTCGCGGTTAGGGATGCATCTCAGTAAGCTGGCGCAGGATCATGAGTGGATTATCCCGACCTTCACGGCACTGACGCAGATCGGGCAGTGGCTGCTCAATGCCGTGGCGATTCTGCTCTTTCTTGCCCTGGGTGTGGCGGGTATCAATCGGATGACGAGTCGTGGGTTTGCGGGGTCGAACCTGATCGTCATTCCCTGCGTCGCGCTGCTCTTGCTCCTCACGGTGGGCTTCTTGTTGATTCCGCCGGCCTTCCTGGGGTCTGCAATTTATAATCTTGTCGCATTAGTCCTGCTGGTCTGTCTGATGATGGAATACCTCTCCACGCACACCGAATGGTCGCATCGCGCCATGGGCCTCACCTATCTCCTCGGGATCGGGGGCTGGTTGTATTACCAGATCGTGTCCACCATCTATAGTTTCATTGGAACCGTCGCAGCGCCGCCACTCGTATACGAGGCCCACCGCATGGGTGAAGGGCTGCTGGTCTTGTCCAGCATCCTGGTGATGTGGGCCTATGGACGGGGCGTCTCAGTTCGGACGCGCAATCAGCGGCAACGCCGGCGCGCCATCTGGTTTTGGGTGACCTCCGTGTCCACGTTTACGCTGTTGCTGTTTTTGGATTATCTGCTCCATCGGTATGACGCTGGGATGGCCGGTAGCATTCGGAAAGCGGCAGACGGCATCGGGTGGATTTTTCAGTTCGGCATGGGCTATACGTTTTTTCTCCCGTTTGCGTTCTACATGACGGGTTTGTTGTGCTGGTCGTACACGGTTATTAAGTTACTCAACATGGGGCGACTTGCCGGGTATGGTCTTGGATTGATGTTTATTGCAGGGTATGCGCTCCTGTATTCGAATCTGACGCTCATGGTGGTGCTTGGGGCCATGCTGTTGACCATGGACCGGCATCGACGTGATGCGACAGATTCAGCACCGGCGACGAATGTTCCCATGGTCAACAGGCCGGATTCATTGGTTGGCGGACATATTTAATAGACCTTTTTACGACAGGAAAATGTATGAACGAACCGACCGCTTCTGCTCCTGACCACAGCCAGACTATCGTCGATCCTGGCGATCAGCCGCTGAGCCCCGACGAAGAAATCACCGAGATTGAAAAGCTTTTGGCGTCTGAGCCCGACGATTTCCAGGCCCGCTGCCGATTAGGCGAACTGTATTTCAGTAAAGGCCGAATGGATGACGCGCTCGTTGAAGTTAAGAAGTCGATTGAGATGGCGGAGGGGCTCCGCGCAGAAATGAATCGGTCCCTCGCGATGTACTATTCGAATCTGGGGACGATCTACGCGACAAAGGCCATGACGGACGAAGCGGAAACCGAGTTCAAACATGCGCTCGATGTATTTCCCCACGATGTCCTGGCGCTCTTCAATCTTGGGCGGGTCTATGCCGACAAAAAGAAGTTCATGGAAGCCAAAGAGTATTACGAGCGCCTCGTGGAGATTACACCGGACGATCCCATGGCCTGGTACAATCTTGCCGGGGTCTACGTCGAACTCGATAATCCCCAGGTCTCGGACTACAATACGATCGACATGGCCATCCAATGCTATATCCGCACGCTCGAATTGGACCCGAAGCATTTGGAGGGCAGTTTCAAGCTGATGGAGTTGGCGCTGAATCACAAAAAGACGGATCTTGCCATCAAGGTCATGGAGGACGCCGTCGAGCAGAATCCCGAGGAGCCGCTGGCCTACTACAACTTGATCAGCGTCTACGATAAGGCGAAGATGTTCGAACAGGCCGAGCAGGCGCGGAAGCGCTTGAAGGAACGGTTTTCCAAACGGGCCAAAGAGAGCAGCGCATCCTGATTGACCCATTCGTAAGGAGGGACACACCATGTTTGGAAGTCTTGGTATTACAGAGTTGATCCTGATCCTCGCCATCGTATTGATCATCTTCGGCGCGGGCAAATTGCCGCAGCTGGGGGAAGGGGTCGGTAAGGCGATCAGGGGCTTCAAGAAGTCCGTGCATGAGGCGGACGCGATCGAAGCCGAAGCCCAAGCGGCTCAGCAGCAGATGGCAGCCGCCCCGCAGCAACCGACGTCGATACCCCCGGTGCAAGCATCGGTTCCTTTGGAACAGCCGGCCGCGACGGTTCAATCAGGTTCACACGGCTAACCAGCCGGGATAGGGTTACAGGCAGATGGACACTGAGCTTCAGCTCGCGACCGGCTATATCGAAACCTTCGCAGGTAACGGCAAGGCCCGGAGCACCGGCGACGGAAAACGGGCAGTCAAGTCCGGGATTCCTCTGCCCCATCACGCCGCGCTCGACAAGGACGAGACATGGTTCTACTTTGCCGAGTCCGGGTCCGATCGTATCCGGCGGGTCAATCTCCGGGAAGGCACACTCCATAATTTTGCCGGCATCGGTGAAACCTGCTATAGCGGAGACGAAGGCCCCTGTGGGGAAGCCGGGCTCTATTTGCCGCTCGACGTCGCGTTCGACTCCCGCAACGACCTCTATACCTGCGATTCCGGCAGCAACCGCATCCGGAAAGTGGACCGTGAGACCGGCATCATCACCACGATCATTGGCACCGGGCAGCATGGGTTCAACGGAGATGGTCCAGCCCGAGAGGTCAATCTCACCTGGCCTGCCGCAATCGCCTTCGACCCCGACGATGTGATGTATATCGCCGATACCCAGGCGCACCGAATCCGGCGCTACGATCCCCGGACCGGCATGGTGACGACCGTGGCCGGGACCTGGACGGCTGAAGACGAGGCGCGTGAGCAGCCCCTCGTGGCGAGAAATTTGGTCGTGCTTTCCGGTGATGCCATCGGCATCGATTTCAGCGATGACCATGGCTGGCTCATGCCGGTCTGTTCAGACGGACTGGACATGTCCATGTACCTCGACGATGGAAAACCCGCGCTCGAGGCCCGGCTCTATGATGTCGTCGGGCTCACGGTGAACGGGAAGGGCGATGTTATTTTTGTCGACAAGGGCAGTAACCGCGTACGTAGCATCGATCACCGTAGTGGCATTATCTCGACCGTGGCCGGCGTATGCCGGTACGGCTACGATGGTGACGACAAGCCGGCGATCAGAGCCATGCTCCATGCGCCGGAAGCCGTGGTGGTCGATCGGCAGGACAATCTCTATATCTCCGACACGATGAATCACCGGGTGCGCAAGGTGGACGTGGCGACCGGCTTGATCACGACGGTGGCGGGCAACGGCGACAGCGGCTACGAAGACAAGAATATGGGCGGCTGCGGCGCTGCGCGCTTCGTGGCGAAGGAATCGGCAGGGACGGTGAAACATGGAGACGGGCTCCTCGGCGTGGAGGCTGTCGTCAACTCTCCAGTCGGACTTTCACTGGATTCGCAGGGATATCTCTACATCTGCGAACGAGGCGAAAACAAAATTCGCCGCGTGAAACTCTGGTAGAAACTCTGAGGCAGTTGGATTGGTCTCGCCCGGGCGTTGTGATAATCTGAATCAACTAAGATCTGCTCGCGTCGGTCACTCGAGGGTCTGTCATAGTGCGTACGAAGACGAAGACTGCTTCCCGCCCGTTGTTGTTCCTATTTCTCTTCATTCTGGTTATGGCCGGTGTCTTAGTGGGCGTCGGTGTGCCCCTCGTCAGTTCCGAGGGAATGATGATTCGCGCGCGCCTTGTCGAAGGGGAACTGCCGGTTGGGCCGGAGGATGTCGCCTGGGCCAAGATTGCCCCGATGACCCTACCATTGAGCGGTCAGGTGATTACCAGGCCGGTCTGGCCTGATCCGAGTGCCCGAGCCTTGACGGTACGGTCGCTTCACAACGGCACAGAGATCGCGTTCCTGCTTGAATGGCAAGACAACACGAAGAACGACCGCCTGACGCCGGGGACCTTTCGCGACGGCGTCGCGATCGGACTGCCCCTCGGCGATGCTCCCTCGTTCTTCTGCATGGGCCAACTCGATCACTACATCAATATCTGGCATTGGAAGGCCGATTGGCAGAGCGATATCGATCGCCGTGCCGCCAAGCCGTCCGAAAAGGCTCGCGACGGCGTGCGAACGTTTGAAGTCATTCCTCGCCGGGTCTCTTCTGTCGAAGACCTCATCGGCGGGGGCTTTAGTACCCTGACGACCAAAGAGAAGCAGGGTCGTGTCCAGGGGAAGGCTTCGTGGAAAGATGGTGTCTGGCGTGTTGTTATGTCCCGCCCCTTAGTGAGTGAAGAGCAAGAGAACGAAGCCAAGCTGATTCCTGGCCGGGTGCAAACCGTGTCCTTTGCTGTGTGGAACGGTGAGAACAAAGAACGGAACGGGCAGAAAGCTGTCGCGCCCTGGTTTCA
The DNA here is from genome assembly GCA_043745235.1 of Nitrospira sp. Taxonomy (GTDB): domain Bacteria; phylum Nitrospirota; class Nitrospiria; order Nitrospirales; family Nitrospiraceae; genus Palsa-1315. The sequence goes on along the minus strand of JAYTTD010000046.1, from coordinate 344 downwards.
GCTTGTTATCGACCCGGTTGCGAAGCTGTAGCAGGATGCTCAAAAAATCCGCCAGCGGCGTTCTCGCATCATTCAGGCCCTCAACGTACCCAGAGGGTACGCCTCGGTCCTTCACTCGCTGCGGCCTTGCTGGACGGCCTTTTTGAGCATCCTGCGTGGTTTCGGGCAGCTAGCGCTTGGGTTGTTCTTCGGCTCATTCTCCTGAGAGCAATCAATGATGAAGGCGATGGTCCTGGCGCGCACGGCGGATGTGGGAACCGACCCACTACAGCTTCGCGAGCTTCCAATGCCAGAACCAGGCCCTGGGGAGGTCTTGGTTCGCCTCACCGTCTGCGGGATCTGCA
>JAYTTD010000045.1:0-2208 GCA_043745235.1 Nitrospira sp. | reverse complement strand
ACGATTGCGCGAGACGCCCGAAAGATCGTCATCCATACCCTTGAGGTGGAAGGGATTGAGACGCGGGATGTGACGTTGCGCATTGTCTGTTCTAAGGGGACCTATGTGCGGACGCTCTGCGCCGACATCGGCGAAGCGTTGGGCGTCGGTGGCCACATGTTAGCATTGGAGCGACGGCGAGTGGGTCCCATGACGATCGGTCATGCGCTGACGGTTAATGAGATAGTCGCCCGTCATGCTCTCGGCCAGTTAGGGGACGATCTGTTGTCGCTGGATTGTGCATTGGACCATCTGGAAATTGCGGTGATCGATGAACAGACCGTCGACCGTGTCCGACACGGGGCTCCGGTGCCTGCGGCCAAGATTCTTCGTTGGGAGGGGGGTGCTGATGCTGCGCGCGTGGCACAGGCTCCGATCCGTGTTCATGATACAGGTGGCCGCCTGGTGGCGATCGGAAAGTATCAGGATGCATCGAGTGGCGCACTGAAGACTGAGAAGGTGTTGATCGATCAGGACATATGAAACGTCGTTGCGGATGAAGGAAAGGAGCAGGAAGGAAGATACCCATGGCATTACTTAAAGAAGCAAAGACTGAGTTGATCAAGCAATATCGGCAGCATGAGACGGATTCCGGCTCGCCGGAAGTTCAGATTGCAGTATTGACCAACCGGATCACGTATTTGACGGAACATTTCAAGCTCCACAAGAAGGATCATCACTCGCGGCGTGGCTTGCTTCTCTTGGTCGGGCGCCGCCGGCGGTTGCTCGACTATCTTCGTGGTATTAGCGATGCGCGCTATCGTGCGGTGATCGAACGATTGGGTATCAGAAAGTAGCACCCCATCTCGCTGTCGAGCCAGGGGCGCAACAGCAGGTAGTAGTCAGTCGCACAGGTGAACACTGAGATACGTTCGTGTGCACAAGTCCAAAGTAACAACTCAAAAGTAGAGACCTCTTCACTTTTGCCGGCTTACTTTTCCCTGAAGACTTGCACCCCGACCCGAGCACATCTCTGTGGGCATCTGTGGGGCCTAACCAGAGGAGACCCAGATGGTACACACAGTTGAAATAGAGGTTGCCGGGCGCATTCTGCGGCTCGAGACCGGTCGTGTGGCACGACAAGCAGACGGTTCGATTTGGGCTTCGTACGGCGATACCGTCGTGCTGGCGACGGCCGTAGCCTCACAAGTCGCCAAACCCGGCATCGACTTTCTTCCTCTCACGGTCGATTATCAGGAAAAATCCTTCGCAGCCGGGAAGATTCCCGGCGGGTATTTCAAGCGGGAAGCGCGTCCATCGGAAAAAGCTGTGCTGACCAGCCGGCAGATCGATCGGGGGCTCCGTCCACTTTTCCCTGAGGGCTATTACTTCGAGACCCAAGTCATCGCCTCAGTTCTTTCGGCCGATCAGACAGGCTCCTCCGACATCCTCGGCATTATCGCCTCCTCTGCTGCCCTGACCGTCTCGAATATTCCGTTCGACAATCCGATCGCAGGCGTGAGGATTGGTCGTCTGGATGGCAAGTTCGTCGTGAACCCGGATCTTGAGACGGTGGCGAAGAGCGAGCTGCACCTCGTTGTGGCAGGAACGGCTGATGCGGTCATGATGGTCGAGGCGGGGGCGAACGAACTGTCCGAAGCCATCATGCTCGAGGCGATCGAACTTGCCCATGCAGAAGTCAAGAAGATCGTGGCCAAGATTCGCGAACTGCAAGCCCTTGCCGGCAAGCCTAAGCGGAAAGTGGCGAAGGAGCAGATCGACTCCGCACTCGCGGCTCAAGTGAAGGCCTTGGTGGCGCAAGGGATTCGGGATGCCATTATGATCCCGAACAAAGCGGCCAGGCAGGAGCGGTTGGATGAGGTCAAGAACGACGCTGTCCAGAAGCTCAAGAGCGCAGACGATCCGAATCGAGAGCGGCACGTCAAGCTGGTATTCCATGAACTAGAATATACCGAAGTTCGGAACATGATCCTAGAGAAGGGGTCGCGAGCGGATGGGCGTGGCCCGTCCGATATTCGTCCGATCACCTGCGAAGTCAGCGCGCTGCCACGGACGCATGGCTCCGCCATTTTCACCAGAGGTGAGACTCAAAGTTTGGCCGTGGTCACGTTGGGGACCACGGACGACGAGCAGCGGATCGATGCGTTGGAAGGGGAGTACATGAGGACGTTCATGCTCCATTATAATTTTCCGCCGTTCAGCGTCGGC
>JAYTTD010000044.1:0-8248 GCA_043745235.1 Nitrospira sp. | reverse complement strand
CCAGACAGACCGAACAGACCACATGAACAAGACAGGCTGGCGGACTTTTTCAGCATCCTGCTAATGGCTACAGGCCGCGCCAGTCTGGTTGCCGATGGTGAGTCAGTCGTCTATACTCTGCTCGCTCGCACGCTTCACCACCATCCTTGTTTCTGATTAACCTCACCGTGGATGATCTGACTCGACAGCTTAGTGAACAGTTCGGCTTTGCGAAGTTTCGGCCCGGCCAGGAGGAGGTCATTCGCGCCGTGTTAGCTGGGCGCGATGCGATGGCGGTCATGCCGACCGGGCAGGGGAAATCGCTCTGCTATCAATTGCCTGCGACCCTCTTGCCCGGGTTGACCCTGGTGATTTCTCCGCTCATCGCCTTGATGCAAGATCAGGTCGCAAGTTTAAAACAGCAAAATATCAAAGCGGCTGCGTTTCACTCGGGCCTCACCGGCCTTGAAAAACACCGCGTGATTCAGGATCTCAATCAGAAGCGGATTCAGTTGCTCTATCTGGCGCCGGAACGGATGCAACACGAGGGGTTTCTCCAGCTTTTGCGTTCCCTCTGGGTCTCGTTGCTGGTGGTCGACGAAGCGCACTGCATTTCCCAGTGGGGCCACGATTTCAGGCCCGACTATCTCAAGATTGGTCGCCTGCGCCAGGAACTCACGAATCCTCCCTGCCTGGCTCTGACTGCCACGGCCACGGCCCGCGTGCAAACGGATCTATGTAAACGGTTGTCGCTCCGCGATCCGTTCCGATTGGTTGCGGGTTTCCGTCGGGCCAATCTTGCCTTGTCTGTCCGTCTCTGTCAGTCCCGCCAGGAAAAGCTGGCGATGTTGGAGCGTCTGGTTCGCGATACGGAGAAAGGCACGATCCTGGTCTATTGCGCCACGCGCCGAGGGGTAGAGGAGGCAGCGGAATGGCTGGGACAGTCTCACCAGTCGGTCGGCTATTACCATGCCGGTCTCTCGGATGAGGAACGGCGGCTCGTGCATGATGACTTTCGCCGAGGGGCTGTGAGGATTCTGGCCGCGACGAATGCCTTCGGCATGGGCATCGATAAGTCGGATGTCCGGCTGGTTGTCCATTTCGACATTCCAGGTAGTGTGGAGGCCTATTATCAGGAGGTCGGGCGGGCTGGTCGCGATGGACGGCCTGCTGCGTGCGTGTTGCTGTTCCATGAGCGGGATCTGGCCACGCAGGAATATTTCATTCAGCAGGCGTCAAAGGATCCAGAAGGTGCAGATCGCGCCGGGCGGATGAAGACGCTCCTTCAAGAAATGTTGGGGTACGTGTCGATATCAACCTGTCGGCAGCTCGCGATTCTTGACTACTTCAGCGATGAAGACGAGCGAGCCTTGGGCCCCTGCGGCCTCTGCGACCGTTGCGTCGCGCCGGTGCTACAGCCGAGCAGGGAAGTGCCCCACGATGACGCGGCTTCCGCAAAGGCCGTCTTGGAGACGGTGGCCTGGTGTATGGGCCGGTTCGGTGTGAGTCGAATCGTCGAGATTCTCCGCGGGAGCCGTTCGAAAGCGATGCAGGCCTATGGCGCGGAAGATTGCCCGACATATGGAATCTGTCGTGCGCGTTCGAAGCCATCTGTGACTGATCTGGTGAAGGCGCTGATCGATTCGGGACATCTTCAGGTTGAAGGCACGGAATATCCCACACTCGATCTGACGCGCAAAGGACAGGAGGTCTTGCAAGGGATCAGTGCCGTGGTGTTGATGCAGGCAGAGGAGCCTCAGCCAAATTTGCCTGTGAAGAAGCCGCTTTGCGAGAGGGCCGCGTCTGTGGTTTCCCTGCGAGCCTCGTCGACTGACCCGCAACTCTTTGAACGGCTCAGGCAACTCCGTACGGAGCTAGCCGAGGAAGAGGGCGTGGCGCCGTTCCTGATTTTTCACGATAAAACGTTAAAGGCCATTGCCGGCTACAAGCCCGTGACGCCCGCTGCCCTGCTGGAGATCCCAGGCATCGGCGATCTGAAGGTGGAACGGTATGGCCGGCGCGTGTTGCAAGTGGTCAACGGGGAAAAATAGCTGTCAGCCATCAGCGTTCAGCTGTCAGCTTCTGAATAAGCGAGGTCAGCATGCGTTTCACATCTGTTACTTGCTTGCAGAGATGTTGGCTGACGGATTTATTGAGGTAACAGAGGTCGGTTGATAGGATAATATGGTATTCAAGCTCACTGGCCGAGCCGAGCGCAATTCTTAAAAATCGAGCCAACTCTGGCTCGCCGCTCCTTCCGCAACCCTCTGCAATATTTGCTGGTATGGACACTGCGGCGCGCCGCAGTTGGCTGGTGAGGCCAAACAGTTCCTATTGGGGGAAAGTCGCCGTAGCTTTGTAGACTGCCAAACTTAACTCGTGAGCTTTTTCCCAAACCTTGAGTCGCCTGAAGTCTCGCATCTGTATGTGGTTTCCGCTTAAGCTGAAAGCTGATCGCTGACGGCTGAGAGCTATTTCAGATTTCCCGCCTCTGCGAAGCGCGCTTGCAATTCCCCGTACGTTTTCGTCACTGGGAACTGCGGGAACTCTTTGGGAAGGTGATCCGGAGGGCAGAAAAAGAAGCCCGCGTGGGCCTCGCCTAACATGGCGGTGTCGTTGTAGGCATCGCCGGCGGCCAGGACGTGAAAGTTGAGCGATTTGAATGCGGCCACCGACTGTTTCTTCCGGTTCGGCATCCGCATGTGGTAATTGACGATGCGGCCGGTGTGATTGATCTCCAGCTGGTTGCAAAAGAGCGTCGGGAATCCCAGCTGGCGCATCAGCGGGTGGGCGAACTGATAGAACGTGTCGGACAAGATGATCACCTGGCACCGTTCTCGAATCCAGGAAACAAAGTCGATGGCGCCTTCAAGCGGGCCCATCTTGTCGATGACGCTCTGGATATCGTGAATGGTGAGCTGATGCTGATCCAGAATGGCCAGGCGCCGTGTCATCAAGGCATCGTAATCCGGCATCTCACGGGTAGTAATTTTTAATTCGTCGATGCCGGTCTTGAGCGCAACGTTGATCCAGATCTCCGGCACCAACACGCCTTCCAGGTCTAAACAGACGATGACGGGACTCTTCATGTCTTCTCCTTCTTCAAGCAACAGGCTGCAGAAAGACTATGTTGGCAGACAGAGCTTCGATGGTTCGCATGTATGGCACAGTAGGAGCATCCTCCAGCAGGATGGCCGCACGGGACGGGCGAGGGTTCAAGGTCCGTAGTTCGAGGTTGTCAGAACGTCGAACCCTGAACTTCGAACCTCGGATCGCGCCATTCTCGCCTGTCTCGCGCGGCTAAGCTCTTATAGTCCCTTGTCGATTGTCCGGCCCCTGTTCGTAAACTCCTGGCTCAAAAACCGCCACATATTGTCGAGGATCTGGTCTAAGAGAGATGAGCCGGACCAGGTCTGTCGGGATTCCTCTTCGTGCCGCTCGGCCCACTCCAAGGCCATTGGGAGCGGGATGAGTCGAGGCGGAGAGCTGGTCAATGTTCCCCAGAGCAGTCCCAGGATGGACCCGATTCGTACCGAGATCGGTAGGGGCGTAACCGGATTCTGCACCAGATCCTGACAGAGTTCCGCCGGCGAGGTGACGAGGAGTTCCCGGCAGGCGGCCGGTCGTGCCTCATAAATCGAACACATTTCATTCTCTAAGTAGGGGCAAGGGATTCTCAAGGCATAGTAGGATCGGTTGATCGGGTCGAGTTCTTCATCCGGGACAGGCCTGGAGGCCTCTGCCACGTCGTTGAGACGATCCCACAGACCCTCGCGCTTCACGCGATCCTTTGTGTCGCTGAGGCGTTTCAGTAGATGGGTTTGCTGATCCGTCGGCAGCAGCAGCACATACTCTCGTAGCGCGAAGGCTTCCGGCGCGGAGAGTGGAACCAGCATGCGGCAACAGGCCGCGCAGCCTATTCGGCAGGAAATGGTCTGGCCTGCTTCGATGGCATGCCGGACTTCCAACTGCGCGGCTTCGTCCCCGAGGCGGCGCGTGACCGGAACAATCGCGGTGATGGGGATGAATCCTGTCGGCACGTCGATGGCCGTGGTCAGCCGTCCAGCGGGGGTGTTCAGTGCCACCTCAAATCGTTCGACCATCACAAGCCTTTGCCCACAATATTCATGGGCGCTTCTGCTGCAATCGCGGATCCGCTGCTGCGACAAACCTGTCGGCAGGCAGGCTCGCCGCTCAGTCCCTCAACGTACTGTTTTCAGTACGCTTCGATCCCTCGCGACTCCGCGTGCCTGTCTCGCAACGCGACTGCGCGATTTCGCGACGAACCGCCATGAATATTGTGGGCTTGCCTCGCACCCTTTTCCTGGCGGCATCATAGAGAACCGTTGATCGGCTGGTCAACCTCACGGCCCTGGCAGGAGAGTCGCGCGAGCCGAGCGTGAAGGGCGAGATCTGAGGTTCGATGTTCTGAGTTCGACGTTCAGAAAACTTCGAACTTCGGAGCGTAAGCTTCCCGTCAAAGAGACACTTCCAACGGAGAACTTCTGGCTGTGTGACGTTGAAATTTACGAAAGTGGGACCGAGTTACTATGGCACGAGGAAGGATTCGTCTCAGGCATCATTGTTTGAGCACGCACTTGTCATAGAGATGTTTGAGCTTGCCCGCGGGATCATATCTGGTCTTCAGCCGGAGGTATTCGCTTGCGCTGTACAATCGTCCAAATTCCTCTTTCGAATAATACGAGCTTGAATAGAGGGATTTATGGCCGCCGAACTCGCTTACCTTGGCTTCTATCATCTTATTGAAATGGCCGTCGTCGTGCGTGGTCTTCACCGAGTCCCAGAACCCAAAATTGACATGGAGCTTCTGAGGATTCATCGGATACAACGCATAGGACGTCGAGGGGTCAAATGCGGCCACCGGGCAAATCCAGACCGGCTTGATCCCGATCTGCTCATTGAAGAATTGCGCAAACCGAGGGGCATGTTCAATCGGCACCTCGACATCCTGGATGACAGACTCTTGTCGTCCTTGGATCGCCCTGGCCATGAGATTGGTGATGGGCGAAGCATGAAATCGTTTCCAGAGCTTCCAGTACACCGCCGAACGCAGCCGTTCTTTCCCCCACAGACGCCGCATGAGCTGATATTGCAGGAAAAAATGCTTGGAACACCAAAACCAATCGGTATCCCAACGCCAAATGTAGTTGTGAGTCGTCAGATAGTCCGTGGTTCTGCTTGGGATCGATTGGTAATAGATCTGCAGATAGGTGTAGTCGCTCAACCATTCCGCCTGGTCAACGAATTGGCCGGTCGTGATGTAGAGTTCATGGCCGTGAAACATCGTTCCGTCAACGAAATCCACGGTCCCCTCTCTGCACAGGCGGGCCATCGCCTGAAAATACGATTCCAGATCTGTATACCTGTGATGCGTCAGCTTGACGAACGGCTTGGCAGGGATGAGCGCGATCTTGACCCGCAGCGCATAGCCGAGTGTGCCGTAGGAGTTGGGAAAGCCGAAAAATAAATCCCGGTGCTCATTCTCACGGGTGGCGACCACAACCTTTCCGTCGGGAAGCAGCACCTCGAGTTCTTGCATCGTCTCATGCACAAAGCCATATTTGAAGGATGACGACTCGATTCCGATGCCGGCAATAGCTCCGCCGATGGTGATGGACTTGAGCTGAGGCACGACGGCCGGCATTAGATTAAAGGCGAGCGTCTCACGAACCAGTTCCTCATAGGTCGTCAGGCCTTCGACTTCCGCATACCGCTCGTGTTCATCGATGCGAAGCACATGGTTGAAATCGCGCAGATCCAGTTGGTGCACTCGCTGCTGCGCGCGGTGCCGAAACAGATTGGACGACGATTTTGCAAGGGCCAGTGGTTCGGCCGCGCCTGTCCCAGGCAAGGACCTGAGCACGTGCGCTCGCTTACCGGCGTACTCTTCAGCAGAGATCATGTTGGTTATCGTACCGGCTCATAGCCGCCCAAGACGCCATCTTTGGACATCACGACCTGCCACAGATGGATTCTCCTGGCGCGGAATGCTCCGGCGAGAGACTGAAGATAGTAGTGCCAGGCCCGATGGAAGCGCTCGTCGAACTTCGACTTGAATTCGTCCCAGTGCTGATTCACGTTGTCGTGCCAGGCCATGAGCGTCCTGTCATAATCGGGACCGAAATTGTGCCAGTCTTCCATCACGAACAGCCCATCCATCGCCGCGCTGAGTTGCGCGACTGAGGGAAGCATGCCGCCTGGGAAAATATACTTGTCGAACCACGGATCGGACGTCAATACCGATTTATTGTTGCCGATACTGTGGAGTAAAAAAAGGCCGCGCCGTTTCAACGTACGGTGAACGGTTTCCATGAGCGTCCGGTAATTCTTATATCCCACATGCTCGCACAGGCCGATGGCCGCCACCTTATCGAATTCGCCGGTGGCTGTCCGATAGTCGTCCTGAATCACTTCGACAGGAAGGCCTTCACACCAGCGACGCGCGTACGCGACCTGCTGCGAGGAAATATTATAGGCCACTACGGAACAGCCGTACTTGGTGGCCGCATGGCGGGCAAAGCCTCCCCACCCGCATCCGAGTTCAAGGACACGGTCGCCTTTGCGAAGTTGCAGTTTCTGGCAAACCAGATCGAGCTTGTGCTCCTGTGCTTCGGTCAGCGTGTGCGCCCGTTTCCAGTAGGCACAGGTATATTGCATGCTTGGGCCCAACATTTTCTCATAAAACTCCGTATCCAAATCGTAGTGCTCATGCGCGACTCTCTTGGAGAGTCGCTTGTTCTGCATATTGAAGACGCGCGCTTTGAGCGCATTGAAAATCAGGCGCTTGTCGACGACCGAATCCTCGAGATTGGCGCTATGAACCTTTGAAAAGAACTCATCGAGCTGTACCGAATCCCACCAGCCGTCCATGTACGACTCACCCAGTCCCAACGAGCCCTCGGTCAAGACACGATTGTAGAGTCGATCATTGTGCACCAGGATGTCACCAGGCTGATTGCCGTCGATGCGCACGACAGCTTTATCGAGCAATTGTTGAATGACCTGTTTCTGTTTCATGGGATCGACCGTCCTTGTTAACTGTAGTTGGATCTGCGCTCTGGAATTGTGGCCTGCTCATGGGCCGGAGGAGAAACTACGGTCCAATCGTGTTCGCACTTTCGGCGGCAATGGTTCGGGCTTTGATATGTTCAGGAGGCGCTCTCAAATCCCATACAATTCCGAACCATGACAGGACGACTAACGTGTAATAAGAAAAGTCTATCTCCCACCAGAACCAGCCTTGGTTGACGGCCGACTGATAATGATGGTGGTTGTTGTGCCATCCTTCTCCGCAGCAGAGGATCGCGAGAAGAAAACTGTTTCGACTGCCGTCGTTGGATCGGTACCTGACTCGACCGACCATGTGTGTGAGGGAATTGATGAAGAACGTACAATGGTACAGCGCGGTCGTTGAAATAAAAAATCCCCAGATCAAGCCTGGGAAACCCCAGAGCATGAAGATCAGCAAGGCGTAGAGAGCCGGCGGAATGAAGTAAAATCGGTTGAGAAAGCAAATTTCCGGATATTGGGCGAAGTCCTTTACGAGATTCAAGTCCGCCCGCATATGCTTTTCGGACAACGTCCAGCCGACATGAGAGAACCAGAATCCCCGCTGCAGCGGCGAATGGAAGTCTTCTTCCCGATCTGAATATTTGTGATGGTGCCGGTGATGGGCGGCCCACCAGAGTACACCCTTCTGCGCGGAGGTCATGGCGAGAAACGCCAACAGAAATTGAAACACCCGACTGGTCTTGTACGACCTATGGGAAAAATAGCGGTGGTAGCCAGCCGTCACACCGACCATCCTCAGATAATAGCTGCCGACGGCGAGCAAGACCCATTGCAGTTGAATTCCGGTCAGAAAAGCCCCAAGGCACATGGCATGGACGCTCAGAAATGGAATGACGTCCCACTGTCGGAACATGTCCTTCCAGTCGTTATTTTGGGCGGGCCCATCGGGGCGATACGCAACAGAGCTCATGCAGAAACTCTCGTTCCTTTCGGATGCACGACGCAGGGCATTGACACATTACCCACGATGAAGACCCAATCCGTCATCTCCATGTTCGAATAGAATTGCGAATCATTTTGAGCCCGCTCGTCGGATGGCGTCTTGAGTTGAAGCTGTTTCTGGCTGGACTGTGAGGCGGCTGATTCTTGCGACAGGTTCGCTTGGCATGAACGTCCCACTCCGTCATTGATTGCGCAAAAGGGATTACCCTTTGCGTAGACCGCGAGGAGAAGTTGT
>JAYTTD010000043.1:0-2254 GCA_043745235.1 Nitrospira sp. | reverse complement strand
GCCTGCCCGCCCATCGCCCCGCTGATTGCTTGTCCCAATTGATCCACGAGTCCTATTGGTGATTCCTTTCCTTACTGGATTTTGAAAAATACCGCCGGCGTTGTACATGTGCTGCAGTCTTGCCAGAGGCACGCTTGACCGTCCTACGATCGGTGGTCTACGGCCTGGACCAGATCTTTTACCTTAATTGAAGGGCATGTTCGTTATCCGACGCTAGTTACGTGAAGGCCTACGTTTAGGTTGTTGCTGTCGCGCATTCGGCTCCCGATTCGGTTCCGCCTTGATTTCTTCCATCCCCCAGTGGGCGCGCTTCGCTTTTTCATGCTTGGATACGGCAAACAGCACGTGAAATGGCGTCGCTCGTCGCGCTCCCGTTCCCGCCTGTCCGCTTCCCCAGGCCTCCCCCGCATCGCACAAGATCTCAAGAAAGGTTTCATACTCTGTGTCGTCGTTGGATAACACCTGGGCGGCATCGGTGACGAGCAAGATATAGCCCTTGGCCGGTAGCCATTCCAAATCAGTCAGACATTCTTCTAAGGCGTCCCAGTTGTGGCCGAAGTAGTCGGGGAAATCCAATACCCGTGCAAATTCCGCAAACAGCGTTGCCGGTGTTTTGCAGAGACGGCCCTTGATGACCTTCAGCGCCAATCCAGGCGGTGGGTGGGCGAGCGATTCGGTGCGCTGTCCGGCTGTGACGATGAGCAATGAGGTCCAGGGGGCTTTCGTCGATTGAAGAATAGGTGGTCAATGCTGGTGTGGATTTCGGAGTCATGGTGTCTCATTCAATGGGATGAACGTTCGGTAGTGGTTGCCGGTATAGTAGGCTCTGCCGGTGTCTTGTTCGATGACGATCCGTTCTGCATCCCGCGAGCGGCCGCGTACTTTGGGATTCACATCGTACTCGCGATAGTGGCCTTGGGGAAGCCGACGCTCGCGATTCTGAAACTCCCTGCCGCCGATATATCCGGGGAGGGCGTTGCCGAAGGGCCCTTTACAGAAGTGTCAAAATGGTTGTTCCGCAGCCTGCGAGGCCAGAAATTGTTGCTATCGTTCATCTGCCAGCGTAGCATCCAACCTATTCATCTTGCTGATGATGTTCTCCTGTCAGGCATCTCCCGGCCACCGTGCGGGCAGGCTCCGAAGACGACCCAACGAGGTGCCGATTGGAATCCGCAGTAGACCAACTTGAATTTGTGACAGTCGAAGGACTCCTGGCCTACGGGGAGATGCTGGCGCGTCGCACTGCCAGTGAGGGAGTTACATTCCCACCCCTCCCAACTTCCTCAGTCGATCGACCACAGCGAACCCGTGATGCGATGGAGAAGATCAGGGTGTTTGTACAGGGTGCGCAAGGGGGCTTTCCTGGGGCAGAGGAGTATCGGGCCGCCCGTCGCACGCTGATCGAAGAGGAATGCCGGGGTGACGAGCTGGTGTTCTTTGCCGCCTGGAATGCGCTCCTTGCAGCAGGCGAGTTGGCCCCGCTCTTCCGCGTGCCAATCGAGTCAGTGCAGAAGCCGACGCATCGTCGGCCGGTAGCGATCGTGCCGCGCGCCCAACTGACTCCGCAGTTGGTCGAGGATCGTATCGTGCTGGACTTGGGCGAGGATCGGTTTTGGCTTTTGCCGCGAGATTTAACCGGTCGTACGCTCCTGTTTACGATGCGTCATGGTATCTCACGCATGGAGAGCGGCACCTATCGAGTCGGGCGCCGCCTCGCGAACGTGCTGGATCCTGAGCGAGGCGTCCCCAAAGCCGACGCAGTCGGTGCAGCCCTGGCCCGGATGCTGGGCGTGGTCGGGCAACAATTGGACTTCTTGCACATTCACAACTACCTCGATCCGCGTACCTTCGTCCATCTGGTGAGCCACAGTCCCAATACGCGGCAATTGTACGAGCGGGTAACCACGGCGTTGATGCAGGCGCACCATGCTGAGGCCCTCCCACCAGCCTGCGATCCCGCGTTAGACTCCCAGGATTTCGGATGGGTCACAGGTCTGGAGAAGAAGGTGGAAGCCGAGGAGGCCGCACAGATATTCGGCGTGGATGTATCGACGGCCAAGCGCCTGATCAAACATCCTCTCTACAGCTACCCGGGGGGGCATTCTTTCTTCGATGTTTATGTGGATATCGTCGATGGCTTCCGCCGGTTGGGTCAGTTCCACCAGGGGAAGGCCGTGTGCGTGTACAGTCACAGTTCCACATTGCGGGCACTCATGATTTATCTCGATCCTCGCCCCTTTCGCGAAGCCTTCAC
>JAYTTD010000042.1:0-8307 GCA_043745235.1 Nitrospira sp. | reverse complement strand
CACAGATGCGGCCCCAGGGCTTTCGAGGAGTAGCACACCTCAATAGCCGCTGAACCACATTCACAGCAGAAGGCCAGATCTATATGGAAGAGGTCTTGAGACGACCGAGCCACTCGACAGGTCATGATATTGCCTCCTTATGGTTTTAGACAGACGGTATGTGCCATACGGCAGTATGTGCGGAAGATAGATTGAAAGCTGTTCACAATTGCTCAGGTTGGGAAAATTGATGCGGCAGATGCGCAACAAGGGATACTGGGTTGTAGCCGGCTAGGAATCGGCTCACCCGCAGCATTCCCCCCGGTTCGTCAAGAATTTGCCCGATGGAGGATTTCTCGTGAAGCGTAAAGCGCATCTCGTGTGGAACGACACGCGACGGAGATCGTTGCAGCAGCGTATCCATGCTTGTAGTAGAAGGGCTTATGAATAATGCCGACAAGTGTGAAGTTGTCTGCCATTTGGACTCGTCAAACTGAGCAATTTTGACCAGACTGTCTTCCGTCTAGTTGGATAGAGTTGACCGATCATTTTGCGCGACTGGATTGATCTGGACTGATATAGTGACGCGATGCGTCACGCCTCCGATCAGTCCGGTGCATGGTATGAGACCTCTTCTTATACCGGGCCACGGCCAACGAGATTTTCTTGGCTTCCTACGGTCTGACTTGAATCTGCTGCTGAGCAAGTTTCGCCAGGATCAGTTGCCCGAGGGAACGGGATAGCTGCGGCTCATTCCAGTCTACTCGTCAGCGCTCGATCCTCTGTTTCGCATTAGACATCGGTACACACACGTTGGCCTTGAGACATTCGTCTCGAACTGACCATTGCCCTAAACAAGAAGCCCAGAAGAGGGGCAATCGATAGCCGCCACTCTGGCTGTGAATTGGCTGGCGAGACCTCGCCTCTAAAGAAAGACATCTCGCATATGAAGGTAGGCAGCAAAATAAATCTCGGTAGCTTGCTTCATTTGAGGGCAAGTTTCCCCGAAAACGACTTGGCAGAAAAGTATGCCGGTGGCGAACCGCCGTTGCGTTCGGAGCTCTTCAGTGCCGAGCAAATGCAGCAGCACGGCAAGACCCTGGCTGGCCTGCACCAGTTGAGTCCGGGACAGGTTCCGGACCAGCTTCTGAGCAGGTTGGCTGAGAATGAAGACGTCCTGATCGGAGTCCGCGATTTGTTGGCAGAGGCGGTGAAGGCGAATCGCCGGATTGCGCCGGCCGGGGAATGGCTGCTCGATAACTTCTATCTCATCGAAGAACAGATTCGTACGGCGAAGAGACACTTGCCCAAGGGGTACAGCCGGGAGCTGCCTCGCTTACTGAATGGATCAACTAATGGACTTCCACGCGTGTATGACATCGCGCTCGAAACGATTTCGCATGGCGATGGCCGAGTCGATCCGGGAAGCCTCAGCCGATTCGTTGCCGCCTACCAGATGATCACCGACCTCACCCTAGGCGAATTATGGGCCATCCCTATCATGCTACGTCTGGCGCTGATCGAGAACCTCCGGCGCGCGGCCACGCGGATTGCCGCCCACAGGATCGACCGCAATCGCGCCGACTACTGGGCGGATCAGATGATGGAAATCGCAGGGAAGGATCCGAAGAGCCTGATTTTGGTGATCGCGGACATGGCGCGATCGAGCCCGCCGATGGCGACTGCGTTTGTGGCGGAGTTCGCGCGCCGGTTGCAAGGACAGAGTCCCGACTTGGCATTGCCGCTGACCTGGATCGAGCAGCGGCTTTCCGAGTCCGGCCTGACGATTGAGCAGTCGATACAGTCGGAAAACCAGCAGCAGGCCGTCGACCAGGTCTCCATCAGCAACAGCATCGGCAGTCTCCGATTTCTGGGCACGATGGACTGGCGCGAGTTTGTTGAGACGATGAGCGTGGTCGAGCGGACACTGCGTGAGGATCCCAGTGCAGCCTATGGCAAGATGGATTTTGCCACTCGCGATCGATACCGTCACGAGGTGGAGAAGATGGCCAGGAGCAGCCGCCTCTCGGAACACGAAGTGGCGCGCCACGCGATCCACCTGGCGCAGCAGGGTGCGGGCAGGAACGGTGTCGATGATCGAGAAGCCCATGTTGGTTTCTACCTGATTGACAAGGGAGTGCCACAGCTCGAACGAACGACTGAAGTGCGCCTCTCCACATCTGAGGCGCTTCAGCGAACGAGCGGCCGGTTTCCGGTGCTCCTCTATGTCGGCCCGATCCTCTTGATGACGGGGGTCTTGACCGCCGGCTTGGTGGCACAGGCGTATGCCGAAGATGTGGAGGGTTGGTTACTCGGGGTGGTCGGTCTCCTGTCACTACTCTGTACCAGTCAACTGGCGGTCGCGCTGGTCAATTGGTTTGCGACCGTCTTGGTGACGCCGCATGCGCTGCCGCGAATGGACTTTTCCAAAGGCATCCCTCCGGAATTGCGCGCGCTGGTCGTGGTCCCGACGATGCTGAGCAGCGTTGAACACATCGAGGCGCTGACCGAGGCGCTCGAAGTCCGGTTCCTGGCCAATCGAGACAGCCACCTGCACTTCGGCCTGTTGACCGATTTTCGAGACGCGCAGGAGGAAACACTTCCGGAGGACGAGCCCCTGTTGCGGCTGGCCCAGAAGAGGATCGAAGAACTGAATGGGAAATATCGAGACACGACACGCGATGCGTTCTTTTTGTTTCATCGCCCGCGCCGATGGAATCCTGGGGAACGGATCTGGATGGGGTACGAACGGAAACGAGGCAAGCTTGGGGATTTGAATGCGCTGCTGCGAGGCGGCTCACGGGATTGCTTCTCACTCGTCGTCGGTGAGACTGCGGTGCTGTCGAACGTGCAATACGTGATCACCCTCGACACGGACACACAACTGCCGCGTGATGCGGCACGGCAGTTCGTGGGAGCGATGGCGCATCCGCTCAATCGTGCGCGGTACGACGAACACAAGCAGCGGGTCTGCGAAGGATACGGCATCCTGCAGCCGCGCGTCGCCGTGAGCCTTGCAGGCACGAACCGGTCGCACTATGCGCGGCTCAACGGGAGTGAGCCGGGCATCGATCCCTATACACGCGCCGTCTCCGATGTGTACCAGGATCTGTTCGGTGAAGGCTCGTTCATCGGCAAGGGGATTTATGAGGTGGATGCGTTCGAACGCGCGCTCGCCGGGCGCTTTCCCGAGAACCGGATTCTCAGCCACGATCTTCTGGAAGGCTGCTATGCGCGGGCGGGGCTGTTGAGCGATGTGCAGGTGTACGAGGAGAATCCCTCTTGCTACAGCGTGGATGTGAGCCGGCGGCACCGCTGGATCCGTGGGGATTGGCAGCTGGCGGGGTGGCTCCTGCCGCGCGTTCCCGGACCCGGAGCGCAGCGTCAAAAGAATCCGCTCTCTGGACTGTCCCGATGGAAGCTCTTCGACAATCTTCGGCGCAGTCTTGTGCCGTCTGCATTGACCGCTCTGTTGCTGCTCGGCTGGACGGTCCTGTCACCGTTCTGGTTTTGGACTTTTGCCGTGATCGGAAT
Source organism: Nitrospira sp. (assembly GCA_043745235.1). Taxonomy (GTDB): domain Bacteria; phylum Nitrospirota; class Nitrospiria; order Nitrospirales; family Nitrospiraceae; genus Palsa-1315. Next base: position 4,794 of record JAYTTD010000042.1, on the reverse strand, counting down.
CATCCTGATTTCTCCGTTGCTTGCCGCCATTCTGGATCTGTTTCAGAAGCCGGAGGATGTATTGCCGGAGCAGCATTTCGCCCCCGTGCTACGCTCGGCCGGCCGGAATGCTGTTCAGACGGTATTGACGGTCGTGTTCCTTCCCTACGAGGCGTTTTTCAGTATGGGTGCGATTGTGCGCACGATCTGGCGAATGTTGGTCACGCATACACGACTGCTGGAGTGGACTCCGTCAAGCAATCAGGATCGCAATCGCCGGACAGATCTCGTCGCCCACTGGCGGACCATGTGGATCGGGCCCCTTCTTGCTACTGCCGCGTTGATCTATCTGATCCTGTCGGAACCAGGCGCATTGGCGGTGGCGATGCCCATTCTGGGTCTCTGGTTCGCCTCCCCCGCTATTGCGTGGTGGATCAGCCAACCGATCGATCAGCGCAAAGCCTATCTCACGGGCGACCAGACGATCTTTCTCCGGAAGCTTGCCCGAAAGACCTGGGCGTTCTTCGAGAAGTTTGTCGGTCCGGAAGATCATTGGCTGCCGCCCGATAACTTTCAGGAGCATCCTGTTGCGGTGGTCGCGCACCGCACGTCGCCGACCAATATGGGACTTGCGCTGCTTGCAAACTTGTCCGCGTATGACTTCGGCTACATTTCGGCCGGACAACTCGTCGAACGCACGACGAATGCGCTCCACACGATGGAGGGGTTGGAACGTCATCGAAGCCACTTCTACAACTGGTACGACACGCAATCTCTGAAACCGTTGCTGCCGACCTATGTGTCGACAGTGGACAGCGGAAACCTTGCGGGCCATCTGCTGACACTGCGGCCGGGCCTGCTGGCACTCCCCGATCAGAAGATCCTGGGGGCGCGATTCTTCGACGGGCTCAGCGACACATACAGGCTTCTCAAGGATGCTGTAGGGGAAATCACTCCGGCCCAATTCGCTCAATTTCAGCAGCATCTGGAGTCTGCCTGCGAATCCAGACCCACGACACTCACGGCCGCGCGGCTCTGTCTTGACCGGCTGGCGACAACCGCCGAAGAGGTGCTCGCCAGCCTGAAGGCTGCTCCCGAGAGCCAAGCGACCTGGTGGGCGCGTGCACTCGCCCGGCAATGCCGGGATGCCCTCGATGACCTGATGTTTCTTGCACCGTGGGCCTTGCTATCGGCCTCACAAAATCGGCTCAGCGAATGTGGCGACATCGATGTGATCCCCACGCTGCGCGAATTGGCAGGCCTTGACGAGGCCTGTCTGCCGGCCATCGAACATCTGTTGGGCGCAGAGGCGATGCACGAGGAGCGCGCATGGGCCGATGGACTTCAACGGCTCATTGCGAAAGCCAGCCAGCGCGCCAGAGAACGAATCGCGGCCCTCGAAGGACTGGCACGTCAAGCTAGTCAATTCGCCACGGTGGAATACGATTTTCTATTCGACAAGGGCTGTCATCTGCTGGCTATCGGCTACAACGTCGGCGAGCGCCGGCGGGATTCAAGTTACTACGATCTGCTGGCTTCGGAAGCGAGATTGTGCAGTTTCGTGGCGATTGCACAGGGGCAACTGCAGCAAGAGCACTGGTTTGCGCTTGGGCGTCTCCTCACGACCGCCGGGGGAGGCCCGGTGCTCATCTCGTGGAGCGGATCGATGTTCGAGTACCTCATGCCGCTGCTGGTGATGCCGACTTACGAACACACGTTGCTCGACCAGACCTATCAGGCGGCGGTGGAGAGGCAGATCGCGTATGGAAGGCAGCGAGGCGTTCCGTGGGGCATTTCGGAATCCGGCTACAACACGATCGACGTGCATCTCAACTACCAATATCGCGCATTCGGCGTGCCCGGTCTGGGGCTCAAACGTGGACTGGCGGATGATGTGGTCATTGCACCCTATGCCTCGGCGCTTGCGCTGATGGTGGCGCCCGAGGAGGCGTGCCAGAATCTACAGCGACTCGCAGATGAAGGGGTTGAAGGACCCTTCGGCTTGTATGAAGCGATCGACTATACGCCCTCTCGTCTTCCGCGAGGACAATCGAGTGCAGTGGTTCGGTCCTATATGGCCCACCACCAGGGCATGAGTTTGCTCGCTCTGGCCTATCTGCTCCTGGACCGCCCGATGCAAAAGCGGTTCGAGTCGGATCCGTTGTTCCAGGCGACCATGCTGTTGCTTCAAGAGCGGATTCCAAAGGCGACGGCGTTCTATTCGCACAACGCAGAGCTCTCCGACTTACGTACGACCTTTGGTGATGCGGAGATGCCGCTGCGCCGGTTCAGCAGCCCTCATACACCGATACCGGAAGTGCAGTTATTGTCGAACGGCCGATACCACGTGATGATCACGAACGCGGGCGGTGGGTACAGTCGTTGGAAGGACATGGCCGTCACACGCTGGCGCGAAGACAGTACCTGCGACAACTGGGGCACGTTCTGTTACATCCGCGACGTGGAAAGCGGGAAGTTCTGGTCAACGGCCTATCAGCCGACGCTACAGCCGCCGCAGAGCTACGAAGTCATCTTTTCTGAGGGACGAGCTGAGTTTCGCCGGCGTGACCACGATATCGAGATGTATACCGAGATGGTGGTGTCGCCGGAAGATGACATCGAACTGCGACGAACCCGCGTCACCAACGGCTCGCGGACCCGCCGGATAATCGAGATCACCAGTTACGCGGAAGTCGTGCTCGCATCCTCTGCCGCGGATGCCCTGCATCCGGCGTTTAGTAATCTTTTTGTGCAGACCGAGATCATCCCCGAGCGGCAAGCGATCCTGTGTACGCGCCGGCCCCGCTCCCTCGATGAGCCATCGCCATGGATGTGTCATCTCATGACCGTGCATGGAGCGGACATCGGAACGATGTCCTACGAGACAGACCGGTTACAGTTCATCGGCCGCGGCCGCACCGCTGCCGATCCGCAAGCCATGAGCAGCACCGGCGCGCGACAAGGGACGTACGATGCTGCGGCGCTCTCGGGCAGCGAGGGCTCTGTCCTCGATCCAGTCGTCGCCATTCGATGCCGGATCACGCTTGATCCGGAAGAATCAGCCACGATTGATATGGTGTCCGGCATCGGCGACAGCCGCGACGTCTGCCTGGCCTTGGTCGAAAAATACCAGGATCGGCGTCTCGCCGATCGTGTCTTCGATCTGGCGTGGACCCATAGCCAGGTGGTCATGCGGCAGCTGAATGCCACGGAGGCCGATGCGCAACTCTATGGCCGCCTGGCCAGCTCTGTCCTCTACGCCAATTCTTCCTTACGGGCTGATCCGAGCGAGCTGATCAAAAACCGCCGCGGGCAATCAGGGCTCTGGGGCTATGCCATTTCAGGCGATTTGCCGATCGTGCTGTTGCGAATCGGAGATCCTGCCAATATCGATCTGGTACGCCAGCTCGTACAGGCCCACGCGTACTGGCGCTCGAAGGGGTTGGCCGTGGACCTGGTGATTTGGAACGAAGATCACGCCGGTTACCGGCAATCACTCCACGAACAGATCATGGGGTTGATTGCCGCGGGACTCGAAGCCCACGTGATGGATCGACCCGGCGGTATCTTCGTGCGTCCTTCGGACCAGATGTCGAACGAGGATCGCATTCTGCTGCAATCGGTCGCCCGTGCCATCATTACCGACAATCGGGGATCGCTGGCGGAGCAAATCACCCGCCGCAGCCATGTGGACATCACCGTGCCGCGCCTGACGCCAGCTCGAACCCGCCGTGCCGAACCCGTGCCATCTGCTGCGTTGCCGCGCCACGATCTCAGGTTCTTCAACGGACTAGGAGGATTCACGCCTGATGGCCGCGAATATGTCATCACGACCGCACACGGGCATGTGACGCCGGCGCCGTGGGTGAACGTACTGGCGAATCCGCACTTTGGCACCGTCATCTCAGAAAACGGTCAGGCCTATACGTGGAGTGAGAATGCCCACGAATTCCGTCTCACTCCGTGGCACAACGACTCGGTAAGCGATGCGAGCGGAGAAGCCTTGTACCTCCGTGACGAAGAGAGGGGCCATTTCTGGTCCCCCACGCCACTGCCCAGCCGCGGCGCGACACCGTACGTCAGCCGGCACGGGTTCGGCTATAGCGTCTTCGAGCATACGGAGCGCGGGATCCGCTCAGAGTTGTGTGTGTATGTGGCCCTGGATGCACCGATAAAGTTCATGGTGCTCAAGGTGCGGAACGAGTCAGGCCGATCGCGCAAGCTGTCGGCGACAGGTTACGTGGAATGGGTGCTGGGAGATCTGCGGCCCAAATCTGTGATGCACGTCGTGACCGAGCTGGATCTCAAGAGCGGTGCGGTTTTTGCGAGAAATCCCTATCACACGGAATTCGCCGGACGGGTGGCATTTTTTGACGTGGATGAGACGACTCGGACCATCAGTGGAGACCGGACTGAGTTTATCGGGCGCAACGGCACGCTTCGCAATCCGGCCGCGATGACCCGGTTGCGGCTGTCGGGCAAAGTGGGGGCCGGTCTTGATCCCTGCGCTGCCATCCAGGTTCCATTCGAGCTGGCCGCCGGGCAAGAGCGTGAGATCACGTTCAGACTGGGTGTCGGGCGAAACGTCGATGAGGCCAGACAGTCGATATCTCGCTTCCGAGGATCTGCTGCCGCACGCGGCGCGCTCGAAGCGGTGTGGCAGTACTGGAAGCACACACTTGGCGCTATATACGTGGAGACGCCGGACCAGTCACTGAACGTGCTGACCAACGGCTGGCTCTTGTACCAAACGCTCGCGTGCCGTCTGTGGGCGCGGAGCGGATACTATCAATCAGGGGGTGCCTTCGGTTTCCG
>JAYTTD010000041.1:0-160327 GCA_043745235.1 Nitrospira sp. | reverse complement strand
ACGGCCCTCGACGCTCGGCTATCTCCGTCCGATGGAGTTCGAACGGCAGGCAGAATTAGCGGCGGTTGGTGTCAACGAAACCGGCAGCAGCTCAGGGGGTCGGATTGTCATTCCAGCTCGGCTTCGTCGAAAACTTGGCATTAAACCAGGCACCAAAGTGTGTTTCATCGAGCGTGGGAGTGATATTCTCTTTCAGCCAGTCACAAAGGAGTACGTTCGAAGTGTGTGCGGCATGCTCAAGGACACAACATCAGCGACTACAGAATTGCTGATCGAACGTAAGAAGGATCGAGAACGAGAGCAGGCCAAGCGAAAAATGCTCGATACACCTTTTTCTTGATAGGGAGTGGCCGAGGCTGCCCTTTACTGCGCGCATCGAACGAGCACTTTCTCAATGTGCGCGTTCTGCGAGCAAGAAGAGCACCTGGCCGCTCCTCACCTCTTTCCCATCTTCGCCAATTCCTCAAAATAATGCACAAAGGCTTTCATCCCGCCTGAGGCTTGACCCCAGTCGAAGTATTCATTCGGCGCATGGTAGCCATGCTCTGGCAGACTCAGTCCCATAAACAGGATCGGCACTTTCCAGGCTTTTTGCATGGTGACCACTGCGCCGATTGATCCGCCTTCGCGGATGAACGCCGGCTCTTTGCCGAATCCTGCTTTCACCGCCCGCTTCACCGCTTCGACATAGGGTCCCTCAAACAGTCCTTTGAACGGCTGAAGCATCCCTTCCCGCTCGACTTTCACATTCGGGTTGATCTTGGCCACGTGGCGCTTGAGCAACGCAAAGGCCTTCTCTGGAGTTTGATTCGGCACCAACCGCATACTCACTTTGAGTTCGCCATGACCTGGCACGACCGTCTTCACCCCAGGTCCGTGATAACCGCCGGTCAAACCATGCACCTCGAACGTCGGCGAAGCCCAAATCCGGCGCATAATCTCAGCGGGATCGTTCGTGCGCAGCGCCTGAAACCCATAGGCCTGCTTGAAGCTCTTCACCTGAAAACCTGATGCGAGGAAGCTCTTGATCTCCGCTTTGGTCGGTTCGACCACATCCTGATAGAATCCGGGAATCTTCACCTTGCCGCTCTTGGCATCGACGCAGGCTTGCGCCACTTCCATCAGTTCCGCGAGGGGATTCCGCGCGGCGCCGCCGGTCACGCCGGAATGGGCATCTTTCGTTCCCGTGCGAAGCGTGAGGCGCGCGCCCAGCAGACCGCGCAGACCATAGGGCATTGCAGGCTTTCCTTTCGCGAGCCAAATGGTATCCGACACGACTACAGAATCGGGACATGGGATGGCATCACGATTCTTCAGCCCTGCGGCAAAGTGCGGACTGCCGATTTCTTCTTCCAGTTCCCAGAGAAACCGAACATTGATCGGGAAGCCCTGCTCGATCGCGTACCGCGCGCCGAACAAGGCCGACAGCGCCGGGCCCTTGTCGTCCGTCGCGCCACGGCCGCGATACAGCCCGTTCTCATTCTTGAACGCAAAGGGTGCCTGCGTCCATTCCGGCTCCTGCGCCGGCTGCACATCCATATGGTTGTAGATGGTGACCGTCGGATAATGGGCTCCGGTCACCCAGCCACCGGACACGATCGGATAGCCGCCGGTCTCCACAATCTGAGCCTCCGCTCCCAGATCCGTAAGGACCTGCCACGCGAATTCCGCCATGCGCCGGATGTCGGGAGCCTTAGCCGGGTCCATGCTAATCGAAGGAATCTCCACCATCTGGCCCAGCAGATCTTCATACCGTCGTCGGCTGTCCGTGATGTAGCGTTCAAGGTGCGCGCGATCAATCATGGATGATTCTCCAGGAAGGGTTGGCGGATTATAACGAGTTCGTCGAGGGGGAGGAAGGGACTTCTGCGACGGCCTTCTGTAAAATAGCACCGTGATACACAGCAGCACGACACGCACACGAACGTTGTTGAGTCTCCTTGCCGTCTTCTGGCTTGGGTGGTCTGCGATCGACTCGTCCTATGCCTCAGCCGCTGAGGCTATCGCCATTCGCGAAATCCTCGACGAGCCGAAATCCTTTCATTTGAAGCAGGTCACGTTGCGGGGCACGGTGCGCAATGTGACGCCGCTCGATCCCTACAAGCTCCAGGCCGGTACGATGTGCTATGGCGCCTACTTGTTCTCCCTGGAAGATGAGACATCCTCGATCAACGTCGCCGTCTATGGACGTTGCGGGGTCCCACTCGTCAAAGACCCGGATGTCGAAGACGGGCAACGGATTGAACTCATGGCCACGATCCAGTCGCCGAGTCACGGAGGCTACTATTTGAGTTTTCAAGGGCTGAAGGTGGCGAGAGAGCAAGAAGGCGTCATTCAGGCGGTGGCGGATCGAATCACTCCACTCACCGAATAACGAGAACACGAACGATGACCGTTCACCTTGTCCTACCAACAGTGACCAGAATCGGCTGGATCGGTACTGGCGTAATGGGGTCGTCGATGTGTGGCCATATTCTAAAAGCCGGATATCGCGTGATCCTGCACAGCCGCACGAAAGCCAAGGCCCAACCGTTACTCAATCTCGGCGCGATGTGGGCCGAGAACCCGCGCGCGGTCGCCGCTGAATCGGATATCCTTTTCACAATGGTGGGCTTTCCACAGGACGTACGTTCCGTCTATTTCGATGAGACTGGGATACTGGCAGGCGCACAACCTGGCACGGTACTCGTCGATATGACGACGACGGACCCTGTGCTTAGCCGCGAGATTGCCGAACGTGCAACAGCCAAGGCTCTCTCTGCGATTGACGCCCCGGTATCTGGGGGCGATGTGGGCGCGCGCAATGCCACCCTCTCGATCATGATCGGCGGCGACACGGAAGCCGTGCAAGCCGTCATGCCGCTCTTCGAGCTATTAGGGAAGACGATCGTGCATCAGGGAGGGCCCGGCGCTGGGCAACAGGCGAAACTCTGTAACCAGATTGTGATCGCCGGCACAATGGTCGGTGTTTGCGAGAGTTTGCTCTATGGCTACAAGGCGGGGCTCGATCTGAACCGGATGCTGGGCTCCATCCGTGGTGGAGCCGCAGCCTGCTGGACCCTGGACCATCTCGCGCCACGTATTCTTCAACGAAACTTCGATCCGGGATTTTTCGTCGAGCACTTCGTCAAAGATATGGGCCTCGCGCTGGAGGAGTCGAAACGTATGGGCCTCGTGTTGCCCGGTCTCACGTTGGTGCACCAGCTTTACCACGCAGTCATGGCCCTGGGGCATGGCCGCAGTGGAACCCACGCGCTGATGCTCGCGCTTGAAGACCTCTCACACATCCACATAGATGCATCGCCGATATGAATCCCCTCACCTCCTGATCCGGTACACGTCTTCGTCAGAGAGTTTCTACGCTGGTGCAAGCGCTTATGGCGAGAGCCGGCGGTAATGCTTCAGGAGAAGCAGCCCGCCCCACACGAACGAGGCCAGCATCAGGAAAATACCGAGGTTGTAGGCGAGGTGAGCCAGGCGATGGTCATACTCCAGCCAACCCAACATGGTCAGGATGTTGTTCCAGTCATGCCCGTCCGTCTCCTTCCCGGTTACCCCACCGAGCAGCATGAGATCCATGTCACGCGCATCGTTGATATAGGGGGCGATATCCATGAAGCTTTCCGCCGTCCACCAGAGAGCCACTGAGCCACCGAAGGGATCACGCGTCTTGACGAGAAAGGTCACCAGGCAGACGAGCGGCATCAGGATCTGGCCGAGACTTCCTCCCAGAATCGTCATGAAGCGCCCCAACGGAATAAAGAGAAGATGACCCGCTTCGTGGAACGGCAGATTGATCAGATGGAGAAACGATTCCCCTGTGTAGTTGGTTTCAAGCGGTGTGACAATCAGCGTTCGGCCCCACCAAAGCAGCAACAGAAACACCGCGACCCGGCCGGCGAACGTCAACGAGTCTGTCGACGTATCCGATTCGACGAGCCACTCCTTGGCAAAGGATATCCAGCGCGGGTGACCACGCAATACCTGCTGTTGCGTGGCAAGCGGACGATACTTTGCGAAGATGATCCCGCATTTCACGCACTCTGTCGCTCCATCAGGCCGGTTGGCCTGACACTTGGGACAGGACAGGATAGGGGTCGCAGTTGATGCCATAGGCACACTGTAGGGCCGAGCGCGCGATCGGACAAGAAAATCTCCGGATTAATCCATGGCACGAATGGGGTTCATTTGCGGGATGCTCAAAAAGGCTGTCAGCAAGGCCGCAGCCGATGGAAGCACCGGAGGCGCAACTTTCTCACCCGCCCGCCCCGAACTGCTAGCGCAGTTCCGTCCCGATAGGCTACGTTGATGATGCTTTCGAGGCGAGAACGATGCCTGGGAATGGGCGCGTCTCGGCGCGCCAGGGTTGGGCGGGTGCGAACAGTGACTGTTTCAGCATCCCGCTAGTGGAAGGAGAAAGGGATAGGAGCAAAGGTCAGCACAAACACGGCGAGCGCAATCCATCCGACCACGATCCGTCCTCGGCCCAGCGGCACGTGAAGATCGTGCACCGGCGGATGTCCAAAACCCCACAGTCCTGCCATGAAGGCCCACAGCCACCAGCCTGGCCATCCGACGAATCCCAGCACGATGAGGATCGGCACCATGACAAACGCCAGCGTGCGTTGGCGTGAACCCCAGAGGGCGTACGCGACATGCCCGCCGTCGAGTTGGCCGATGGGTATGAGATTCAGTGACGTCACAAACAATCCGAACCAGGCGGCGAACCCGATGGGGTGCAAGACAATGTCGGCCTGAGGAGGGATGGATCCGACAACCAGCCAGGCGATGAATTGCAAGAGCAACGGTTCGCCCAATTGCATGCCATGGGTTGCCGTCCGATCGACGACCGTTGACAGGTTTAGACCGATGACCAGTGCCACCACCGCGGCGATAAAGCCGGCCAGCGGACCAGACACCCCAATGTCGAACAACGCGCGCCGATTCATGATCGGCCCGCGCAGGCGAATGATCGCTCCGAATGTGCCGATGAAATACGGAGGGCCCGGAATGAACAACGGCAGCGACGCCGGTACCCTGTGGATGCGGGAGAGCACATAGTGTCCGCACTCATGGGTCACCAGAATCACTAGCAGCGTGGCGGCGAAGGGAATTCCGCGCCAGAGCATCGTAGGGTCTTCGAGCAGAAAATTCACCGGCCCATGGATCGGTCCGTTGTAGACTTGATAGGCTCCGGCCCACAGTGTCGTAAAGATCGTCGCGACAAAGAGGCTGATGGGCAGGATCCATTTCGAGAAGGGGTGCTCCTCGAATTCGTCGTCCGCAGAACGATCACTGAGGTTCGCAGGCGGTCCTGTCACAACCGGCAGATCTCCGCTGCGGATCGGCTGGTCGTCGTTCCGCTGGTCGAGATTCATGGTGCCTTCTTCAATGATCCGATGCGAAGGGGTTATGGTCGAGTTCTTCGCGAACCGTCGTGGCTGGTCCATGCCCCGGCAACAGGATACAATCGTGAGGTAATTTCAACACGCACTGCTGCACAGAGTCCAGATGCGTCCTGTAGAGGGTGTAGGGATTGGACCGTCCAATCGATCCGGCAAACAGTGTGTCGCCCACGAAACTGACAGACTGTGACCCGGCATCGACGCGATAACAGACACCGCCAGGTGTATGGCCTGGCGTGGCGAGACAATGGACGTTGAGATGCCCGACTGAAATTGTGCGTCCGTCGTTCGGGACAGTAAGACGATCCTCCGATGGCTTCCAGTGCAGGAGGCTGACATCGTCAGCCCCCAGATAGACCGGAACTTGCCATCTGGTCAGGAGTTGTTGAATCCCTTCAGCGTGGTCCGCATGCCCATGCGTGAGACAGATGCCAGTCAGCCGGACTCGATGGGATTCGAGCCAGGCGATCATGGCCGGAGCGTTGTACGCCGTATCGATCAACAGGGCTTCTCCCTCGTCGTGAAGAATATAGCCCTGCACTCCATAGCCGTTGATGGAACCCTGGACCGTTTCGACCCAGGTCGGCACCTGTTGTGCCACCGGTTCCCATTTATCGATCGCAACCTGTTCGAGCGGCGCAGATCGCAGGCCCAAGGCGTTCGCCAGCAACCGCACAGCGGCACGGTCGTGGGGTTGACCCCCTCGTTCCAGAGTCGTAATGTCCTCAATGGACAGCCCGGTCGCACGGGCGACGTCACTCGCCGAGAGCCCTTGCCCCGCCCGCGCTTTCTTGAGGATATCTGAAAAATCGTCTTCGAGCGGCATGTTCGTTACTCGTCACAGGGTCATTGGCGCAGAAAGAGTATTGGGCCTGGACAACTGGGCTCTCCGCGAGCAATCCCGTTGAATCAATTCTCCGGCGTGAGCGTAATCTCCCTCGCTTCGCCGAATCCCGACAGCAACTTCGGCAGGGCTTCACCGGACCCGACGGCGACAATGGTCAGTCGCTCGGGGTTGAAATGCTTCTTCGCCGCGGCCAGAATTTCTTCTTTCGTCAATGCAATCACGCGGGCACGCAATTGCTGGAGAAAATCCTTGGGAAGCCCGTCATATTCCAGCCCCATCAACCGACCCACGATCGCCGACGAGCTGGCAAAGGAGAACACAAACGAATTCACATAGGCCTCTTTCGCTTCTGCCAGTTCGCTGTCCGTCACCAACTCGGTTCTCATCCGTTCCATGTTCGCGAGAAACCTGGCGATGACCTCTTGCGTCGATGGCAACTTCGTCTCTGCGCGCATCAGCCAGACGCCTTGATCGTGCATCCCGGAGTTCAAACGGCTGCCGACCGAGTAGGCCAATCCCTGCTTGGTCCGCACGTCGTTGAAGAGACGACTGCGAAAGGAGCTGCCCCCCAGAATATCGTTTGCGATCGCTAAGGCGACATAGTCCGAATCGTTTTCTTTGATCGACAGATGACCGACACGGAGATGCGTTTGTGAGGTCTCCTTGTTCACAAACCGCACCACGGGCTTCGCCATAGGGCTCTGGGGCACGTCGGCAATCGCCAACACCGGCACCTCGCCTTGTTTCCAATCGCCAAATACTTCGCGCAGCAGGGCCAGCATCGCAGACCTGTCGAAATCGCCCGTCACCCCCAGCGTCATGCCGTTCGGATGAATGGTCTTCCGGTGAAAGGCAACCAGATCATCTCTGGTGATACGGGTGACGGACTCGCTGCTGCTTTCACGCGCCGTCGGGTGGTCCGCTCCATACAGGAGCTTCACAAACTCGCGGCCGACGATCGACCCGGGGTTATCTTGCCTGCGGCGAATCCCTTCGATGGCCTGCAGTTTGGCCAGCTCAACCCGCGCCGGCTCAAAGGCGGGTGTTCGGATGAGTCCGGCGAAAATCTGGAGCCCCCGCTTCACGTCCTTACTGAGCACATCAAGCGACGCGGAACCGGACTGCCGCCCGATCGAGATGCCCACATCCCCGGCGAACTGTTCAAGTTCCTCGTCCACCTGCTCGGACGACAGACCGCCACCCCCGCCGGTCCGCATAATGGAACCGGTCAACGCAGCCAGACCGATCTTCTCTGCCGGATCGAGCCAGCTGCCCGTTCGCATGGTTGCCGTCATGCTGATCAAGGGCAGCTCATGGTCCTCAAGGAAATACACGACCATCCCGTTCTCGAGCACCACGCGATCCGGTTTGGGCGGGGTAAATTCAACCGGTGTAAACGTCATCTGCCGCGGATCGCCCAGCGCAAGGTTTCCGACACAGCCGGACAGCAGCGGGACGGCAACTGCTATGACCATTGAGCACAGCACGAAATTCCATGGCTTCACGTTTCGCATTTCACGTTTCACATCTCTCATCGCGCCACCTCCTTCGGCGGCGCCGTCGCGATGCTTCTCGGGCCGGCCTTCTTCACCAACGTCGCCACGGTTCGGTTCGACTTCGTGAGGTACTCAGCTGCCACGCGCTGAATATCCGCCAACGCCACGGCCGCAATTTTGTCCCGAGCCTTTAGCGCGTAGCGCCAGTCTCCCGCCACCGTCTGATAGAGCGCCAATTGAGACGCAAGACCTCCGTTGGAGCGAAGCGCCCGCACCAAATCGGCATCGAGGTTATTCAGCACTTTCTCAAACTCCTTGGCGGAGACCGGCTCCGTCTTGAGCCGTTCAAGCTCGGCATAGATGGCCGCTTCGATTTCTGCCGTCGTATGGGGCGCAAGCGGTGTGGCGCTGAGCACGAACAGATTCGGGGAGCGGACACCGGGATAATTCGAATCGCAGTTCACCGAGGCGGCGATCCGTTTTTCGCGAACCAGATTCGCATAGAGCCGGGAGGTAAGTCCGTCGCTCAACACCGCGTCGATCACGTCGAAAACATAGTCATCGGGATGGCCCAGCGCCGGCTTGTGAAACCCGATAGCCACCGACGGTTCGGCATCGAACTCCACTTCCACGCGACGTTCCCCCCGTTGAGGCGGCTCAACGGTGACGATCGGAGGCTGCGGAGGTGCGGCCGGTATCTTGCCGAACGTCTGCTCGATCAAGGCCATGACGTCCTTCGGATCGATATCGCCCACGATCGCAATCGTCGCATTCCCGGGACCATAATGGGCTTTGAAGAAGGCTTCGGTGGCGGCCGGTGTGAGCGACAGGATGTCCGATTCCCAGCCGATCGTCGGAATGCCGTACGGATGCGCGCGGAAGGCTGCTGAGGTAAAGGTTTCGTACAACAGCCCGCTGGGACTGTCGTCATTCCGCAACCTCCGTTCCTCCATCACCACTCCGCGTTCTTTGTAGAATTCGCGAAGGACCGGATGCGCCATGCGATCGGCTTCGAGCGCAGCCCACAGCGGCAGACGATTCGCCGGGAGGTTGATCATATAGCGAGTCAGATCCTTGCCGGTCGCGGCATTGAGCCCAACCCCCCCGTGGCGTTGGTAGAGTAAGGCCATCTCATTGCCCGCCACGAACTGTCCCGCCTGTTCTTGTAGTTCCGTAAATCGTGCCTGCAGCCCCTCGATGGCTGCCCGATCCTCGGCGCTAGCCGGCCTCTCCTGACTCCTCCGTGCGAGTTCTCGTTGCCGCTGCTCCAGATCGGTCCCTACTCGATACCACTCTTCGAGAATTGGACGTTCTTTTTCATAGTTCTTCGTCCCGACCGTCCTCGTGCCTTTGAACGCCATATGTTCGTAGAGGTGCGCCAAGCCGGTTTGCCCGACCTGTTCATTCACCCCCCCAACCCCGAATGTCATGTTGATGGAAACCACCGGCGTCTGATGTCGCTCGACCATGAGGACAGTCAATCCGTTCGCCAGTTTCTGCTCTACCACACGATCCGCTAACCCGAACGATGCCGCATGCGGCAGGTCGAGGTTGAGGCTAAGGTTCAGGCCAAGGCTTACACAAAGAATCAGAAGGTAGCGACCATTTTTTACGGTGTCTTCACTCAACCTTATCCTCAACCTGTTTTTCATATAAAGAGCTCCATTAATTCTTCCGGTCGTTCGATAAACCAGTCCGGACGGCAGGCCTCCATTTTGGCGCGATTCCCCATGCCGTACCCGACCGCGCAGACACGGATCCCGGCGTTATGCCCGCCGTTGATGTCGTTGGTGCTGTCCCCGACGAGCACGGTCTGCTCTTTTGGCACATTCAATCGTTCCATCACATGCAACAGCATACCCGGCTCCGGTTTCAATCCAAACCCGTGGTCGCCTCCGACAACGTACTGAAAATGATGCGCCCCCAGCCCTTGGAGAATCACGTTCGTGTACTCGACCGACTTGTTGGTAGCCACCGCCTTCCGCTTGCCTGCGAAATGCGTCAGCATCTCTCCAATGCCGGGGTAGAACGTGGTGCGATCGAGGCAATGGGCCAAGTACTGGCCCCTGAACACTTGCACCGCCTCGTCGAAGGTGACCCGGCTGCTCTCGCCGACCGACAAGCGCAACAACTGTTTGATCCCATCCCCCACAAACCCAAAGATCTCCTCGATTGGCCGCTGCGGCAGCCCCAGCTCGGCTAACGTCAGGTTTACCGACGCGGCAATGTCCCATTTGGACTCGATGAGCGTCCCGTCCAGATCGAAGATCAACAGCTCGACCGAAGTCTTTCCCATCATTACTTTACCTTTCGTAACTCTTCGTGTAATACCCCAAGACGGTCCCGTTTTGCCGGGTCGGTTTCCTTCATCTGGGCTTCTCGCACAAAACTCACCATCCGCTTCTGTCCCACGTGAGGGGCAAGCATCGGCTCGACAATCCTCCATCGATTCTTGACGGCTTTCACGCGAAACCGAACTTCTTCTGTCTCAGTCTCCTGGACGAAACCGGCGGTTTCAAGATACACCGAGCCGAGGACCTGAAAGGTGACCGGGATCACGACTTCCAGCCTATCGATCACCTCCCATTCGCGATACTGCTCAGCCACCACAAAACCCTGCGTCACGACAACATGCCCCCACACCGGCTCCTCATCCCAGGTCGTGTAAGACGCGACCGCCTCGACCGACATGGCATCGAGCCGAGCCCCTTTATGATCGAGCGCCAAGTATCGTTTCACCACCTCTGCAGGCGAGTGCTGGAGGGATCCGGTCTGCGCGAGCCCATCTCCAGCTGACCACACCAGGGCAAGTAACTGACACAGAAAGAACACGAACCGCCCCACACCGCGAAGTGTCATCGTGTGCTCTTTTCTGGTAGTAGGTCAGTTTCCGAGTTCGTCGTAATCTGAGCACGATCTCTGCTATAGCTATTAGAAGGTCCCGTCCAAATCTTACAGCTCATGGTTAGGCAGAATCCGTAACGCTCGACATCACTTGCAGCGATCCGACGGTCACGGGTTTGCCTTGGGCAAGCTCCGTGACAGCGGTATGGACAAGCTTCGCTCTGACGCGTAGAAACGTCTCAAAGTCCAGCTTCAATTTGGCGGCCAATTGTTCGCCTTCCAGCCCCTTATAGCTCGCACTCGCCAGAAGATCGAAATCGATGAGATGCGACTTCATTCGTTCCCTGACCGACTCCTCGCCGGCCCACTCGACGCGATCCAGCAAGTATTCGAGAGGGTCCTTGCGGCCAATGATCCTGTTCGTCTTCCACGTAATGAATGCGCAGTTGAGGGCAAGGTAGCTGCCGATGTTCGCGTCCGCCAGCAGTGCGGTGGGGAAAATGTGGTGATATTCCCGTTTCTGATTGCTTTCGAAGGATGCTGGCTTATTGTCAGCGAAATCCAAAGCCCCGAGGTAAGTCATCACCGCCAGGATTCCGCGCGCGCCAATCCCAACCTGCTTTGGCCATCCGGTGCCGAGCAGCGAGTCAACATCGGCAAGGGCAAATTCCGCTCTGTTTAGAACCGGAACGGTGGCTAACTCATCGTCGGAGTAGGACTGCTTGAGTAGGAGCGCCTTAAGCGCCTTGAAGTCTGCATAGGCCCTGGAGGAGGCTGTGTTTTCATACCTGTCGGTAAAGAAGGACGACCATAGATATTGTCGAAGTAGCTTCTCGCCCTTACCTAAGAAATCGCCGTTCTCCGGGATCAAGTCGTAGCAAGCTGCTATCACCGGTAGCACCGCGTTCGTGGGAAGTCGCGCCTCGTCATACACCCCCTGGCTCGCGAGAAGCCTCGCCATACGGTCCAATCCACGTTCTAGCCTGGCCCAGTTTTTCAACATCACGGCCTTGTCCATCTCAATCTTCCCGCGGGCATTCGGCGTCTTGTCCTGCAATAATGCAGAAGTTGAAAGAATCAGATCCGAGAGATCTCCATAGTGGCCTGCGCTAGGGCAATGCTCGTTCTTGATCTTGTCTTTCAGAGCTGAGTAGGCTTTGTACTTCTTAAAGGCATCGTGATCTGCCTCGGCAGGCTCCAGAGGCTTGGTGGCCGCGCTGAGCCAACTATCGATATCCGTCGCGAGCTCTCCAGGCCGCAGCAGCGCAATCGGTATCAAGCGCCGCTCGAAGCACCTGAATGGCTCCTCCGCCCAGCGGGGCATACGCAGTTTGTTCTTATTGATCCACCGCGGCACGCAGCGCACTTCAACTTCCCCACCAAGCACTTCATCACTGTGGTCGAACTGGGGTAGATAAACGAAGAAGGTTTCCCCCTCATAATTGTTATGCATTGCTCGCCAGAAGGCCGTTAGGCGCTGCTGCCCATCTAGCAGATTCTGTGTCACGGTTCCCGTCGTCCGCTCGGCGCTGCTGATGTAGCGAGAGACAAACTTCTCTGGCCCGGCAACCTCTAGCACAAGGGTAACTCCGACCGGAAGATTGCTGATGATCGTGTTTAGAAAGCTCGTAATCCGCCCCCGATCCCATGCCTCGAACCGCTGAAATCGCGGCAGCTTCACTGAGCCCTGGTCGATTTGGTGAAACCAGACACCGAGTGTACGGTCCTGGGCTTTGCTGGACTGCTGCATGATGCTCACCCGTATGCTCCCTTCGAATTCAGATCAATATCATCTTACCGTGCTTCTTCATTTCGGTGGGATGGTCGCCGACTCGGAAACTGACCCACTATCTCTTTTTTTCCAATCTGTACTCCTCCTGGGGGAACTGAGTACGCTTCCCTTGCGCGCGTCCGGCAATGGAGCTCTCGATCCACAGGCGCTGTGCGGGCTTAGGGCCCGCTCAGCCGCTTCAGCTCACCCGACTTTGTGTAGCTTCATCAAATTGGTCTCCCCGGGCTGACCAATCCTAGTCCCAGACAGAATCACGATCCGCTGTCCCGTTGTCGCCAGTCCCTCGGTCTTCAGGCGGCGTTCCGCTTCATCGATCCGCTCATCAGTGTGAGCGATCTGCCGCATCGTATGAGGGATCACGCCCCAGTACAACGCCATCCGCTGCCGTACGGCCTCAAATGGAGTCAAAGAAATAATTGACGCGTCGGGTCGCTGCTTCGACAGCAAGCGCGCCGTCGTACCCCGTTCGCTAAACGCCACAATGACGCTTGCCCCGATGGCTGAGGCTGCCGAAGAGGCCGAATGGCAAATGGCCTCCGGGAATGAGCCTTCCCCCGGTGGCGCATCGGACGAGCGCGTATACCATGATCGAGTCCCTTCTTCTGCGGCTCGAACGATTCGGTCCATGACTCGGACTGTTTCAACCGGGTACTGTCCAATCGCCGTTTCTGCGGACAACATGACGGCATCAGTTCCATCGAGCACGGCATTCGCCACATCCGACGCTTCGGCCCTTGTCGGACGCGTGTGGTGCGTCATGGACTCCAACATCTGAGTGGCCGTGATCACGAGGCGGCGGCGGCGGTTGGCTTCGGCGATAATGCGCTTCTGTAGAAGCGGAACCGCCTCCGGCCCCATCTCCACTCCTAAATCGCCCCGCGCAACCATCACACCATCCGCCTGATCAAGAATCGCGTCCAAGCACGCAACCGCTTCCGGCCTTTCGATCTTTGCAATAATCGGCACGTCGCCGCCCCAGTCAGCCACGAGCTTCCTTGCGGCCACCACGTCATCGGGACCTCTGACAAATGAGAGGGCCACATAGTCCACCCCCTGCGCGATGCCGAACCGGAGATCGCCCCGATCTTTGTCTGTCAGCGTGGGGGCGCTGATACGAGTATCCGGCAGGTTCATACCCTTGTGCGAGGTGAGTCGTCCCCCGGTCACGACTCCGCATTCGACGGCGCCGCCGATAATCCGATCAGCAATCAACTCGATTAACCCATCGTCAATCAGGATACGGGCGCCTGGCTGAACATCCCGCACCAGGTACTGGTACGTCACCGGGATCTCACGCATGCCCGATGGAGCGATAGACTGTGCGCCAAGTTGACCGCCGGATCGGAGCAACGTCGTCGCGAGCTTCACCGTCTGGCCAGCAACCAAATCGAGCCCGCCCTGATCGACTTCTCCAACACGGATCCTCGGTCCTTGCAGATCCTGAATGATCGCCACCGCCACATGCCGACGATCCGCGGCTTCGCGAATGGCCTTGACCGCACGCGCATGCGATTCATGGGTCCCATGAGAAAAGTTGAGTCGCGCCGCGTCCATGCCGCTCTCAATTAACTGATCCAACACGGTGGGCGAATCGCTGGCGGGGCCAATGGTGCACACGATTTTGGCTTTACGCATAGACAAGACTGTCACTGGTCAATTGGGATTAGGTGGGACGTGAGACTCTGACTCATCCCGCATTTCGCGCGCGTCCCGCTTTCCCCGTTCTTCTCGCGAGGATGTCCAGAAATGCCATTCTAGCAAACGACCTCCACGCCCACAACGCAACCGCCATTTCAGGCGCAGGCCGCTCCGGTTCATCCATGGTTGAGTCGCCCTGTGACGATGAGTGGAAAATGGAATCAGGGCATGGACTTCATCGTGAGACGCCACGCTCCATTCACCCCGCTACGGCAGTTCGCTGCCGTGCATTCGGGCGAAGATCTCCCAGTCGAACTGCTTCGGTGCCACAGCGTGGAGTGGGATCACCTCGATGGTGCCTGGTCCACGATAGGCCAGCATGCACCCGACCACCCGCTCCGGCTCCTTGACGAGACGGCGAATTGCTTCATAGGCCAGATCTTGTCCGATGGTCTTGTCCTCGGGGGTCGGGGGCGCTCCCCGTAACGTGTGCCCGAGGATCGTGGCTTTGGTTGCAGGGGCGAGGCGATATTCACCGGGCCGAGCCTGAAACTGTGGCCACGTGGTGAGTGTGTTGGCGACATACTCGACAAGACCGCGCACGCCGCCATCTGGGTGATGGCGATGGGGCGTCTGTTCCGCCACCACAAACAAATGGCTTTTGTTCGGGACGCCCAAGGTGCGCTTGAGCGTGCCCAAAATGAAGTCGTCGATATACGCATCGGGGTCGGGGTGCTCGTTGACCAAGAGGCCTTCAGCTCTGGCCTGATACGCACAGGCGAGGGCGAGATGGCCGGACCCTGCTCCCATAATCTCGACGAAAAAGACGCTGCCCATGGCGGAACTGGTAGCTTTCAGCGACTCAATGGATTGATTCGCCAGAGACAGCGCCGAATGAAAACCCAGGGAGGTTGTCCCCGCGAGATTATTGTCGATCGTGCCTGGAATCCCTACTGCCTGGACCCCAAATTCTTCGTAGAGCGCCCGCGCGCCTCGAAGACTCCCGTCCCCACCAATGACCACCAAGGCTCCATCTTCCATATAGGGCCGAAGGTGCCGCATGGTGGCTTGCTGCACCTGCTCGTCCTTGAAATCTTCGAAGCGACTGCTCCCGATTGGACTGCTCGCATGGCTGCCCATGCCGCGGGTATCGTCCTCGGTCACCGCTTCGATCCAGTTGTTGGCCAGACCTAAGAACCCGTGACGAACGAAGTAGACTTCCAGGCCGAACCGGTGTCCTGTCACGCGCAGTTCTTTTAACGCGGCGCCGGCGCCGGCGAAATCGCCACCTGAGACCAATGCCACGATCCGCTTGATCTGTCGGGGTTTGAGCGTGATCCGGTCCCTTCGCTCGCGCTCGACCTTCACCCAGGTTTCTCGCGCCGCCCGTTCCCGCGCTGACAGACCCACAGCGGTGGAATAGCCGGATAAGAGTCCCTGTTCGTAGGTCAGCAGCACGACGTTATCCTGTCCTTCCTTATATTCGCCAAACTCGGTGAAGGCTTCGCGAAAGGGACGAGGATCGAGATAAATCATGAGCGCCCGCAGCGTGGAGCTGTGGCTGTACACACAGACGGCCTTCCCCTGATGGGACTGCCCCAACCGGCGGAATCCATCGACAATATCCACATAAACATCGAAGAAGGAATGCCCGCCCGGGTAACTGTAGAAGGGATGTTTGATCAGGCGCTTGGCCATCTGCACGTCCACGCCGAACGCCTTTGCGGCCTCCTCGGCTTCCACCTTCTTCTCCAGACCTGTGACCCATCCGAAATCCTGAGAGTCTAAGGCAGAATCGCAGGCGGGTGCGAGTGCCTCAGCATGGTGCACCTGCGCCTGCATCAGCGCCGCCGTCACCCGCTCATACAGTTGCCGCGTATTGGGGCTCTGACTCACCAGATGGACGAAGGCGCGCGGATCGAGATAATTGTGAATATGCAGGAAGTCCAATTGTTGCCCGACCACGCCCAGCATCCGCGCCAGGGCTGCACCGACTGCGTCGGCTTTGGGGACGCCCCGTTCAGGATCCAGCACGTTCGCGAGGCGTCGCCCGACTCGATAGGTGCTGCTCTCCATGCGTGAGACACCATGGCGCATCGTGAACAGAAGCGTGCGACCGGTTAAATCGCGTGGCAAGAGCCAAAACCGATCCTCGCCCAAATCCAACACGATACGATCCTCGACCAACTGCGGCGTCAGTTGCGCGCGCGGCACGATCGCCACCGGTCGGCGATGCGTCGGCTTCTGCACTGACCCGATTGGCATGCGGAAGAGCGGGGCCAACTCGCCTGCTGCGAGAAGAGCATTCCAAGCGGCAAAGAACACCAATTCGTCGCCCTGGCAACCCTCTTCGATCAGCGCGCGACGGGTAGCCCGATACTCTTCTGCCCCAGGAAAGCCCCCTTGTGCACGCTGCACAAACGCTCTGACCTTCTCCATGGCGTCACGGGTTCGCTGTGGCCGATCGACTGAGGAGGTCGGGATGGGTGGGAACGCAACTCCCTCACCAGCGGTGCGACACGCCAGCATCTCTCCATAGGCCAGGAGCCCTTCGACGGTCACAAACTCAAGCCGGTCCACTGCGGATTCCAATCTGTACCTCGTTGGCTTGTCCTAAGAGTCTTGCCCGACCTGCCCATACGGTGGCAGAGAAATGCGGGATAGCAGAACAGCCTCAGCAAGATGAATATGTTGGATGCTACGCTGGCGAATGAGCGATAGCAACAATTCCTCGCCTCAAACGCCCGTTCCCCTTATGCACGCCCGTTGATCCTCCAAGATCGTGCGTGCTAGGGTTCGTACTGTACTGCCTCGCCTCGTGATGCGAACTCGAAACCATGAATCGAATGTGGAAGATTTATGGAGTACTCGTCGTCATTGGTGGACTCCTGTTCGGCGGCCCCACAGGTTCCCTCAACGCCGGCTCGTCGTCTGAACCGACCGTACTCACTGCCTCTGTCCCATCCGTTCAGTCCGCGGGGCCAGCTCTTCACGATGCCACGCCGCCTCTCGATCGACTGCGTCACGTTGCAAAGGACCCCCTACAAAAAGCCAAAGACCTGCTGGAAGCAATTCAGCAACATGAGGGCAACGCCCTCCCTGGATATATTGGTGGCAGAACGTTTCAGAATCGCGAGAGACGGCTGCCTCGCGGCCACTATCGCGAGTATGATGTGAATCCAAAAATACGCGGCCGCTCGCGGGATGCGGAACGGATCGTCATCGAACAAGACACTGGCAGGGCCTACTATACTGGTGACCATTACCGAACCTTCATGCCATTGAATGAGACCCCATGACCCAGAAACACACACTGACATTGACCGCCTATCTCCAATCGACGAAGGCCCCCTGGACTTCATTGCTTATGGTCACAGCCGGGCCGCGCGCCGAATCGCTGGTGCGCCCACCGACCGGGTTTGCGCTGAAGGCCATCAAGGGCCGTCAATGCAAGACCCCTGCAAATCTGTTTGCGGAATTCGCACGGGCATTAAAGTTCCCCGACTACTTCGGCCACAACTGGGACGCCTTGGAGGAATGTCTGGCCGATCTGGAATGGCTGCCGGCTAAGGGCTATATTTTATTGATCACCGATGCTGAGTGTGTATTGCCCGACAATGAAGAAGACTACGAAACCTTTCTTGAGATCTTGCGCGATGCGGGAGAGGCCTGGGGAAACGGACAGACGGGAACGGGCGCGCGACGAGCCACGCCCTTTCACGTGCTGTTCGCTGTATCGAAGCGGGAGAAAGCCAAGCGGGCCCACTGGGGGATGAAAGAAATCAATGCAGAACCGACTCGGAACACGAATACGCGGCAGCAGGCTCCGAAACGTAGACCTTCACGCGGCTAGAGTAAGTTGATAATAATTCTGTCATTCAGTGAGGGTAGGGAGTCTGGTTGAGGCAATAGGCCCGTTTTCAGGATGGTCGCACAAGCCGTCCTCTTCGGCCATCGTGTGTCTGGTTAGCTGGTTCGTCTGGTTTCTTTCGTTTATCGAACCAAACAAACCAAATAAACGAGACAGACCAGATCAGCCAGACAGACCCAATAACGGTCTTCTGATGCTGTGGCGTTTTTCAACATCCTGGCATGAAAGGAATCAACGATGGGACTCATGGATCAATTGGGACAAGCGGCCGGAGGGATGATGGGTGGGCAGTCGGCACAGAATCCTCTGTTGCAAGCTGTCACGAGTTTGCTCGCACAGAATAGCAGCGTGGGAGGGTTGGCCGGTCTAGTCCAAACACTTCAGAAGAACGGACTTGGCGACATTGTCAACTCATGGGTAGGCACAGGCAAAAATCTGCCGGTCACGCCGGATCAGATCAAGCAAGGCCTTGGAAGCGATTTTCTGAGCCAACTGGCAGGCAAAGCCGGTGTCTCGCCCGATGCCGCAAGCACTCAACTGTCTAGCCTGCTGCCCGAGGTGATCGATAAATTGACGCCGATGGGCAAGATTGAAGCCGGCGGGATCGACCAGCTGCTCAAGATGTTTCAGGGGAAAATGGGAGCGTAGCTCCCGGCAGATCGACAAGAAGATGCGCCCGTCCTACGGGCGCATCTTCTTGGTTACGTTCAGCAGGCCTGTCCAGCGAAAGAGCGCAGAAGACAATCCGGTGGGGAATCCGGTGTGCGTGGCGGGGTAAATCGATGCCTGCCAGCGTGCCTCGACTTCGTAGCGGTGAACGACGCAAATCCCGTGCGTTTCCCGCGCATCGTCGAGAGGCGCTTTTTCGCCCACCAACTCGGTTTTCCCCTCTTGTCGGCACCACGAACAGACAATCTTCATCGTTGATCTCTTATAATCGTTTTCTAGAGTTTTGAATAATGCACGCATCACTACGCAAAACTCGAGCCGCACGCGATAGTAGCATGAATCGGCATATTTCCGAGGGATTACGAAAAGTCCCTGCCTCGGAGGAAACTGCCTGTATCAAAAAATGTTGAGAAGCGTATCTCTTCGGACACATTTTGGCCCCAGTCGCTTTATCACAGCACATGAACTTCCTCTTTCTTGACCGAGGCTCAGCTGCGTGGTACTGTGCGCCCCCATTATGAAAACCACTCGTTCCGCCAAACTTTTCGCAGAAGCGCAACAACTCATTCCCGGTGGCGTGAATAGTCCGGTGCGCGCCTTTCGCTCCGTCGGAGGCCAACCCCGGTTTATCAAACGCGCCAAAGGCGCCCGCCTCTACGACGTCGATGGGAACAGCTACATCGACTACGTACTGTCATGGGGCCCGATGATTTTGGGTCATGCCGCCCCATCGGTCGTGAGTACGATCAAAAAGGCTGCCGCAAATGGAACCAGTTACGGTGCGCCGACCGAGCTGGAAGTGATACTCGCCCGCATGATCAACCAGGCCTTTCCGTCGATGGAGAAGGTCCGGCTCGTCAGCTCCGGCACCGAGGCGATTATGAGCGCGATTCGTGTCGCGCGCGGTTTTACAAAACGAGATAACATTCTGAAATTTGAAGGATGCTATCACGGCCACAGCGATTATTTGTTGGCAAAGGCCGGTTCAGGTCTGGCCACGTTGGGGATCCCGGATTCGCTCGGAGTTCCGGCTGACTTTGCGAAACACACCTTGACCGTCCCCTACAACGACATCCGAGCGGTTCAACAGATCGTCAAGGAACACCGGAACCGGTTGGCCTGCATTATTCTGGAACCGATCGCCGCGAACATGGGCGTCGTGCCGCCGGCGCCGGAATTCCTTGCGTCACTCCGCCAACTGACCACGGAAAACGATATCCTCTTGATTTTCGACGAAGTCATCTCCGGCTTTCGTGTGGCCTACGGCGGAGCCCAAACGCTCTACGGCATGACTCCGGATCTGACGGTGCTGGGGAAAATCATCGGCGGCGGATTGCCGGTCGGCGCCTACGGAGGGCGGAAAGAGATCATGGATCTGATCGCGCCGTTGGGGCCGGTCTATCAGGCCGGGACCCTGTCAGGAAATCCGTTAGCCGTGTCCGCCGGCATTGAAACGCTCAAGCAGCTCAAAGCCCGTGGGGTCTACAAAAAACTGGAAGAGAAATCAGCAAACCTGGCCAAAGGGATTGGTGACGCGGCTAAGAAAGCTGGTGTGCCGCTCACGCAAACCAGAGTCGGATCAATGCTTGGTGCCTTCTTTACGCCAGGCCCGGTGGTGGATTGGGATACCGCAAAACTGTCAGACACGAAGCGCTACGGGCAATTCTTTCACCAGATGCTGGAACAGGGGGTGTACTTGGCCCCCTCTCAATTCGAAGCCGCCTTCCTCTCGACCGCTCATTCAACCCGCGATATCGACTACACGATCAAAGCCGCGCATTCCGCCTTTAAAGCACTCTGATCTGGCTATACGCCCTTGCGGCTGTATCCAGCGAGATACGAGCTACGTTGTTTTCGATACAGCCCCAGAGTCCTTGGAAGCTGCTCAAAACAGCCGTCCAGCAAGGCCGCAGTGAGCGAAAGGCTGAGGCGTACTCTGAGTACGTTGAAGCCTTGAGCGAAACGAGAACGAAGCTGGCGGTTGTTTTCAGCAGCTTCCCTATTCGTCGTCCTCGTCTTCCGCATCCAAGACTTCCTGTCGCTTCTGCTCTTCCATGGCATTGTGCAGGAGCATCCGGACAAACATCGAATAGAGCGAGCCTTTCTCCAGCGTCCCGCCTGGAGGAATAGCGATCTTGCCTTCCTTAATCATGCGATCCATCCAGATTTTTTGATCAGGCGCGATCAAGATCGGAATCTCGACCAGCCCGACACGTCCCATCATATCCATAATAATCTAAGCCTCCGTGAATCGTATGTGTGACAAGAGCTGATAGCGTATGGCATGTAGCTGTGAAATGGGAAAATCCAGAGTCCATCCCAGCCATTAGCCATCAGCTCTTCGGAGCCATTCTTTCCTGCCATACGCTATCAGCTATATGCTCTTTCAAGCTATAACAGCACGCGGATTTTCACATTGTCAATCAGACCGCTCTGGCATGGAGTGTGCGTTCCCGCGAGGATCATGGCACAAGGTCAAACCACGTTCATTACGCTCATCGCCGTTGGCTTCATCCTGATCTTTCCCCATCAGATCCCGGCACAACAATCCACAGCTCCACCTTCTTCACTATCCACAAGGCCCTTAGCTCCTGGATCAACCGAGTCCGAGCTTCGCGGTTCTTGCGATCTCTGCCGGAAGCCAGACGCACGGGCAGGAAGCGACCTTCGTCTTCATCGACGTCATCGCGAGAAAGCATTGCGTCCGCACAAGAGCGCGAAGGGAACCCATCGCTCACTGGACCAAAGCCTCAAGTCGACGTTGCCTCGACGTCCACTCGCGCCTCCAGAAATTCAGGAAGAGCGGGATTCGCAAACAAGAAGTCCTATTGAATAACTAAGCCGGTCATCACAGAAGATTCCCTCCAAAGCATACATACAGCGTGGACTGATAGCCGGATAGGCTGCAGGATTCGTGGTCTATCCTGTCGGTGGGCAGGACGAAATATTGAACAACTGCTTGATTCTCAAGTAGACTTGCAGTTCAGCAGAGTACTCAGGCCACCTGCTTGCTGCACGGGCAGGCTGCAGCAGGCTTAATAGGTAGAGCTTATGAAAACTTCTGCTACCATTTCCCCTTGCCAACAATACCGATACGAACTTCGGCGAGTATGGGACGAATCCGAGCCACTGGTGTTGTTCGTATGTTTGAATCCATCCATAGCCAATGCCGAGATTGAGGACAATACATCACGGGTTTGCATCAATTACGCGAAACGTTGGGGCTATGGTGGGCTTTTGATTGGCAATTTATTTGCACATCGTTCAAAAGATCAATCTGCCCTTTACAAAGTTTCTGATCCTGTTGGGCCAGAAAACGATGTCTGGTTAAAAAACTCCAATCTGAAGCGTCTTTGGTGGTTTGTGCGTGGAGCGACACAGGTGCATTAAAAAACCGAGACAAAGAAGTGTTAGCATTTCTGAAGTCGCCGCATTGCTTGGTTAAACTCAAGAGTGGCCGTCCTGGCCATCCTTTATACAAAAGAGCTGATATTAAGCCATCCAGACTATGAACGTTCTAACCTTGCGCTCAAGCGGGACGGCAGAAAAGCGTGCCGCCCCTTAGCTCAAAGTTAGACCCCAAGACAGCAACCGCGACAGCCGGAGATTCAATACCGATAAACGAATGGACTCATGATGGCTAAACGGATCAATGCGGACAAGCCGCACCTCTGGAAGACCGACATCGCGGCTTCCGTTGACCAATTCAACCAGTGGTTCATGCGCTTCGCACCCGAGGCGTTTCGCTCGACACGCGTCAAGACTACCGGGCATGTCAAAGCTGCGTTGCTCGCCACCCGTGACCTACGCAGCATCGACGACGCACCCTCAAGGACAATCCGAGTGCGCTCTCAACGCTCCGCATGTGTACGGCTCCGCCACTGGCCGTAGACCGCTTGATCGGCTTGGCCGACGCGAGTAAGAACCTTGTCGGTCGGATGGAAGATGGCAAGCTCCCGACCAAAATGAATCCCGTCGATTTGAATGCGGAGTTGACCAAACTCTGTCGCATTATCTCAAGGCTGCTGGACCGTGATATCTTCCCGTGGCTGGACGCCGTGAAAGATCCGACCGATCACGAACGAGACCGAGCATCAACGATAGTCGCTGACCGCTTATGCAGTGCCGTGGCAAATCCGATCGTCCGCAACGCGCAGGAACAGCGGCAACTCAAACTCGTGGGCGATTGGCTGGACGCCCGAGGCTACCGGAAGCAAGGCCATCCCAGTGGGAAGCCACTGACCGAAATGGAAGCCGCGACGTACACATTCCGCATGAACCTCGCGGTCGGCAAGGCTCTCAAAGTCAATATCCCGGTTGACGTGGTGATTCAGCCAAAGAAGCGGCGCAAGGATCGGCTGCCGATTCTGATCGAAGCCAAGTCGGCGGGCGATTTCACCAACACCAACAAGCGACGCAAAGAAGAAGCCACCAAGATCCACCAACTTCAAGCTGCCTATGGCGAAACCGTGCCTTTCGTGCTGTTTCTCTGCGGCTACTTTGGCAGCGACTACTTGGGCTACGAAGCCGCCGAGGGCATCGATTGGGTCTGGGAGCATCGCATTGACGACCTTGTGAAACTGGGGCTGTGAATCGCATGACCGCTTACAAGGACAACTTGATTGAATCACGGCGACAAGCCATTCAGGCAGAGATCGATACGCGCAAGTCGGCAGCAGAGCGGAATCGCCTTGGCCAGTTCGCAACGCCCAATGCACTCGCCGTCGAGATCGCTCGCTACGTCCAATCAGTCCTCGGCCGGACCAAAAGCAGTATTCGCTTTGCCGACCCTTCGATCGGCTCGGGCAGCTTCTTTTCGGCAGCGCTCGCTGTCTTCGGCTCCAAGCGAATCAGCAGCGCCGTCGGGATCGAGATCGATCCCGCATTCGTCGACGCTGCCCGCAATCTATGGGCCAATGCCGGGCTTGAGGTTGTGCGCGGAGATTTCACGCGAGTCGTTGCGACCAGCTCATGCCCATCCGCGCCCAACGTCATCTTGGCGAACCCGCCCTACGTCAGACACCATCACATGAACCGAGATGACAAGGAGCGCCTCCAAGGTCTCACGTTCAAGATGACCAGAGTTGAAGTCAACGGCCTTGCGGGTCTGTACGTCTACTTTCTTCTGCTCGCCACGGCCTGGATGGAAGACGGTGGGATCGCCGCGTGGCTTATCCCCTCGGAGTTCATGGACGTCAACTACGGCGCAGCCCTCAAGGGCTTCCTCGCGGATCGCGTCACGCTTATCCGTGCTCACCGCTTTGACCCCGACGATGTTCAGTTCGGTGACGCCCTTGTGTCGTCGGTCGTGCTGGTGTTCCGCAAGACGCCGCCCGCCGCCGCTCATACCGTCGAATTTACTTTTGGCGGCACGCTGGCCGAGCCGCACGCCCGCGAGCTTATCCCGCGTGAACGATTGCGCGAGTCTCGCAAGTGGACCGTATACCCGAGTCACACCAAGAACGACCGGCACACGCTTAGCGACGGCAAAGGCCCGACGCTTGGCGACTTCTTCCGCGTCCAGCGGGGCATCGCCACCGGCTGCAATAAGTTTTTCGTGCTCGACCGCGTCGACGCGAAGAGCCTCGGACTTCCAAGCAAGTACCTCCGCCCGATCCTTCCCAGCCCGCGCCACCTCAAGACCACGAGCATCGACGCTGACGGTGACGGCTACCCTCTTCTCGACCACCAGCTGTGCGTTATCGATTGTAACCTGCCCGAGCCGATGGTCGAGGCCAAGCACCCGGCGCTTTGGGGATATCTGCAAACCGCTCAGTCGCTCGGCATCATGGACGGCTATCTGATCGGCAAGCGCAGCCCGTGGTACAAGCAGGAACAGCGAGAACCCACCCCGTTCCTCTGCACATACATGGGCCGTGGTTCTAATGACAAGCAGCCATTCCGCTTCATCTGGAATCGCTCGAAGGCGATTGGAACCAATCTTTACCTGATGCTCTACCCGCGGAACAGCCTCGCGACGATGCTTCGCCATCATCCCGACCGCGCCAAAGCCGTCCACGCTTTTCTCGGTCAAATCACTGGCCACGAACTCAGGGGCGAAGGCCGGGTGTACGGTGGCGGTTTGAACAAGATTGAGCCGAGTGAACTGGCACGCATTTCCGCAGCATCGTTTGTCAAGCTTTGGCCAGAACTTAGGTCAGATGTGCAGCCGCAGGGAAAACTTTTCGGCTAAGCTGTGGGGTCAGCGCAGGGGGTGCCTAACAAAGCGCTGCACGAACGGCTTTTCCGCTGCGCTCCAAAGCCGCCGGTGAGCTTGATCGTTATACCTCAGTCTCAATCTCGTGACCGCCCTTGAACTCAAAGTCCCGCCGCTCGTTCTGTTACTCGTGCTTGCCGTGGCGATGTGGTTCGCTGCGATGCAGCTACCGTCACTCGCTTTTACCTTGTCTTGGCGCCATGGTCTCGCAGTCACCATCTCCGGCGTCAGCATCCTCTTCCTTCTGGCGGGGGGTTACGCATTCCAGAAGGCCAAGACCACCCTCAATCCCACCAAACCCGCCACTGCCTCATCTGTCGTCGCGTCAGGTGTCTATCGCGTAAGCCGAAATCCCATGTACGTGGGTTTCCTGCTCGCGCTCACCGGTTGGGCGACATTTTTGTCCCATCCATTACCATTCCTGTTCCTGCCAATTTTTGTCGTGTACATGAACCGCTTTCAAATCTCGCCCGAGGAGCGCGCGCTGTCGGCCAAGTTCGGCGATGAATATGACAGGTACAAACAAGGTGTACGCCGGTGGCTATGAGACATTTTGCCTTTCACCAGCACTCTGATGTGATGTACGTCCCATAATAAGCTGCTGAATTTTATGTAGAGTTAATCAGTCCCTGCATGCCTGCTGAATGAAGTGCAGAGAAGCACCTCGAAGAAACCACTTGGACTGAGGGCCCACATCCTGGCAAAATACCCCAAGAAGCCTGTCCAGCTCCCCAAGGGAAGTGGCTTGTTATACAGATTTAGATAATTCATAGTGAGACCTCACTGGGCGCATTGGAGCACTCGAATGGCATCGCAACCCAACACATTGTTGAAAAAAAAGGGCATGATGCCTTGGTACATCTACTTTGTCGGAGCCACGATCTTTACCGCGCTTGCCGGTTGGCTGTGGGCGGAATCATCCTCTCTGGCATGGCTCTGCCTCGTCAGTGCACCAGCGGGATTTTTCTTTGCATGGAGAGCGTGGCTACAAAATACTCGAAAATAGAAACGATGCCTACCCGTTCGCTGCCGCCAACCCCGCTGTTACACGATGGTTGTCATCCATGCTCCCCATGGGCCGGGTCACTGAGCCTGGGGCGCTAGTCGCCATGCCGCACGAAGCCACACTCATTTATAGCGAGTCGCTGCTGCGTGAGGCGGTGTTCGGGGTTTGGCGCCGCTCGGTGGGCCTTGTCTTCATCGTGATGCTCGTGGCGCTGCCAGTGATTCTCGGCGGGCTCGTGGTACTCGGCGCGCCATTTTGGCTCCTTATGACCCTGGCCGCGCTTTTGGTCATCGCGGTTTCGGTGGCTGTCGCGCTCTACACCGGTTACTACCGCAACTCGCTGCGCAAGTTCCGCAAGATGCACAAACCTCAAGCGACGTTCCAAGCTGACGAGTCCTCGTTCACCATGAGCTCCGACGCCGGCACGACCACGCTGCAGTGGTCCGCCGTCAAAGAAGTGTGGCAATTCCCTAGCGTGTGGCTCTTGCTGTACTCCAAAGCACAGTTCACCACGTTGCCGCTCGCGTGCATACCCCCAGAAACACAGGCCTTCGTGCTGCAGTGTGTCCGGGAAGCGGGAGGCAAAGTTGACCGCTAATTTTTCACTCCAACCAATGCACAACAGCACTCCGCCGATGCGCGCGGCCGAACTCGAACGTGAGGTACATTGTCGTGGATGACATATGCCGGACCTTCCCGAGGAACTGACCCGAGTAAATAGAATCCTTGGCGAGTACGTCGCGATTCACGACGCGATTTTTAAGTTCTCGTGGCGCAAGGCACTCCCGATTCCAGGCCTTTTCAAACCCACTGACTTTGGAGCTCACGTTAAAGATCTCAGCCGGTTGGCGTCAAAACTGGCTACTCTTTCATCAGCATTGAAGGCAGAGCCGGGGTCTTTAGAGGGCTCCCACCAGTACGCGGCGGCGTTGCTTGAAGCAGTCCAAGCTCTCCGGGAGATCTGCGGACGGTTCTACGAGAAGAGCCAAGGCAACCTCAGCAAGTATCCGATGGCCGAGTACAACGCCGACCTCAAGACCTATGAAGGCCTCATGAATAGGTGCCAAGAGCTCGGCGTCGCGCTCAACCGGCAGATGCGCGATGACCATGTCCCGCCAGAGGGTTGACCGGGATCGCGCAACAGGGTTGCTGTCGGTATACTTCGACGCTCTTGTGGCCGGCAAGCCCTGTCATCTGACACAGAGGAAGCACTGAAAAGGAGGAACACATGGCTGGAGTAAAATTCATGGTGTTGTATCCTCGCCCGACTGATATTGAAGCGTTCGAGAAGGTGTATCAGAACGACCACGAACCCATGGCGGTGGCAAAGCTGGGCGGCAAGACCAAGTTTGTGGCGACGAAGGTGCTGGCATCCCCTCAGGGGACGCCACCTTTTTACCGTATCGCTGAAATTCACTTCCCCTCGATGGAAGCGCTGGAGGCTTGCGCGGCTTCAGCAGGGGCAAAGGAGACATTGGCCCATGCCGTGTCTATCTCCACCGGAGAAAGGCCGATCTTTTTGGTGGCTGATGAGGAGACGTTTACTTTCTAGCGATAGCTACGGACTAGGCGGGAGAGGTGGCCTGCGGTCGGACTCTGGATTCTTCCTATCCCTCTTGGTTCTCACCATCGGGTTTTCCATAAAATATTTCCAGGCAAAAAAGACGATGGCGAGCCATACGACGATGACAATAAGCCAGCTCCCTATTTGTAACCATCCGAACTCTGGCCCAGCCCACTTCGACATCTAGTGACTCCTTGCAGGAGAAAACTGTAGCACGGCCACCATCGCCTTGTCGAGGCGCTTGACCTTGCCGTTCCCGTTTGTTGTCGCCAGTCGTGCCGATCCTTCGACGACCACACGCCGGCTCTCCCGTTCTCGAATCACGTGGGAGAATGTGAAGGAGGCTGCCGTCATGTCGGAGACGACCGTCTCGATGACCAGACGATCACCATAGCGGGCAGGAGATCGGTAATCCACTTCTGCATGCACCACGACGAACACCGTGCCTTCTTTCATGAGCCCGGCCACCGACAACCCTCGCTCTTCGAGATACTGCGTCCGCGCCCGCTCGAAATACTTGAGATAGTTCGCGTAGTACACCATCCCCCCGCAGTCGGTGTCTTCGTAATAAATTTGGATGTCCATGTTCTCTACTCGTGAGACAAGCGGGACGGGCGCGACTCGTCAAAAGATTGTCTGTCTCGCCTTTCACACCAGCCCCGCACGTCGCGCTAGAGGCTCAACACCGGAAACTTCGGCAACGATGCCTCACTGACGCCCGATAACTTGACGACCACTTCGTAAAGCTGCTGCACCCGCTCGGCTTTGACCGGCTCAAAACCATGACCAAGGACGGCATGGTTCGCGGCGTCGAGCAGCGGTTTCATCGTCGGCCATTCGCGCAAGAAAGTCTGGCCCATCTGGTCGCCCAATCCGGCCAGCGTCCGAAACTGCGCCTGCAAGGGCAGTTTGTACTTGCCGTCGAGATCTTCCAACCAGCACGATCGACAGGTTTCTCGCAGCGCCTGCGGCAACTGCTCCAGCTGCACGTCCCAGGTTTTAATCTGGTACTGCTTGAACAATTGTCGTTGGGCAAAGGCTTCGAGCGCACGAACGAGCGAGACCATCGCGGCTTCTGGATCATGCGCGCCATGCAGTCGTCGACCGGCATGGGTCAGCAAGTCGAGAGCCTGCATATCTTTCACAGGAGCAGGATCGAGGACGAGCTTTTCCAGAAATCCCGCGTTCGCTTTGATCGCGGGTAACAGCGATGTGAGTCCTGGTGGTCCGCCCCACAGGGACGCCATCTCGAAGGCCTTCACGGCAGTCTTCAGTTTCTCCCAGGCTTGACGATAGTGAAATCGTTCCCAGAGATCGTAGCCATCGGCCAGATCCGCAAAGGCACGATAGAGCGGTTTCTGCCCGCCGCTCACTCGAGCTTCGACATCGCGGAACAGCTTTGTCGCTGCGGCAAACAATCTCCTGTTGAACAGCTCACAGCCCTCGCGGCGCGAGACCGATGCCGCCTCATCCCACGGGTTCCCCTGCATCCATAGGAACGGCTGCCCGGCAATATCAATCCTGTCCTCCTCCTGTCCCTCTCGCGCCGGCACGAGCGACACGATCCGCGAACTGAGAGACCGTGTGGCCAGCGTCAGCGCGCCCGCCATGGCCGGGGTGGCTCCGGTCACATCGACGACAAGCTCGCCTGGCTGCACCTCCCATGTACGCAACATGTCCGGGAGTGTTCGGGCGAGCGTCTGATAACAGCCGACAAATTCGCAGGTCTCCGCCATCACCACCCAATCCCACCGTCTTGGCATGTGCTCGATTTTCGGCTGGACTTCGGATTCTACGAGCGACTTCGCCCCTTCCGGCAACACAAAGCAGAGCGAATCCGGCTGCAGACGATTAATCGAATAGACTGCCGCCGCCGCATGGTCGGTGAGCGCAAGCACTAAGGCTTTGACTGGTTGGTCGTATGCCATAATGCGCGAACTATAGCATAGGGCAGCGTAAAAGCCTTCCGGCATCGCTCTCACGTCGCTCATCAAGGTCCATTCCAGAAGCAAACAGCCCACGCAAAGTGCAGTGTGTACCTCGCAGGTTTTTCGTACGCAGCGGCTTTGCCGCGATGAGTCATCGGCCTCTCAAGCGATCTATTCACAACTGCGTAACCTGCGTTCTGCTTGACGGTCTCAGTAAAGGCGCTTAAACTTTTACTACGATCTCCGATTCCTCGCAATTCGCCCGAACATTGAATGGGGTCTCCCGATGATTTGGTGGTATTGGATGCTCCTCGGCATTGTGCTGCTCGGCATTGAAATGGTTACGCCAGGGGGGTTCTATATTCTCTTCTTTGGATTGGCGGCTCTGATCGTCGGCGGTCTGAGCAGCCTGGGGTTCGCCCAAGCGGAATGGCTCCAGTGGCTCTTGTTCTCAGGACTCGCGATCCTCTCACTGCTGGTCTTTCGCGGACCGTTGTTGGCCTGGATCAAAACCAAGGACAAAGACATGCCAACCGTGGACTCGATGGTGGGCGAAAGTGCGATCCCGTTTGAAGACCTGGTGCCAGGCGGCACCGGCAAAGCGGAACTACACGGCACCACATGGACCGTTCATAATGCCGGGCCGGTCCCCTTGAAAAAGAACCAACGGTGCAAGGTCGAGCGGATCGAGGGGCTCACACTATGGATTGCAGCCGAATGAGAGCGGATCGCCTGGGAGACGAACGACTATGGAGGGCGTAACGATGTCCGGCGGACTTTTTGTGGTGCTGTTGCTAGCGTTCCTGGTGCTGGTTGTGATCGCCAAGACCGCCGTGGTCGTGCCCCAGCAAAGCGCGTATGTGGTCGAGCGGCTCGGCAAATATGCGGCCACGCTGGATGCGGGGTTTCATATGCTCGTCCCCTTTATCGACCGCATCCGCTACAGACATTCGCTCAAAGAAACGGCCATCGACATTCCCGAGCAGGTCTGTATCACGCGCGATAACGTGCAGGTGTCAGTGGACGGCATCTTATACCTCAAGGTCTTGAACCCCCAGCGCGCGTCGTATGGCATCAGCGACTATCATTTCGCCCTGATCCAACTCGGACAGACCACGCTGCGGAGCGAGATCGGGAAGATCGA
The DNA here is from genome assembly GCA_043745235.1 of Nitrospira sp. Taxonomy (GTDB): domain Bacteria; phylum Nitrospirota; class Nitrospiria; order Nitrospirales; family Nitrospiraceae; genus Palsa-1315. Next base: position 129,906 of record JAYTTD010000041.1, on the reverse strand, counting down.
GCTTGATCGGACGTTCGAGGAGCGGACCAACATCAATATCCAGGTGGTGAACGAACTCGACAAAGCCTCGGATCCTTGGGGCGTCAAGGTCTTACGCTATGAGATCAAGAACATCACCCCGCCGAAGGGTGTGTTGGACGCGATGGAAAAGCAAATGCGTGCGGAGCGGGAAAAGCGCGCGGTGATTCTCACGTCCGAAGGCGAACGCGACGCGGCTATCAACCAGGCCGAGGGCGAGAAGCAACAAGTCATCAAAGCGTCCGAGGCGAAGAAGCAGCAACAGATCAACGAGGCAGAGGGAGCGGCCTCAGCCATCCTCGCCATCGCTCAGGCGACCGCCCAGGGGTTGCGCAAGGTTGCGGAGACCATCCAAATGCCGGGCGGTCAGGAGGCCGTCCAGTTGCGGGTGGCAGAACAGTACATCACGAAGTTTGGCGAGTTGGCTAAAACGACTAACACGCTCATCCTGCCGGCGACGGTCTCCGATGTCGGCTCCATGATCGCCTTGGCGATGAACGCCATGCGGCAGACCGCGATTGCTCCTGTGCAAAAATCATAACCGGCCTGCGAATCACGTTTGACAGGTGACCGCAGGTTGCCTAGAATCGCTTCTCATGAAAGAACTGGTTCTCAGTGCATTTGCCGAAAGCGCGACTGTCAAGCAACAGTTCGCGCGCGAGCATGCCGATCGTATCGTGCAGGTCGCGAAGCTGATGGCCACAGCCTTTCGCGACGGACATAAAGTGCTGCTCTTCGGTAACGGAGGCAGTGCCACTGATTCGGCCCACCTCGCCGCCGAGTTCGTCGGGCGGTATAAACGCGAGCGGGCTCCGCTCCCGGCCATCGCCCTGGCCACCGACATCGCCGCCATCACCTGCATTGCTAACGACTACGGCTTCGACGAACTCTTTGCCCGCCAGGTTCGCGCCCACGGACAGAAAGGTGATATCGCCATTGCGATCAGCACGAGCGGCAATTCACCCAACGTGTTGAAGGGTGTAGACGCCGCGCGGGCTTGCGGCCTCACGACCATCGGTTGGACAGGGGGGACCGGCGGGAAACTGGCCAGCTTGGTGGAATATCCGTTCGTCGTGCCCTCCACAGTCACGGCCCGCATTCAAGAAAGCCACATCACACTCGGCCACGTCCTGTGTGAACTCATCGAGGAACAGCTCCTTGCCAAAGCCTCCTAACCGGCAGCGGCCCCCTGTCACGACCCCGAGTCTGATCCCTCCGATCAACGTGACGGATCTCACGACATACCCGCTCAAGAAACGGTACAGCAAGGTCCGCGTCTCCGACTTTGCGAAACCCTGGGACCGTGGGGGCAGCTTCAGCCAATTCTATCGTTCACTGCCGGATATTCTCGGTGTGAAAACATTGCGCGAGGTCGCCAAAGCCGTCGCGAAGGCCCATCGTAAGGGCCGACCAGTCATCGTGGGCATCGGGGCACACGTCATCAAGGTCGGATTGAGTCCGATTCTCGTGGACCTCATGCAGCAAAAGATCGTGTCGGCCGTGGCCATGAACGGCGCCGGGATCATTCACGATTTCGAATTGGCGCTCATGGGACACACGTCTGAGGAAGTCGACGCGGAGATTGATGAAGGACGCTTCGGGATGGCGGAAGAAACCGGCCGCATGTTGAACGAGGCGATCGTCCGCGGAGCTCATGATCGCGAGGGGCTCGGCGAATCCGTCGGCCACTACATCAACCGGCGCCAGGGGCAGTTTCCCCATCGCGAGACGAGCATCCTGGCGACCGGAGCGCGGCTCGGTATTCCGGTGACCGTGCACGTCGCCATCGGGACCGATATCATCCATATGCACCCTGCCGCGGACGGAGCCGCCATTGGCGCGACCTCGCTGCTGGACTTTCGACGGCTTGCGGCCGTCGTGTCAGGGATGGAGGGAGGCGTCTATCTCAATCTCGGCTCTGCCGTCGTGTTGCCGGAAGTCTTTCTCAAAACGGTGTCACTGGGACGCAATCTTGGTCATGATCTGACCAACATTACAACCGTGGACATGGACTTCTTGGCTCACTACCGCCCGCTCACAAACGTGGTGCGTCGACCGACCCAGAAGGGCGGGAAAGGCTACTCCCTGATCGGCCACCACGAAATCATGGTGCCGTTACTGGCTGCGGCGGTGCACGAAGAATTGGGGTGACCTCCTTCGCATGTCTCCACGCCTATCCCCTCCCGTAACTTCGCAGCATCTGACCCAGATGTGGAGCGGACTGAATGACCGCTACTTTGGGGGCTTGCTGCCTCCGATCGATCTTGTCTGGAGCCGTCGGCTGACCTCATCGGTCGGCATGTTTGTGAGTCGTCGAGGACCGCGGCCACGGCTGAATCAAGATGGTCTTCGCCCTCCAACCAAGCGCGAAATTCGCCTCTCCCTTCCCTTGCTCCAACAAGCCGCCCAAGCGAGCGAGTACGACGAGCAGGAAATCGTGAATACGCTGGCGCACGAAATGATTCATCAATGGCAGTACGACATCCTGAAGCGTCGGCCGAATCATGGGGCAGATTTTCTCCGCAAGATGACCGAGATGAATCGGGACGGCGCCCTGGCGATCACCATCTACCATTCGTTACAGAAGGAAGTCCTCGCCCTCACACGATTTGCCTGGCGTTGTCGGCAATGCGGCCGAGTGTACCGACGCCAGCGACGGACAATTCAGCCTCGGCGGCACCATTGCGGTCTCTGTCGGGGTGCCCTACAAGAATTGGGATTGGTCAGTCGGATCCAGGCCCATCCGCAGCCGTCGCCCCGATCTCTGCCCTTGAACCTCGAGCAATTGTCTTTTACCTTCTAAACTCCATCTCCCGGAGCGAAGCATGCGGTGGTCTCGCCAAATTCTGTTCGGCGATGTGGACGCCATGTTCGCATCCGCCGCGATCGTCAAAGACCCAAGCCTCACAGGCAAACCGGTGGCCGTTGGTGGACCGGCCCCGCGAGGAATTATCGCAGCAGCAAGCTACGCCGTTCGTGCGTTTGGCGTCCACTCTGCTATGCCGACTGCCGAAGCCCTGCGTCTTTGTCCCCACCTCATTCTCATTCCCCCTGACCGGCCGCTCTACCGCCAACTTCATGAACAGATGCAGGCCGTGACCGATCGGCTGTTTCCCTTGACCGAATGGAGCAGCATCGATGAGTTCTATGCCGACACGACGAACCTACAGACGCTCCATCCAGATCCGCTGGCCCTTGGCCAACTGGTGAAACAGACGATCTTCGACAGCACGGGATTGCGTTGTACGGTCGGCGTCGCAACGGGAAAAACCGTCGCCAAAATTGCGGCCGACGCACACAAGCCCGATGGACTGGTGGTCGTGCCTCCAGGAACGGAAGCGGAGTTCCTCGGAAACCGGCCGATCAGAGCCTTGCCTGGTATCGGACCCAAGACGGCCGCGCGCCTGGAGCCGCTCGGGCTGAAAACGGTCGGCGATCTCTTGGATGCGCGATGGGAGTCCGCGCTGCACCACCTGTTTGGCACTCGTCTGCACTGGATTCAAGAATTGGCTCGCGGCATCGATCATGAGCCAGTCGTGGCCGATCGGGAATCGAAGAGCCTCAGCCATGAAACGACATTCGAGCAAGATACGAACGATCAGGCCTATCTTGAACAGCTGTTGCGCGGATTTCTCAAGACGCTCGCCCGTGACCTGCGGCAAGATGGACTCGCAGCCGCATCCTGCACCGTGAAACTCAAGGACTCCCGCTTTGCGATCACGACCAAACAGCGGGCATTCCCTCATCCGCTCAATTACGACCCCGACATGTGGCCGACCATCAAGCAGGCCTTGCATGAGCTGCTCAAACCAGGAACCAAGTACCGCCTTGCCGGGGTTTCGCTCTCTTCTTTGGCACCGGCCCCTCCAGGTCTCTTCGATCAGCGACGGAACAAGGCCATCAAAGCGATGGACGCCCTGACCGCCCGACATGGTCCCGGCGTCATCGGTCTGGGTGGGGTCACCCACGATGAGCACGACTGAGCCAACTCTTTCTATCCGGATTGACAGTCAGTATGATGGGGTCATGTCCGAAAAAGTCCTGACGAATACACAACTTGCCCCGATCCTCGCTCACGCCCGCGCACAGAAAAAGCGAATCGTCTTCACCAACGGCTGTTTCGATCTCATGCACATTGGACATACCCGGTATCTACAGGCGGCGAAGCAGCTCGGCGACCTCTTGGTCGTGGGGATCAACAGCGATGCCTCCGTCAGGAGCTTGAACAAGGCTCTGGACCGGCCGATCGTGCCGGAAGCCCAGCGTGCCGAAGTGCTCGCGGCCTTGGGCTGTGTCGATTATGTCGTCATTTTCACGGAACCGGACCCTCTGAACTTGATCACCACAGTCCAACCGGATGTGCTGGTGAAGGGCGGGGACTGGTCGGTCAATCGGATCGTCGGCCGCGAGATCGTCGAAGCGCGCGGCGGAATTGTGAAAACTATTCCACTGGTGCCGAACATGTCCACCACCTTCCTCATCCAACGGATTCGTGCGCAATCCATCTAGACCGTGTCGAACACCACGTCAAACCCATCAACGACTCAGTGGTTATCCCCGCTTGCAACGGCGCTTGCCGGCACAGGTGGACGTCCCTGTTTGACCGGCTTACTCGGCTCCACCGCCGGGCTTGCCCTCACCATGCTCCTGCATCCTCAGTTGGGCAAGCTGGGAAATAGATCGTGGCTGATCGTCGCCGGGTCGGATGAGGCGGCTGAACGCCTCTTCGATGACCTGCTTTTTTTCCATGATCTCATCGGCCTTCCGACCGCTCCCCTCGCCCTGTTTCCGAGATGGGAAACCTTGCCATACGAGGGCAGCGCTCCCCATGTGAGTCTGATCGCACGCCGGATGAATACCTTGCATCACATCCGAACCGCACCACAGACCTGCCTGGTCACCTCCATCGCAGCCCTGATGCAACAGCTATTGCCCGTCACGACCTTCACTCGCACCATCTTACAATTCAAGCTGGGCGGCACGATCGAGCGAGAGACCCTCACCGGAGGACTCTTACGACTCGGCTACCGACGGGTCTCGGTGGTGGAAATCCCTGGCGAGTTCAGTATTCGAGGCGGCATTGTGGATGTGTTCTCGACGGCCTATGCCGACCCGCTCCGTGTCGAATTTCTTGGCGAAACCATCGACTCGCTCCGCCTATTCGATCCCGCCACGCAGAAATCCACCGCGAAATTGGATCGAGCGGTGATCCTCCCCGCGCGGGAATATCTCCGCGCAGAGAATTCGCCGGATGCCCTTGCTCCCATTCCAGCGGATGCCGAGTGGCGTGCGCCGGATCTCTATCCCGACATGAATACCCTCTTCGATTATTTCACCGAACAACCTCTTTTGGTCCTGGATCAACCGGCTGCGTTGACAGGAGCCTGCACAGACCTCTGGAGCAAGATCGACGACGGCTATCTCCGCCACGCCGATCGGGAGACGGTCATGCCTTACCCGTCACCGGAGCGGTTGTTTCTCTCCTGGCCGGAACTGATGGATCGCACGAATGACTGGCCCACGCTCGCGCTCGAGCCGCTCATGGCAAGCGATGCGTCATGGAATCCGATCCAGGCCTTTCCCGCTCAGGCGCCGGCCAGCGCCGGGCTCGGGTCTCGAGGAATGCCATTCAGCCAGACGTTGGCCATCATGGATCGCTTGCGAGAGGAGTGCCGCGTGGTGCTCGTCGCGAGAAGTCGCGGCCAGGTGGATCGCTTGCTGGCGCTCTTGCACGAACACGATGTGCCGGCGGTGGAATGGGCCGTGGGGGCCTGGACCGCGTCCAGTAAAACCAAAGCGCCGTTTTACGCCTTGCACGGCGATGTGTCCGCGGGATTCCTCGCACCGGACTTGCGCCTAGCCGTTCTGACGGAAGAGGAGCTGTTTGCCAAAGGCGCGCGCCACAAGCCGCAAGCAAAAAGTAAAGCCGCCACCTTCCTCTCCTCGTTAGAAGATCTCAATGTGGGTGATTATGTCGTCCATGTCCAACATGGCATCGCCAAGTATCAAGGCCTCAAACGCCTCTCGGTGCAGGACTTCGACAGCGACTATTTGATCCTGGAATTCGCTGGTGGCGACACACTCTACGTCCCGCTGGAACGGCTCAACCATGTGCAGCGGTATAGCGGGGCGGACGGCCATGCACCACGCCTCGAACGTTTGGGCGGCACCAATTGGGCCAAAACGACCGCGCGAGTCAAGAAAGACATCGAAGAGATGGCCCATGAGTTGGTGGACCTCTATGCCAATCGCGAGCTCGTGACTCGCCATGCCTACGGATTCGACAGCACGATGTACCACGAGTTCGAGGCGGCATTTGAGTACGAAGAAACGGCGGATCAACTCAAAGCGATCGAAGACATTACGCACGACATGGAGTCCAGTAAACCGATGGACCGCCTGGTGTGCGGCGATGTCGGGTATGGAAAAACTGAAGTGGCCATGCGGGCGGCCTTCAAGGCCGTGGAAGCCAATCGCCAGGTGGCAGTGCTCGTCCCCACAACCTTATTGGCCCACCAACATTACGACAACTTCTCTGAACGGTTCGCGCCGTTCCCGGCGCGCGTAGCCTTACTCTCCCGCTTCCAATCGCCGAAGGAGGCCAAAGCTATTCTCAAAGATGTGGCGTCCGGCGAGGTCGACGTCGTCATCGGCACACACCGGCTCATCCAGAAGGATGTGGTGTTCCGCGACCTGGGACTCGTGATCATCGATGAAGAACAGTGGTTCGGCGTCAAACACAAGGAACGGTTGAAGCAACTCCGCACCCAAGTTGACGTCTTGACGCTCACGGCCACTCCCATTCCTCGTACCTTACAGATGGCCATGGCGAGCGTACGCGATCTTTCGATCATCGAGACGCCTCCGGCAGGCCGCCTCTCTATTCGCACGCAGGTCGTCCGATCGAGCGACACCCTCATCCGAGAGGCGATGTTGCGTGAACTGGGACGGGGCGGGCAGATCTACTTCGTCCATAACCGAGTCGAAACGATGGAGAAGACGGGAGCCTGGCTCCAGCAACTTGTACCCGACGCGCGCATCGTGATGGCCCATGGGCAGATGAACGCCAAACCGCTCGAAGCCGTGATGTTGAAGTTCTTTCGTCGGGAGGCGGATGTGTTGATCGCCTCGGCCATCATCCAATCGGGAATCGACGTGCCCCATGCCAACACGATCTTCATCAATCGTGCCGATATGTTCGGCCTCGCGCAGTTGTACCAATTGCGCGGGCGAGTGGGACGGAGCGGCGACCAAGCCTACGCCTACTTCCTGGTGCCCGATGAGGGGCGGTTAAGCGAAGACGCCCAGAAGCGCCTGACCGCCATTCAACAATTTACCGAGCTGGGAGCCGGTTTCCGCATCGCCGCGGCGGATATGGAAATCCGGGGCGCCGGCAACCTCCTTGGGAAACAGCAGTCGGGACATATCGCCGCCATCGGACTCGATCTCTACATGCAGATGGTGGAGCAGGCCGTCCAACGTCTCAAAGGCCAGGTGGTGGAAGAAGAGCCGGACCCCACTCTCCGGCTCAACGTCTCCGCCTTTATTCCCGATGAATATATCGCCGATCCCCATCAGCGGCTCTCCTGTTACAAACGACTCTCGTCCTGCACCCAAGTCGGAGATCTCGCCTTACTCCATGGCGAAATTCAGGATCGGTACGGGTTGGCCCCAGACTCCGTCGAGCGGCTGTTCGAAGTCATGCAGGTGCGGCTCCAGGCCAAGGCCTTGCGCCTGAGCTCGATCGAACTCAAAACCCATTCCGTCGTCGTCACGCTCGACGCCAAGAGTCGGGTCTCACGCCAAGCGATCCACCAGACGATGGACCGGTACAAGAAGCGAGTGTGCTTCCTCTCACCGCTGTCGTTCGAGCTCCAGATGCCGCATCAGGACTGGCCCTCCATCTTTCGAGAACTCACCGCAACCTTGCAAAGCCTGGGAGGCTGTGATACCAACACAACGGTGACCCTGCAATCATCTCGCTAACAAGGTCTCGCACGCGTATGACTCAAGCATCGAACGGATCCGTGAACGGCAACGCTGTCCGTCTCCTCTCCCTGCTCGCCTGCGCCATCGGTGGCAGCCTCCTACTGCTCACCGGCTGTACGCCACCGCCCGAGGAAGGCATCCTGGCTCTCGTCAACGGCCGACAGATCACGCAGACAGAATTCGATACTCGCTGGGGAGAACTGGCTGAGGCCACCAGGGCCCGGTACGAGAAAAAAGGGGGGAAGCGTCTCTTCCTCGACGAACTCATCACCCACGAACTGCTCATGCAGGAAGCGCGCAAGCTGGGGCTCGACCAGAACGATGCCATCCGCGAGCGAGCCCAACGCTACCGGGAGCAATTGATTCTCGACGAGCTCCTCAAGGATCGGATCAAAGCCAAGGTCGAACTGTCGAAAGAGGAATTGGATGCCTTCTACGAGAAGCATGAGAACGAACTCCTGACGTCATTGAAAGTGCGTGTGTGGCAGATGCTGCTGTCGAACGTGTCAGCTGCGAAAGATCTCGAACATCAGGTCAACCAAGGGGGCGACTTCGCCAAGTTTGCGCAGCGCTATTCCATCGACGGCAAGAGTAAGGCGAACGGGGGCGATCTCGGCCCCTATCACCAGGGATTGGTCGTCCCCGAAGTCGACGCAGTCGTGCATAGCCTCAAGCCCGACATGATCAGTGCGCCGATCAAGACGGACGCCGGCTATTACCTCGTCAAGATCACGGCGCTCGACAAGGAAATTATTCAAGCGGACGTGGCCGTTCGGGAACGCCTCCGACAAGAACTGCTCAATGAAAAGCGCCGAAAACGGTTTGACGGAGTGATTGCCGATATCCGCGCGAAGGCGGTCATCCGCCTCGACGAAGCCTCCCGCTATGTCACCGACGACATCAGTACACGCTGAATCGTTACGGATCGACATACCCATCATTTCCACTCCTCAAGTCCTCCGCAATTCGTGTACAATCCATCGAACCCTCGCCGACTGGTCGATCGTATCGGCGCGTGGCGAAACCCCTGTCCATGATCACAATCGGTCCGTTCATCACGATGACAACAGGCTGGCTGAGACACACGGTCTTCTTCGCATGTGGGCTGATCGCACAGGCGTCTCTTCTTTCAGCCGCGCAGGTGGAAGATGGGATCGTCGCGATCGTCAACTCGGACCTCATCATGCTGTCTGAGATGAAACGGGAACTCGCTTCGGAGCGGGAGCGGATTCAGAAAGAGTATCGCGGCGACGGCCTCGCGCGTCGGCTCAAGACGGCGGAGTACATGGGGCTGACTTCGATGATCGAGCGTAAGTTGCAGCTCCAGGCAGCCAAGGCTCGAAGCATCTCAGTCACGGACGAGGAAGTTCAGCAAGCGGTTAAACAGATGAAGCAACAGGGGAGAACGATCGACGAAACGAACCAGGCAGAGATGAAAAACGTCCGAGAACAGCTGCTGCTCCTCAGGATCGTCGATCGCGACGTGCGAAGCGGGGTGATGGTTGCTGACTCAGACATGAAACGGTACTTCCAGGAACACCGCGATCGGTTTGCGCTCTCGGAGGAATACACCCTCAGCCAGATTCTCATTCGACCTCGCTCACCGGAGGATACGGCCGATGCGAAGGAGAAAGTTCGTGAAGTGATGACACGGTTGAAGCAAGGGGAGACCTTCGAAGATGTGGCGCTGCGCTTTTCCGACGGCCCGAACGCCTCACACGGAGGGGGCCTGGGCTTAGTCCGGCAGGGAGAGCTCTTACCGGGGATCGAGCGCGCCATCGCACACCTGGTGCCCGGCGGTATCTCGGATGTGATCGAGACCTCGGACGGCTTTCACATCATGCGGCTGGAGGACAAGACACCCAAGCAGTTCCGCCCCTATGAGCAAGTCCGCACTGAAATCCAGGGACTCGTCTTTCAGCAGAAAAGCGAAGATGTCTTCCAAGCGTGGCTGGCGGAGCTCAAAAACAAGGCCTACATTGAAATCAAGTTCGAATCCGCTCTTTCAAAACCGCCCACAACCGGTCCCGTCCCTCGCCCGTCACCGACGAGTAAGGAATAATTCCGTCGCCCTCGACTAATCCCAGTCCTTCCTTCAGCCGGCGAAGCGCGCCGACACGCTCGCTCATTTTTAACTTATCCACTTTCGTCGCCACCACGATAGGGGGGCGGCCGGCGGACGAGAGCCATGCGATCGTCTGTCGGTCTTGCTCGCTCAGCACCCGGCTTTCCACCAACACCACCACCGCGCGCAACTGTTCACTCCCGTTGAGATACTGCTCGATCAATGGCGCCCACTGGGCCCGCAACGCTTTCGACACCTTCGCGTATCCATACCCCGGCAAATCCACCACCACGAATCGCGCCAACCCGGGATCGTCGCTGGCGATCTGAAAGAGGTTGACCAAGCGGGTCTTCCCCGGCGTGCGACTCACCTTGGCTAAGCCTTTGCGCTGTAAGAGAGAGTTGATGAGAGAGGACTTTCCGACATTCGAACGCCCGATGAAGGCGACTTCCGGAAGTTCACCTTTCAGAAACTGTTCTGGCCCCGCACAACTTCTGATAAACTCTGCCGAGAGGATTCTCATGCTGTACCCATCCACTTCCCAGACATCATGGTATTGACACAGACACACATCGCCTCTGTGATACGCACCCTCTAATGCGGAAGTCAACCGCACGGTCCCGATTCCGCGTGAAGGCCTTCCTGATCATTGGCCTCTGCCTCCCGGTCGGGGCGGTCCTCCTCCTCTGGTTGCTCATGATGCCCGACGTCTCGGCGTTACGCACGACCAATCCGACCGTGACAGCCCTGATGGAAGCCAGACAGACCCAGGCTGAGGCACAAGGCCGCACCATCAGACGCCACTGGACGTGGGTCCCGCTCTCCCGTATCTCCCCCTACCTCCGACAGGCAGTCGTGGCGGCGGAAGATGCCTCGTTCTTTACCCACGAAGGATTTGATTGGGAAGGGATCAAGGACGCGGCTCTGTATAACCTCGAAGCGGGCGAACTCAAGCGTGGAGGGAGCACCATTACGCAGCAGTTGGCTAAGAACCTCTATCTGTCGTCTGAACGGTCCCTACTTCGAAAGGCGCGGGAAATGCTGATTACACGTTCCCTCGAACAGCATCTCACGAAGGAGCGTATTCTCGAACTGTATCTCAACGTTGCCGAATGGGGGCAAGGCGTCTATGGCGCTGGGGCCGCGGCCCGTCATCACTTCAAAAAGTCCGCGCGCGACCTGACATCCGACGAAGCCGCCTGGCTGGCAGCCATCTTGCCGTCGCCACGCCGATACGATCCACTGAAAAAAACGACCGCCCTGACCCGCCGCCACAACCGTATCCTCAGCCGGATCGATCGGGAACCCACCCTTCCGGAACCGAACGACAGTGAGTAGAGCCGACAGGGGCTACAATTCCGCGGAATATTCAGAGGAGTCGCCGACCTCACCGCTCGCTCGCTCGTCGAAGATCGCCGATTTATGGGTATAGTGCTTGAACTCGAGGAGATTCCCGGAGGGATCTTCGAGAAAAAACGTGTGGTGCTCAATGCGGGTACCCGGAAACCGGACGCGGGGCTGTTGATAGAAGGTCAACCTGTTCGCTTGGGCCTGATCTAAGAACTTTTGCCACGAGTCTTTCGACAAGAGTACCAAGCCGAAATGGTGAGGATAGATGCCTTGTTGCGGTGGCAGGGGTTCCGTCGTCAGATGCGCCACGAGCTGATGCCCCGCAAGTCCGAGCATGACAGCGTGGCTCGACTCCCGACCCAACGTACAACCAAGCCCATCGACATAGAAACGTTTCGCCGCCGCCACATCGTGCGTGGGAAAGGCTAGGTGAAAAATGGCGTCCTTCATAGAAATTGTCCTCAAATGGTCGGCTGACCGGTCCCACTCCACCAGCCGACAGTCATATCGGGTACGTCACGACTGGGAGTCACCGAACTCAGTTTAGTCTTTGTGTAGTATGTCCTTCAAGTCGGTCTACCGTATAAAAGGCAAGTTGAGGTCGTCGGCGACCGACTCCAGTGCCCAAGAGCGCGCACCTTACCATCACAAGGCAAAACCTACCTATCTAGTAGCAAAGCTCCTAGCCAGTCTCCCCTCCTTCCCTCAAATCGCACAAGTGGCACCTAGGATTATTTCAGCACACTTGATCCGTCGAAGAAGATACAAGTACAGTTGGTGCCTCGCATTTTGAGCATGGATTCAAATGAGAATTTGTTCGTTCAAAATTCAGAACTACAAAAGCTTCCTGGAACCGAGAGAGCTGACGCTTGAAGAGGGTTTTAACCTCATCGTCGGCCAGAACAACGTAGGCAAGACAGCCTTATTGGAAGCGTTGTCGCTACAATTCAAGGGTAAGCCACATAGGAGTCAGTTAACAGCGCAAACACCCATTACTGCAATAAACCCAAATTCGTCTGCGCTGGTGAAGCTTGCTGTTAGTGGGGCTGAACTCAGGGAGCTTCTCCTTGAATGTGGGGAGTTCAATGTTCCGGTCCAAACGGGGCCATCATTTCCTCAACAGGATGGCCATGCGGCACTTGCGGCAATTCTTTCGAGAGACGAAACGCACTTCACACTCGGGCTCAATGCGTTCGGAAATAATACAGCGGGGTTTGTCGTCAAAGATTATCCCACACATGGGCTATACCCGGCAGCAAATACGTTTTGGCGTATAAGTCCTTTGCCAGATAAGACAGGGTTTACCGTTAACGGATCACAGTCAGCGGGCCAAGAAAATGATTTCGGGGTTATAGTGGCAAGCATTTTTAGAAATCGTATCTATCGATTCGATGCGCAACGTGTAGGATCGGGTTCGTGTGGATTTGGAAATAATGCCGTTTTGCACCCCACAGCCATCAATCTTCCAGAGGTTCTGAATATCTTGCAGAATAATGCGCCCTTACTTCAGGACTTCAACGAACTGGTTCACCGGATATTCCCCTCCATATTTAGGGTCTCTACCAGGCCGTTTCCAAACGCTGCCAACAGCCTAGAGATTCTGGTATGGACAGACGCTCCTCAAAGTAGGCGAGACGATCTTGCTATACAGTTATCTGAAAGCGGGACTGGTGTGGGGCAGGTTCTCTCACTCCTTTATGTTGCCCTCACCTCCAAGTATTCTCAGACGATACTTATTGATGAGCCGAGCAGCTTTCTGCACCCTGCTGCGGCTCGCAAGCTCATCGAAATCCTCAAAGGGTTCCCGCAACACCAGTACATCATCGCGACTCATTCTAGCGAAATCCTCAGAGCAGCCAGTCCCGCGGCGATGGTACTCATCCGGTGGCAGAGACCACAGAGCATTATCGAGCTTGTGGATGCCGGAAAACTGAGTGGGATACGCAAATGTTTGATAGAGGTGGGGGCCAAACTATCAGATGTGTTTGGCGCGGATCGCATCTTGTGGGTTGAAGGTGACACGGAAGAGGAATGCTTTGGTCTGCTCTTAGCCGGTCATCGAACATCCGTCGGCACGAACATTGTTGGGGTGAAACATACAGGAGACTTCAGTTCCAAACGGATACCGGTTGAGACAATTGTGGGGATTTATCAGAAACTCAGCAAGGGGGATGCGTATTTACCACCTGCAGTCGGATTTGTATTCGACCGCGAGTCACGCACAGAGGCCCAAATGGAGGAGATCAAAACTAGATCGCAGAGCAGCGTCCGATTCTTACCTCGTCGCATGTATGAAAATTATCTTCTCGTCCCCACAGCTTTGACGGCTCTGATGAATAGTCTCCTTGATTTCTCACAAACGCCTATCACTGCGGAGCAGGTGAACGCGTGGTTAATATCGAAAGGAGGAAACGCAAAATACCTGTCCCCTCCTAAGCAGAGCATTGCTGTTACAGACCCGGAATGGCTCATGACAGTTGACGGAGCCGCCTTGCTGTATGACCTCTTTGAAGATCTTTCCCAGACACGCTATGTCTACATCAAAACCGTTCACTCCGTGCTGCTCACAGAGTGGTTACTTAAAAACGATGCTAGAACGCTGGAAGAGTTGAAGACGTTTTTGATCGAGATTCTTTCGGCTGGGGATCAAACCGCCTAAGAAAGAGAAGTGAAAATGGTGAAGTCATATGGGGTTAGTCATGAGTATCGACTTTAGTGTCGGCCACAAGGCCCTGTCCAAATCGGAGAACGCGATGCTCCTACGACTCTCTCTGGCGCTCCTGTGCTGCACGGCCCTGGCCGCATGCAGTCGCAGCGATGACAGTTCCAGTTCCGTCGTCAAGCCAGCGGGTGATTGGACGAAAGTCGGCGAGACAGACAGCTATCTGTACTATGCCGATTATGCCAGCATCCGAAAGGCGGACGAGACGGTCACGATGTCGGACTTGTTCGATTACAAGACGGCCCAGGTGGAAGGCGGAGGCCCTCACGCTCTTTCGAAGATCACTGAACGCGAGTATGACTGTCAGGCCCAGAAGGGCCAACCACTCAAGTCGAGTTGGTTTTCAGGACAGATGGGTATCGGGACCGTCGTGCGCTCCACCACTGGCACAAATCAGTGGGCCTCGGCGACACCAGGAACGGCCACCGCGGGACTGCTCAAAGTCGCCTGCGGCAATCCATAGCGGGGTGAATTCGCGGGGTGTTCGGCCAGCGTCGATGGCACGTACGGCCTCTCCAGACGCTTCAGGCCTAGCGCGAATCGTTATGTGGGTGGGCTCTTCCCGTGAGAGACAAACAGTGTTGAGCAAACCAGGCATAGCCCCGTAGCAGCAGGCTATTCATCACCGGCCACCGGCTGATCCGGGCCAGTAGCTTGAGGCCGACGGCCGTCCACATTGCACGGAACACCTCCACCCCTTCGATCAGCGTGCCGTCGGCCCACTGCGCATGAATCACCTCGCTCAGCCGCTCACAGGGTAGCCCACAATCTGCCTCACGAAACTCAGGCCTGGAAAAGTCGATGAGCTGAAGATGTTCCCGGCGATCGAGTGTTCGCATGAGTGCGATTTCTCGCCGACAGATCGGGCAGGCTCCATCGTAATAGACGGTGAGTGGATACTTGGGGCCGGTGACGCGCGATAGCGTGGAATTGAGCGGCTGATCGATCGATCGTGCTCTGTCCTTTGTTGGCATCATGGCTGAATTCCTCAAGACGAGACGGGCGCACCCAGCCGTTCAGCGATGGCGTCCGCCGTTGAGCGGCCGGACCACAATGCGCCATCGAGCGTTCCGGTGCTCAGGTAATCGCCACAGCGATAGAGACCTGGACGAATCTCGCACGATGGCCTGTCGAACGCAGCCCTGAGCAGGTCAATTGGAGGAAGTGCTGACATAATTCGATCGGTTCTCAGATGCCGCCAGGATCCGACGCGGCTACCAAACCAGTCCGTCAATTGCCGGCGCACGGACAGCTCCTCTTGTTCCGACCTTCGGGCTTCGGCCCGCACGCTTACCGCAACGAGACTGCGGCCAGCCGGAGCATAGCTTGGAGCCGCCTCGCTGAGTACACAGAGATGATTGATGGGACCCTCACTCTCACCGTTCAGCAGAAGCCAAGGGCCTGAAAGCGGAGGCTGCGGGGCACCGTAGTAGATTGTGACCGCTGTCCGTCCTGAAGCGGGTACCGCAGCGCCTTGGAGTGCGGCGGCGGTGGCCCAATCGGTGGCAAGCACAACGGCCTCGCCTGAAAGCTGCTCCCCATTGGCTAATGTCACCATCGTACCATTGATCTCAGCGACCTTGGCGTTCAAGCGAAGGCTCCCAGGGGAAAGCCCGTCGGCGAGTTGGCGCGGAATGGCGCCCATGCCTTCATGCGGCAGCGCAATCGCACTGTGTGAGAACGCCGCCCATACCTGTTCAAAAATCCACGACGGAGTGGCAAGTGACTCTTCCAGAAACACGCCGCTCAGAAAGGGGCGCAGAAAGCGCTGGATCATCGAGCCCGAGAAACCATAGGAAGAGAGTGCTTCTCCCGTCGACGTGAACGGCCCTCCGACGTTCTGACAAAGGACCCGTTTGCGCGCGTGGCTGGTGAGACGAAGAATGCGCAGTTTATCCACGACGGTTCCGATGGGTCCCAGGAGCATGCCCGGCACATCCAGCGGGCGACGAAGTGGATCGCTGAATCGATAGATACGGCCTTGCCATTGGATACAAGCACCGGGATGAAATGGCTTCAAGCCCAAGGTGCGGTAATTCAGCAGGCGTTTCGCCTCGGGATAGCCGGTGAGCAAGACCTGAAATCCCCGATCCAGCCGATAGCCGTCGAACACATCCGTCCTGACACGCCCCCCTACAGCATCGGAGGCCTCCAAGATCAAGGGAGCAATGTTGTAGGTCGAAAGCTGCCTCCCGCAGGCAAGCCCGGCCAGCCCGGCACCGACGACGATAACCCGAGGAACAGTTCCCATCGTATTGAGATTGTAACCCGACTATAGGGTTGAGACCAGGTGCATTCCCAGCGCCTGTGTCGCCTAGGGCAAGCGCCTCCCCCTCACATCGCGAAACAAAGGGGACGGGGAAAATATGGGGCAGGCATGAGGATTGACTTATTGTTCGCGAACAGATGTCAGAAACCATTTTGTGGCGGGAAGTTGGTCTATCTGGTCTATTCGGTCTGTCTGGCTCGGCAGACCAGAGAAACCAGAGAGATAAGACAAACTAGATAGACAGCTGAGGTGACCTAGAAACAACGGACAACTCATCGGTCTGCTGCTCGAACTCCTCGGGACTGCATAGGTGGAGATAGTCCATCGCATCATTTCCCCTGTCAACCCTTGCACCTTTCTCCATAACCCTCCTAGAATACACCTCCTTCCTTGCGAGCCTCCCTATGCTTGTTGCCCTGCATCCCTTCCGCCGCAAGAATCCCCCTGCGCGTATTCCTGAATCCGCATTTCCTGATCCGAATCTCTTCACCGACACCGAGCACACAATCGTTGACGATGTTCCAGCCCTGCTCAACACGAATGGGCTGACCTCGCACCAATCGCCCAACTTGCTTGAGCGGTTGAGTGAAGTTATTGAGATGGAGCAGCGGTTGGCGAAGGGGACGATCTACTGAATGAACTATTTTCTACCTATTCAGACTGCGCTCCTCAGCATCCTGCTACAAATAAGCTTTCAACCGCTGATTCACGCTTCCTCCGATACGGACCCTCTTCTTCGCTACCCAGTCATTGTTTCTCCTGGTGCAATTTTTGGTCGAACCGCGTCCGGAGTATTTTTGGGATCACCTACCATCGCGTATCTGGTCACAGCCCGACATGTGCTTGTGAACGATACAAAAGCGCTGGTCAAACCGTTCGCTCTGGTTCGGGGCAATGCCTCCGACCCATCTGAGGATCGGGGCTACGTACTGGAGCTGGATCTTGATGTACTTCAACAGTCCGGCAACTGGAAAGAGGATCTTGAGCACGATGTCCTGGTCGTACGATTCATGTGGGACTCGAAACTCATAGAAGGGGTTCAGCTGAAGTATGAACCAGAGTCAAGACCAGCCATGGTGCCCTTTCCCTCTGTGCTGCGCCTGCATGACATCCCCTTGCAGAAGACCGTGTACCTCGCTGGCTATCGGGTTTCGATCATTCCAAGAGGCGCAGAGACCTCGGAACTGAATATTCCAAAGATCCGAGAGGGAAAGACGCTTCTCAAGGATGAGCAGAAAGGTCAGATTGTTTCTGACTACCTTGCGGTCGGCGGCGACAGTGGCGCGCCAGTATTCATGTTCGCACGTGGAGGCGCCGCCAAGTTAATCGGTATACACATCGGTCGACAGGATTGCAGTACCCCTGAAGGTCCATTGAAATGTGCGATTGCTACTCCGATGGATTTTGTCTTTGCACTCATCTCGACGTTCAAGTAGTGCCATCACAAGGCCCCTAGCAGAATCCTAAAAAGTCAGCCAGCGGGACAGACTGTGGCGCGTGAAGCACGGGACTGGCGAGAAAGGCGCGATGTGGACCGATTGAGTTTTCAACTCGTATCGCTCGTCCCGCCTACCTCTCGCGATTACCCAGCGGGTTATCGCTACGGTGTTACGCAGGAGTATTGACTTGTTGATATCCGAATGAAGCGGGAGCTGGTCAATTGAGGAGAAGATTTCGAGCCTGCCGGTACGATGGATCTTTCATGCGGTCCAGATCGGACCGCACAAACCCCAACCCGGTGACACAGAGCTCGAAGTTGTCGGAAAGTTTTCGGAACAGTGGAGGCTCCTCCTCTGACGGACCGTCAGCCATTCGCGCGACAATCCCGTAGGAGCGTTTCCCCGTCTTCATATAGTCCACGAGAAAATCTTTGTGGTAGATCAATCCGGTCGTCTTGAGACGGCGCAGATATTCTGGAAAGAGCCCCGCCATGAACAACGTGAAATCTCCGATATGCTGATGCACGTCCCGTTCACGATCCATCGACTGGGCCTCGAGCAGCACTTCCGATTCGAACAAGAGGTCCACCACCGTGTCCACCGGCAGGTGTTGCTGATTTCTGATTTTATACAGTTGGTCGGTGTGGGTAAATTCGACGAGCAGGTTGGAGACGTAGCCGGTGATATTGGGGTCTGGCCACCCGAGATGTTCCGTAAAGCTTTTCTCGGTCAGGGCGCCGAACAGCTGGCGGAGCGGATGTCGTGGCGGAACTTGCGTTCTCATATCCACCTCTCACACAATCAGAAAACACCTAAATTGAGTATAGCAGATGTTGATCAATGTGCCGATGTCGACCCTATGATCCTTCCTATCGGTCTTCACGCAACAGACTTGAGCATTGGCCGGAACTAGCTCGCACCTCGGCTATCGAGTACGAAGGTCACCGGTCCGTCGTTCAGCAACTCGACCTGCATGTGCGCGGCAAAGACCCCGGTTTCCACGTGAGTCCCCTGGTCTCGTAGCTCTGCCACGACCTGCTCGTATAGTCGCTTGGCTTCATCCGGGGGCGCTGCCTCGTCAAAGCTCGGGCGACGGCCATTCGTCATCCGTCCGAGAAGCGTAAACTGGGAAACCAACAAGATCGATCCCCCGATGTCCGCTAGCGAGCGGTTCATCTTCCCCTGCTCATCGGAAAATATTCGGAGCGTGCGAATCTTCTCGACCAGATACCGGCCATCCGTCTCGCCATCCCCCTTCGCCACCCCCAACAAGACCAGGAGGCCAGATTCGATCTGCCCCGCGATCTTACCTTCAACATGAACCGCCGCTCTGGTGACTCGCTGAATCACGGCCTTCATAGACTAAGATCGTCCCGGTCGAAGCTCAGCCAGGGTTCCTTCGAGAGTAAGCAGCTTTCGTTTCGTGGGCAAGCCGCCTGAGAATCCTCCAAGCGACGCATCCTGCGCCACAATTCGATGGCAGGGAATCACGATCGGCATCGGATTCGCTCCCACGGCATTGCCGACTGCACGAGCATACTGTCTACCCCCAACACGGACAGCCACCCATTGATAGGATCGAAGCCGGCTGTAGGAGACCCGCCGAAGGGTCCGCCAGACCTTCTGTTGAAAGCTCGTCCCTCGTGAGAGGTCAAGCGGCAGATCGAAAGAGCGGCGCGCCCCGGCCAGATAGTCGGTCAGTTGCGCCTGCGCTTCCCGCAATCGCACAGAGTTCCGGCCCTTGAGCAGCTCGGCTGCGGGTAATCCCAACTCTGATAGCACGGCCTGACGCGACACCTTCGGTAACACCACCGCGTCGATCCCCTTCGTCGTTTCAGACACGCCCATCCAGCCCCATCGTGATTTGAAGATAATCGCTTGTCGCATTCGTGACCTCACCGTTGAATGACTCGGCCCAGTTTCTTCCGCACCATTCCCCATACCAAACCGAGCTCTTCTGACCGCAACAGGGCATGAACGCCTAGATACCCAATCACGCTCAACCCAATCGCCATACAGAGCATGATCGACTTCTCGATCCATTCACCGGGATGCGTCCAAATCTGTACCGAGGCCACCCAAGCACAGATCACGACCAACGGCACGGATGCGATCAGGACGCGCAGCGACGATCGTCCCACCGAGCCCCACTCCACGCCGCCCAACCGGCGGTGTAGCACCGCAACCAGGATGCCTCCATTCACCATCGCCGCCAGAGCTGTGGCCAAGGCGAGTCCGGCCGCGCCAAGAGACGACATCAGCAGGAGGGAGAAGACGAGGTTGGCCGCAACGGCGATGGCCGCAGAGATGGCCGGCGTGCGCGTGTCTTGCAGCGAATAAAAGGCCGAAACAATGATGCGGACGCCTCCGAAGGCCCATAGGCCGACGGCATAACAGAGCACAGCCTGTGCGGTCTCGGCCGTATCGTGCGCCGTAAAGGTTCCGTGCTCGAAGAACAGATGGATGATCGGCTGGCGCAAGAGGATCAGACCCAGCATCGCCGGTAGGATGATAAAGAGGATCATGCGAAGGCCGAATCCCAACGTCGTCCGCAATTCAACCAGCGCCCCGCGCGCGGCCTGCGCCGCGAGTGTCGGTAAAATGGCCGTGGCCAATGCCACTCCGAAAATCCCGAGTGGAAACTGAATCAACCGCATCCCGTAGAAAAGATAGGTCGGCCCACCCGCAAAGAAGGATCCCAGGATCGTGCTCACGGTGATGTTGATCTGCGTCACGGAGAGGCCGAGGAGCGACGGCAGCATCAGTGCGCCGATCCGGCGCACACCCGGATGGCCTGGCTCGAACCTGAATCCGAACAACATGCCGCGCAGACTCAAGCCGGGTAACTGCATGGCGAACTGCGCCGCGCCTCCCGCTACAACCCCGATGGCCACGCCGAGGATCGGCTCCGGCATCATTGGCGATAAAAAGAGCGCGCAGCCGATGATAAAGATATTAAAAAACACCGGGGAGAACGCCGGCGCTGCGAAGGCGCGCATGGAATTCAGAATGCCCATCGCCAACGCGGCCAGGCTGATAAAGATCAGATAGGGGAACATGATCTGCGTAAGCAGCGTCGTCATGCCCAGCTTCGCTGGATCGTCATGAAACCCTGGCGCCAGGAGCCAGACGATTCCGGACGCGGCGAGAATGCCTACGATGGTGATACCGATTACGATCGTCAGCAGCGTGGTGAAGACAGCGCTCGCCAGTTCCCAGGCGTCTCGTTTCGACTTGAGCGTCTGATATTCCGTGAAGACCGGAATGAAGGCGGACGACATCGATCCTTCCGCAAATAACTCACGAAGCAAGTTGGGGACACGATAGGCCACAAAGAAGGCATCTGCCGCCGCGGTCGCTCCAAACAGGCTGGCAAGCACCATGTCGCGGATAAACCCGAGGATGCGGCTGGCGAAGGTCGCGGCGCCGATCACCCCAGCCGCTTTGACCACTGAGCGAGTCTCATCCTGCGCATTCGTTGGAGCTGGGGATACCACCGTAGGATCGGGCATGAATCGGGATTCTAACGGAACGACGTCGGGCAGTCTATCAAGTGAGAGATTTCGCGATGATTTCTCAATCAACGTCGCGAGTTCAAGTCTTCGACAATGTTTGGAGAATGCGCTGTATACAACCCTTCTGGTCTTTGACAAGCTGGTGTTGCCAGATCCTGATGACTTGCCATCCTAGCGAGCGCAGCTTTCTGAAGTTACGTTGGTCCCGTTTACGGTTGGTTCGGAGCTTCTCCCTCCAGAACGGTGACAGCTTGTGCTCCCACTCAGAGAGTCTCCAACCATGCCAAAAATCGCCATCGACAAATACGGTGACTTTCTCACGAGGAAAAACAATGTCTGGAGTGCCGGGCAGTGAGCGGACATGTCGTTGGAACGTCAAGCCATGAGCCTTCAACTCACAATGAACGATTTTTTCTATCGAACCGTCCTTCAGCTTCACGCACTTCATCGCGCGCGAGCGTTGCTCCGGAGTCATGTGGTCGGGCATTGCAAATCTTTGCCGTAAGATCCGCCAAACCGAAGCATCGTTTTCTACTTCTTTGCTGACACAAGTGACTTCACTCGTGCCCTGATGTTCTCGCGGACAGTCGTCAGTTTGTTCTTGGCTTCGTCGGTCAGTAAGGCCGTATGTGCAACCGCATCTCGAATTGGCTTGAACTCAGCGGCATCTCGGGCAAGAGAGGCTTCCATGATCTTGTCTCGCTTATCTACAAGATTGGCTAAGTCGTCCATTGACAGATAGCTGAGATCACTCTTGACTCTCCTGATTTTGATGCTGATATTCCCTTTGTCTTTGTTAGCTATTTCCTTGTCCCGCCATTTCTTTGCCTCATCCTTTGCGGGTTGAGATAGCGGAATGCTCTTATCTACGATGTATTTGCGAACGAGATTCTCGGAGATGAAACATTCAGCGTACGATTCAAAGTCAAAGGCCGCGTCAGAACTCAGTTCACTAACCCAGTCATCTACCTGGTCAGCTGACTTCGCCCCCCTTGGAGGTTCGAAACCTTTCGCAACTATGTTATACAGACCGAGAGAAGCTCTTTTATTTTTTGAAATACTTTCGTTTTCTTGGTCGCCTTCTTCTCGGTGTTTCCGCCGCCACTCATCCCACCCATCCACAATTTTTTGGAATTCCTTCTGAAATCTCTCCAGGAACTCTTGGTACTTGGGGTCATCGGCAACAATGCCTTCCCGACTGCTCGTGAATCGGTCGGTCTTATCGTCAAGTCCATTGAAGTGGATTTGCCCATACAAGTAGCTCTCAACGATTCTAGCAGTGGGGATGTGCCTCAGGATGTCTCGTTCACGCAGCCGCCCGTTCACGAATAGGTCAATCCGAACTCGTTCATCGGTAGTCATGATTTTCAAGTGACTCGGCAACTCTACGGATGCAATGAACCCGGTGACGCCTGGCATTCTGACGGTCTTTATCTCGTGCCGTTTGGGGTCTTTAGAAAATGCCTTCTCCAGGGCTGCAACGTAAGGGTCTTCGTAATCACCGATCTTCCAGAGAAATTCAGTTTTCTCCGCAAGGCTACTCAGGTTCTTATACGTGATTTGTTCATCGTTCAAAAAAATCTTAAAAGATTCGTCGAGCAGTGAAAAACGGAAGTGGAGCGCGATGATTTTGCTCAAGAATTCAAAACTGCGCTTTACGCCATCCTTAAGGCGTTCAAATTTGATAATCGTGCCTCGCCTGTGTCCAGCCGTGTACTTAGCGAAGTCTGCACTGTCCACTTGAGCTAAGGGATATTTCTCCGGAGTCAGGTCATCCGTTATCGCCTCGTCCAGCGTAGGATTGTCGATTACACCCCCGATATAGTCGCCGCCTTTTGTTTTCGAGATGATACTGATTTGCTCTGCGCAAGATAACAGAGCGAGCTTCCCGATGCCCTTCCTCCCAATATATGGTCTTCCTTTTTCAGATCGGTTTCCGCCTTTCCTATTGGAATATCCAATCTTCAAGAATTTCTTTTGGAAGTCGTCGGCTGTCATCCCAATTCCATCGTCCTTGATCCAGAAGCCATTCTTGTCCGGATCGAGATAAATCCACACATTGCATGCATCAGCGTCCCAGGCGTTCGATATTGCTTCTCCCAGGACAGTAGCGAAACTTCGGTATAGGTGTCTCCCGAGGTGATCCAGAACGCTTAAAGAAATCTCGAAGGTAAATTTGTCGCTATTCTTCATGTTGCCTCAAATGGAGGTCGATGGTCCTTCCAACAATCTCCCCAAGTCGCACAGGCACGGCATTGCCAATCAGGCGACCGATCGTGCTGAAATGATATCGGCCACCTGGCTCCACAAACTCATAATCGGGCGGGAATGATTGAAGAGCGGCGCCCTCCCGTAGTGAGAGAGCTCGATTTTGCTGTGGGTGGCCGAAGCGGCCGTTACCGAACCCATGGAACTGCGTTGTGATCGTCGGTGAAGGCTTGTCCCATTCCATTCGTCCGTAAACGCTTGGATAGGTCTTGCCTTTGTTTTTCCTATGGCACTTTGCAACTAATTCCTTCGGCCAATCACGCCAAGTCCCTCCTGGCTTCGAATGCACGATCCTGCGGCGATTAATCGGTGAAAGATTACTGCTTCGGTGAAGGGGGTCTGCCGAGTAGGCTTGGCCGGCTCTCAGTTTTGGTAGATGGTGGATGGCTGACTTGACAGAGAGGTACTCTTCAGTTTTGTGAGTCGGCGGAGTGATTGCGATAGCGCCGCGTTGCGAAGCGAAGAGTACGAGCCGTGTCCGATGTTGGGGAAGGCCGTAATCAGGACAATACACTTTGTGCGTTGAGACCTCGTAACCGAGACGGCGCAGTGTTGCAAGGAAATTGTCGTACACTTGGTGTCGCTCCAGTTCAGGCACGTTTTCCATGCTGACGACATCAGGCTTCAACTCTCCAACAAGGCGACCAAAATGGTTTAGCAAACTCCATTTATCGTCGTTTTCAGTTTCAAGCCCTTGTGTGTATTTTGAAAACGGCTGGCACGGCGCACATCCGACTAACACACGCTGACTACCGGCAGGATAAAGAGCGGCAAGATCGGCACCCTTGATGTCAGCCACACTCTGCTTCTTAAACACTGCGGGCTTGTTGTTGTGTTCGTACGGAAATCGACATGCTTCATCGATATCGTAGCCCGCAACCACTTCGATATCGGCGTCTAGCAGCCCCTTGGTCAACCCGCCCGCGCCGCAGAACAAGTCCACTGCGACGATACGTTTACCTATCGACCCATTTTGCTTTGACCTGAGAGAGTTCACGCTACCT
This sequence comes from Nitrospira sp., assembly GCA_043745235.1. GTDB lineage: Bacteria > Nitrospirota > Nitrospiria > Nitrospirales > Nitrospiraceae > Palsa-1315. Next base: position 105,267 of record JAYTTD010000041.1, on the reverse strand, counting down.
TCATTTCGTTCACTCAGCCAGTCCTTCAGCTGTCAAAGGATGTTCCTCTGGCAGAATGCTTATGCCAAAACTCCGTGTGTGTCAACATGCCGATTGCTCAAATGAAACCATTATGGTTCTTGAATCAAGGTGTCCGGCAACTCGTCGGGGTTGTCGCCGGAACCGGCAGGACTGACTTGCGCGAGGAGCGCACCGCACTTCGTAATCGCTTCGCAGATGGCGTCGGTCGCTTGTCCGGTGCGGATTCCGTCGAGGATGCCACTGGCGAGGCTGTCCCATGTGCCAAGCGATACGCGATCGTTGATGCTTTTATCCGCCACAACTCGCCCAGTGCCGGTCTATAGCCCTGAGGGGCACTCATGTTATCATAGGAACGTCATTATGAAATGGGGACGAGGCCGCCCGATGTCGCTTGAACCATCCTCACATTTGCCCGGCGGGTTTCAGATCACGCACCGCACCCTCGGCATCTATCAGGGGAGTGCGATTGAGCTGGCATTTTGGTATCCCTCTTCAGGGATGCCGGAGTATGGGCTGTGCCGGTTCGCCACGAAGGAGAAGGCTGAGTCGTATCGCGCCTACCTCTGTTCCCCTGCCTGCCCGGAGCCGCTCAATGAGCACGACCTCACCATTGAACCGTATGATCTCGCCGCACACGAGGAACTGATCAACAATCATCCGCTTTCTTCTGCCTGGGAAACTCCAATCTAATCGCGTCGAACCCTATTGTGTTGAGGATGGTGGGCTGAGATAAGGTACGAGGTTCGCCGGCCCGCTCAGGCGGCGACACCGGCCTTGAGCAAGGATTTATCCGGCTGATTCGCTGTCTGGGATTGGACAAAGGCAAGCAAGCGCTTGTTCTCTTGGGCAGCTCGAAGAAACTTGAAGGCGATGCCACGAGCGCTTACGGAACAGACCATCGCGGCCACTTCAAGAGGAAGTTCACCATCGCCAATCGACAATTGCAGATAGAAGATGTCGTCCATATGGACCTGCGTCTTGCTCTTGACGATACAGCCGCCCATCGAGAGATCGAGCACCGTTCCCTCACCGCAGATCTTGCCCCCAGAAAATGAGAGATAGAGTCGCACCGGAATCCGGAGGTGTTCGCGGCGATCGATCGAATGCGTGGGATGGTCCAGCCCAAGACGGGACGCCAGAAAGCGATGGCTACAGGATGGACAACGGAATGGCACCACAAAAATCAAGGAGGCGAGGTGCTCGCATGCCGATTGCGGGTGAGCCCGCAAGAGGCCATCTTTCTGGCACTGCGGACAGCTCAGGATACGGCCCATATCATCTGTTCCTTCTTATTCCCCTTGCTCGGACGCTTCGACAGGCTAGGTCTTCTTGTTCACGGATAGATGAACCCCTCATCTCTGTCAAGAAAACAACAGTTCTGTGCGAAGGCCGCGTTGGGAGAAGCAGAGTGCTTATCGGCGAGCTTCGCCGTCTCCATAGACACTCTTCACAACCGCCCGCCCCGCCAGGTAACCCGTCGCCCAAGCCCATTGGAAGTTGAACCCGCCGATCCGGCCGTCGCAGTCGAGAATTTCCCCGATCAGATAGAGGCCTGGCACTAGCTTCGATTCCATCGTCCTGAAATTGACCTCTTCTAATGGGACGCCCCCAGCTGTGACTTCAGCATAGTTCCACCCGCGATCTCGTTCCACCGGAAACCGGAACTTCAAGAGTGCTTCGATCAGACGATCTCGATCTTTCCTGAGCAATTGCGCGATGGCCTTCTGTGGATCGCATTCGATATGAAGGCAGAGCGCCTCGGCAAACCGTTCTGTCACGAGTTGTGCGAGCGTCTTCGTAAGGGAGCGTCGTGGAGTGCCGGCTGCTTGGTCCATGAACCACTGCCTCGCCTGTTCTTGCGTCATGCCTGGAAGAAAATTTCCATAGAGGTCCGGGCTCGCACCCGCTTCCTGCGTCAGCGTCCAGAAGCGGCTCGCATCCATGACCACTGGCCCACTGATCCCGAAGTGGGTCCAGAGTAAACTTCCCATCCGGCGGTCGACGTGGCGCCCCTTCACCACTGTGGTCAACTCGACGTCATGCGAGAGACCGGAAAGTGTCTTGTGAAACATCGTGTCCTCAAGCACCAGCGGCACGAGTGCCGGGAGGGTAGCCGTCACATGATGACCGAGTCGGCGGGCAAGGCTGTACCCAAACCCGTCACTTCCTGATTTGGGAATCGACCGGCCCCCAGTCGCCAGAATGACCTTCCTTGCGTGCAGGGTCCCCTGGCTGTGCTGCAGAACAAATCCGGATTCGGCAGATCTTTCGATGCCCGTCACGCGATGATCCGGGCAGATGGTGACGCCCAGCTCGTGACAGCGATTGACAAGTGCGGTCAAGATCGTTCGCGCCTTATCGGTCACCGGAAAGAGCTTGCCGGTCTCTTCACGCTTGAGCTCGACCCCTAACGAAGCAAACCACTTCACGGTCTGCTCAGCGGAGAACGCGGCCAACACGTTCTTGATGATGTGGCGATTGCCAAAAAAGTCGGTAGGCGTCACGACCTCGTGTGTGACGTTGCAGCGACCGCCACCGGAAACGAGAATCTTAGCTCCGATGGTCTTGGCGCCATCGAGAACCACGATTCTTTGCGGACGGTCGCCCCGCGCGGTCGCTTCCGCCGTGAAAATCGAGGCCGCCAAACCGGCGGCGCCCGCACCGATCACCGCTACATCATGCATGTCGTCATAGATAGACATTAGAGACTTTTAACTGCCAGTTAACACCGTATTAATCTTGGAATGCTACAGTCCCTCTTATTCAAGGCCGACTCGTCGGCGCTGGAACAATGAAAGCAGGAGGTGGGCCCGATGACCTGTCAAAAATGCAAAGGACTGATGGTGAAAGAGTGGCAACCTGAATTTTCGCAGGAAGCCGCGGTGCTCCGTTGTATCAATTGCGGGTTGGTCCTCGATCCGTTGATTGCACAGAATCGCGTAACCCCGTTGGGTGCAAAGCAGCGGGTCCTGAAGGCGGCTTGATGATTCGTTCGAGCTCGTGAGCCAGTTTGGTCGGTGCGGAAGATTTGCTGAACCAACCGAATTGGGCAGATGTGGACGTTGCGCTCGTGGTTAGACCGAAAACTCCGCCCATAAGAATGTATGATCTGAAGGGTCTTTCGCTCGCCGCGGCTCGACGTCCACCTCTACCTTTTGACATTTCTCCGCCAGCGGGACCGTCGCCAGAATATGGTCGATGCGCCAGCCTCTATTCGCTTCCAGCGAGCCAGGCGCGCGGTAATCCCAAAACGTATACTGTTGCCGATCCGGATAGAGTTTCACAAACACGTCCTGAAATCCCCACGCCAATGTGTGCGCATAGGCCCGCCGCGCATCTTCGTGATAGCAGACATGCTTGAGATGTTTCTCGGGGCTGTGCACATCCATCGGCCGCGGAGCGACGTTCACGTCACCACACCAGATAGCTGGTTTATTCGGCGACAGATGCTTCTCGAAATATTTGCGAAGTCGATCGTACCAGTCAAGCTTGTATTGATACTTCGGTGAGTCGATCTCGAAGCCCTGCGGCACATAGGTATTGACGATGGGAATCCCCTTGATCACCACGCGCAGGAGCCGGGCATCCTCCGACTCGCCTCCATCATCGAACCCGTATGCCACCGCCTCCGGTTTCTCCCGGCTCAATATCGCGACGCCGTTGTAAGACTTCATCCCCCGGTAGGTGATTTCGTACCCGGATTCCGCCAATGCCAGCAGCGGAAACTCGCTGTCCTGGACTTTTGTTTCTTGAAGACAGAGCACGTCAGGCTTCTGCTGGGCCAGCCAGTCCAACACGATCGGCAATCGTTTGCGGAGAGAATTGACGTTGAAGGTCGCGATCTTCATTCAAAGCCCCATCAATGGTCAGGCCGCCGCATCCTAGCAAAAGGTCCACGGGGGAACAAGGCGAGTGACAGGGTCAATGAAGCGGTCAGCAGAGGAGGTACTTCCAGTCCTCATCGTGACTGGTTCAGCTCGACGTCATAACGGTGAATCGAGCCACCATGAGTTGCTTCCACGCCCGCCTCAATCTGAAAAGTTCCCGACAGAGCACGGCCCTCAGAAGGAAAAACCTCCTGAGGGCCAGGCACTCTGCCGACAAGGCTGCGAGAACTTATGGCGCGACGGTAGGAGCGGGAGCTGCCGGAACTTTTGCCGCGTCTTTGTGCGCCTTCATTTTATCCTTCATTTCATGGCGCTTCACCTTCATCGAATCTTTGTGGGCTTTCATCTTGGCCTTCATCTCTTTCTTATTCGCCTTCATATCGCCCTTCATCGCATCTTTCTCAGCCTTCATCTCGTCTTTCATTTTACCCATATCGCCCTTCATGGCGTCGTCCGCCAGCGCGAGCGAGCTGGTTCCAATCAGGCACAATGCCGCAAACGCGACAACGATCAATCTATGCACGAGACACCTCCTCATCAATGGACGTTAAGTTCAGAACTTGGCTAGGGCAATTGCAGCGTCGCACGACTTAGATGGTCTGTCAAGCCGCCGCGCGAGTTCAGCATAGCCCATTCGCGCATCAACAGGCGTCAACGTGGTCCGGCCAGAAATCTTCGAAGAATCGCCTGCTCGATCTTCGATCTTCCGCGGTCCGGCGCTGGGAAACGCAACACTAAATTAATACGTCCCTGCTCGTACAATTGGATTGTAATGCGGGGTTCCGGGGACGGCGCTTCGAGCAAATTCGCTTGCTCCAACAACTTCATCTGACGACCTGCCTCTTCCATAAAGGGAGTACATTCGGCCTTGGCTGCATCGAGCAGGCGCCGTTCAGCTTCTTGCCAGTCGTCCAGGTCCCCGAGCGGAATCACAAGGATATAAAGCCCATACGCCTGACCGGGGTTCTCTTTGATCAAGACATTCGTAAATAACAAGCTGTTCGGAAACACTGTCACACGGCCCGTATAAAGATGCGACGCTTGGCCCGGTCCGATCTCGAGGAGCTTGGTCGCAAAGATGTCATGATCCAGCACAACACCTCGATGACCTGCAATCTGAATGCGATCGCCCACCGAGTAGACTTTCCCACCCACCCGCAGCGCCGCCCCGCTCCAACAGAGAATGAGTTCCTTGGTCGCCAACACCAGCGCCGCCGCGAGCGCCACCAGGGACACGGCCAACGCTTGGAGTTCGTGTGCCCAGATGACGACCAACCCCACCAGCAACGCGAACACCATGGTATTGCGGACCGAAACCACCCATCGACGTTTTGCTTCCATCGAGAGGGTCGGATTCTTGGCGATCGCTCGAACGAGTACTGCACGCGATATCAAAAGAAAGAGCAGCAATAGGAAGGATTTGAGGCTGTCGAGGGCCACTGAGCTATCGATATGCGGCAACCAAGCAGGCATGGATTACAGAATCAGAACATTAATGTGCGTTGAGCGTATCATGGGTACCAGGCACACATTCTTCGCGCTTCCACTGTTTCAGAATCTTCTGTTCGTCGAAGGTTAGGGTATAGCGGTAGCAATACAACATTTCTTTGGGCCCTTCCCCCGGTTTTCCCACTAACGAGACGGCTTGCGTCGTGACATTGGCCAGACCAGCAAAATGCAACGAGCTCAATTCCTTTTCGGCTAAGGGCACGCGATAGGTCCAGACTGAGTCCCCCCCGAGAACAGGTGTCTTCGCCGTGTGGGGCAGCCCAAACTTTTCCATCACCTCGTCTTGCGTGAGTCGATCCACGCCCTTCTTGAAGTAGCCGTCCCGCCACGGACCTCCGCAGGCAAGCATCGCCCCTGCGAGGAGGAGCATCCAGAGCGTGAACAGGAACTGAGGCACTCGTCTCATGACTTGGGTTGGTCCTTGAGCTGTTGCCTACGCTTCACGGAACAATAGAGCGCATAGCCTTGCGCCAGCATCCCGGTCACCAATAACCCCAAGGCCATCTTCAGCCACCCTGCTCCTATGTCTTCCAGTCCATAGATCCCGATGACGAACCCGAGCGCAATCGCCACGATCCCCACGAATCGCGCAATTATTCCGTTCCTGCGCACGTTGATGGGAGACGGATCCTGGTGCATCGCCATAAGGAGATACGCTACACTGGATGGCGCGGTCGGTTCAACTCCGATTCGCGCGAAACTTATTGGCATGCAGCTCCAGCGAGCTTGCTTCGTCTGCATCCCCTAATTTCCACAGGGCATTGGCAACATCCTCCACCTCAGTTGCCGACAACTAGGCCATGCCACGCGCGGGGAAGCTGAGCGCGAGCACACAGAGCCTCTTCATCATGCGCCCAACTGTTCGACAATGGATTCCGCTGGATAGGTCACGATTTCCGCCAACGTGGGATGGTAGTGCGGCATGCGCAGGAGATCGGCCGCGGTCCCATGGTAATACATCACGGCGATCAGTTCATGAATCAGTTCACCGGCCTCAGGGCCGACGATCTGCGCACCAAGGAGTTCGCCCGTCAGCGGCGCACAGAGGAGTTTCACGAAGCCGCGCGATGCACCGAGACAGAGGGCCTTCCCATGGTCAGCAAAAGGATACGAGGCTGTCAGAAATGGAATCCCTCCTGCGCGGCAGGCGGCTTCGTTGAGCCCCACAACGGCGACCTGGGGATCTGTAAAGACCACCTCGGCATCGAGACGATGGTCGAGCTCTTTTGCCGGCCTACCAGGATGCGTCGCGTTGTATGCCGCAATCTCTCCCTGTTGGATGGCGAGATGCACGATGGGCGTGACATCGTTCACGTCACCCACGGCATAAATATGTGCTTGCGACGTGCGCATAGCACCATCGGCCACAATCCGCCCTCCGTCGACTATCACTTCCGCCAGATCAAGGCGAAGCCCTTCAATGTTGGGCCGTCGACCTAAGGCCTGGAGAATTTCCTTGCCGACGAAGGACCGTTCACGTCCATCTTTCATCACCCATATCGTCTTCCCTGTTTCATCGTGGGTTACACGCAGCAACTGCACACCCGTGACGACTTCGATGCCCTCGTCAATCAATGCGGCTTCCAATGCACATCCGACATCCTCATCCATCCCGGAGAGGAGCGTGGGGCCCCGTTGAAGGATCGTGACCCTTGTTCCAAGCCGAGCAAAGAACTGACCGATCTCGAGGGCAACGGCCCCACCGCCCAACACGATCAAGGAGTCCGGTTGCATGCGGAGGTCCAGGATTGTGTCGCTCGTGAAGTATCCGGCTTGGGCCAAGCCGGGAATTGGAACCTCACTAGGCCTCGACCCGGTGGCTACTATGAACGAACCTGCCGATAAGATGGTGTCCTTGACGGTGATCTCCCGGGGCGATAGAAAGACCGCCCGCGATTGATAGAGCATGAGCCGAGGGTCATGAAGCTGCTGAATGCGATAGTCGGCGAACTCGCGGACTAGCCGATCCTTCCGATCCACAATCGCCGACAGATCGGCCTGTACTGAAACCGGGGAGAGTCCGAACTCCTTGGCCCGCCTGAGAAGGACCGCCACTTCTGCGGAGCGCAGGATGGCCTTTGTCGGCATGCAGCCACGCAGAATACAGAGCCCCCCAAGCGGGCCCTGGTCCACAATCGCCACGTCAGCACCGGCATCGCGCACGGTCCGTGCCGCGGCATAGCCCGCCGACCCACCGCCGATGACGATGACATCATGTGTCTTGTGTGTCGAAACCTGAGTCTGTGATTTCATCGTTCGTTCCCTTTATAGTATGACGTCAGGAAAGAAAGGATACACGATGGTGCAACCTGGTCGCTATCGACACTATAAAGGCCACGAATATGAGGTGCTGGGGGTGGCTCGTCACTCAGAAACTGAAGAGGAATATGTGGTCTATCATGCGCTCTACGGTGAGCATGGGCTGTGGGTCAGACCAACGGCCATGTTCCTGGAGACCGTGCTCGTTGATGGTCATCCTTGTCCACGGTTCCAGTTTCTTGCTCTGCCCTAGCATCTACTCGCGTCCTTGTATCTCTCCCAGCAGGCGACTTCCACACTTAAGCATTTCCAGCAGGGACCCGATAGAAAGATAGTGAGGTCAGCCATGCCGATTATACGCGCGGTCAGTGGCATTGTAGAAATACATCCTGCGCTACCGGTGTCTCCGCGCCCACCTGCGACTCAGGCCGACGCGGACAATCGACGGGATCGCGCGAATGAACAAGAACGCCAGGCTACCAACCCTGCTGCCCTCCTCGCTCAACAGGCATATCAGCGACAGGAGCACCAGGCCCCTGCACCGAAACCGGCCCTCCTCGCACAGGACCTCATGACCTCGCCCGTTACATGGTTACCGTCCAACAGTACGCTGTTGGAGGCATGGACTGTGATGCAACGCAAGGGGATTCACCATCTCCCAGTGACGTCGATCCATGGCACGTTGGTCGGAATGATATCGAACCACGACCTGCTGCCCTATGCGCATGAGTTGGAGTCCCTCAATTCGCCAGGACTGTCCACCGAGTACAAGCTCGCCCGTGTGATGAGCAGCCGGGTCTTGTCCGCCACTCCAACGACGGAGATCCGTGAGATCGCCCACGTCATGCTCGATGAACATGTCAACGCGATTCCGATCCTCGACAGCTCCCGCCACCCGGTCGGCATTCTGACAACCAGTGATATTCTGCGGGCCATCGTCCACCGAAGCCCCCTCGAACTCTGGACGTAACCGGCCCAATTATCTTGCGGCCTTGTGCCTCGGGATGACCGCAGGCTCACCTTAGTCTTGTTCAACCAAATAAACGAGACAGACCAGATAGACGCGATAATGGTTCTTACGCCGGCGGACTGCTTCAGCATCCTGCTAGGTCAACCAGGTCCATTGTAAGAAGGTCGCAGCCTGCCCGACCCTCCGTCCCTCTGCCTCCACGACATTCCAGATGAGGGCGTTTTCGACGAGAAAACGGCGTCCTGTTGAAGTCACTCTCACGCCTTGATAGGTGTCGAGGTAACCGCGGGTTCTGGCTTGTTCCAACATCCATTCGCGTTCAGCCCGATTCATGGGCTCCGCTGTCAGCCGTGACGGTGTCCGTGTCAGATCTTCCCAGGTCTTCTCCCACAACTCCAATGCCGCCTGATTGCCGTAATTGATAAGAGGATCTTCTTCCATTCCGTGGGAGACGACGACGAAGGGTGAGAGAAAAAGGGCATGAGCCTGATAGGCAGGATCGCCCGCTCGTTTGAGCAGTTCACGCCCAGTCCAGTGACGAAAACTGTTGAGGAGCAATTGCGACCAGTCCATCACAGCAGGATTGGTCCATATCTGAGAAGCCACGGCAGAATCCTCTGGTGCAGCGGTGTGGAAGGGGGCTCGTCCCTGCGGACCGGGCGTTGGTACCACGTTCATACGTTCGACGCAACAATAGAATATGCACTCTTGTACAGACCATAGGAGAACTCTGTATAATGTGGTTCCTCTCGGGGGTACCCTACGAGAGAGACCCTTCATTGAGGAGCACCTATGGCAGCTCGAACCCTTTTCGACAAAATCTGGGAGTCTCACGTCGTCCGTGCAGAGCCGGACGGGACCACCCTGCTCTATATCGATCGTCAGCTGGTTCACGAAGTGACATCGCCACAAGCGTTTGAAGGACTCAGGCTCTCGGGCCGCCGACCTCGACGTCCTGGTGCCACGTTGGCGGTGCCCGATCACAACGTCCCGACCACTGACCGGACCGTGGGCATCTCCGATCCCCTCAGTGCGAAACAGATCCAGACACTGGAAGAGAATTGCCGTGACTTCGGCATCACGCTCTTCGGCATGCACGACATCCGCCAAGGCGTGGTGCACATCATCGGACCCGAACAGGGCTTTACCCTTCCGGGGACGACCATCGTATGCGGCGATTCGCATACCTCGACCCATGGTGCGTTCGGGGCCTTGGCCTTCGGAATCGGCACCAGCGAAGTGGAGCATGTGCTGGCCACCCAATGCTTGGTGCAGAAACGGCCCAAGACCATGGAGATCCGCGTTGAGGGGACGTTGTCGAATCTCTGTTCAGCGAAAGACATCATTCTCGCCATTATCGGCAAGATCGGCACAGCCGGAGGAACTGGCTATGTCATCGAGTACACGGGCTCGGCGATCCGCGCCCTCAGCATGGAAGGGCGCATGACGCTCTGCAACATGTCGATCGAGGGCGGCGCGCGCGCCGGGATGGTCGCACCGGACGAGAAGACCATCGCCTATATCAAGGAACGTCCCTTGGCTCCGAAGGGAGAGCTGTTCGAACAGGCCGTGCAAGCATGGCAGCAGCTCAAGACCGACGCGAGCGCGACATACGACATGACCCTCACGATGCAGGCTAAGGACATCGCGCCGCAAGTCAGCTGGGGCACCAGCCCCGGGATGGTGACCGGCATCGATCAACGAGTGCCGGACCCGCGAACAATCACCGACGAAAACCAGCGCCAGGCAACGGAGCGGGCATTGGAATACATGGGCCTCACCCCGAACATGTCCATGACCGATATCAAGATCGATACGGTGTTCATTGGATCCTGCACCAATTCACGCATCGAAGACCTCCGCCTTGCGGCTAACTTAGTTAAAGGCAAGAGTGTCGCCACGGGCGTGCGAGCCATGGTGGTGCCGGGCTCTGGCCTGGTGAAACAACAGGCGGAACAGGAAGGGCTCGACCGCCTGTTCAAAGAGGCGGGCTTCGAGTGGCGCGAAGCTGGGTGCAGTATGTGCCTGGCGATGAATGCCGACATCCTTCAGCCAGGAGAGCGCTGTGCCTCAACCAGCAATCGAAACTTTGAAGGGCGCCAGGGGGCCGGCGGCCGTACACATCTCGTCTCTCCGGCCATGGCCGTCGCAGCCGCCGTCGAGGGACACTTCGTCGATATTCGAACCTGGAAATAGAGGACCGATGCAACCCTTTACCACCATGACAGGCTTGGTTGCGCCGTTGGACCGCGTCAACGTCGATACCGATCAAATCATCCCGAAGCAATTTCTCAAGACGATCAAGCGGACCGGACTGCGCGAAGGCTTGTTCTACGATTGGCGCAGGCAAAAGGACGGGTCACAGGATCCGGCATTTTTTTTGAATCAACCGCGCTTCCAGGACGCGACGATTCTCCTGACACGCGATAACTTCGGATGCGGATCGTCGCGTGAACATGCCCCATGGGCGCTCCTCGACCAGGGTTTCCGCTGTGTCATCGCGTCAAGCTTCGCCGACATCTTCTACAACAACTGCTTCCAAAACGGCATGCTGCCCGTGGTGCTGAAGGCCGATGAGGTCCTCGCGATGATGAAAAATGTTCTTGCGACACCCGGGTACCGACTAACGGTGGACCTTGGAAGCCAGACAGTGACCACCCCGGACAATGCCCATTGTCGCTTCGAGATCGACCCCTTCCGAAAAGACTGTTTGTATCGGGGTCTCGACGCCATCGGATTGACGTTGCAACACGAGGCAACCATCGCCGCATACGAAGCTCGACGGAAAGCTGAGGCTCCCTGGTTATTCACGGATCTTCGCCATAACCTGGGGAGGGTTTGATGAAGAAGCTGCTTCTGGTGTTCTTGCTCATGTTCTTCATCGGCGCGGGATATCTGCTCATAGCCTTCAACTACAGCTATTCCGACGGCAGTCGAGCCGGCTACATTCAGAAATTTTCCCACAAGGGGTGGGTCTGCAAGACGAACGAAGGAGAATTGGCCATGACCACGGTGCCGGGCCTCGCCCCGGTCTTGTGGGCCTTTTCAGTCCGGGATGAGAAAGTGGCGTCACAACTCACCCAGGCCATGGGAAAACGATTGGTCCTGCACTACAAAGAGTATCGGTACCTCCCCACGACGTGCTTCGGAGAGACCGCCTACTACGTCGATCATGTCGAGGTCACTGAATAAGCTCCCATCTCAGCCTCAATGCTGATCGGCTTTCACGCCACCACGAACACACCAGACTTGAACGGCGTGGGCCCAATTGATATAGACCGCGCCGCCGCCTAAGCCAAAATGCACGGCCCACGCGCCCGTAGGATCCTCACCCACCCTCGTCTCCGACCAATAGACGGCTGACTGGACAGCCAGAAACGGATGGCCCGGAGGAAGAGTCGTGCCTGGAGGCGCGACGGAGGGATCCACCAGACTGCGCAACTCTGGCAAGGATGGCAAGCGCCAGCCTTTCTGACCTCCAACTGTTTTCTCCACGCAGGTGCGGCGGGCCGCGCTCCACCTGGCACTCGTCGTCTGCGGGGACCTCTCCCAGACCAAGCCGGTTTCATTATCCAGCACTGCGTCGCCGTTGAAGGCGGGCAAGGTGACAAACCGCTGCGCCGACGGCAGGGCTTTGTCACGGTTCTGGATGACGCCCGGCAGATCGGTCGGTACTCCCTGCGCGTTCACTGGCGCGTCGGCTGTCACGAGCAGCCCACCAAACACCAGGGCGCCCATTGTGACAGTGAGAAGCCGTCGTCCCTTCATTACTCCCTCCATCCCTTGGTGTATTGATAGGAACCAGTGGATCTGGTCTGTCTCGTGCGTGTGGTTGAGCCAAACTCAGTAGATATGCCAGATAGACCAACGTATGTAGATCAATCCGTCCCACCCGTCTCGCAGACCTCGTGTGGTGGTCCGGCGGACCCACCGAGTATCTCCACAGCCTGTTAAATCCACTTCTTCCGCATAAAAAATCCCAGCATGGCGATCGCAATCACCACCATCACACCAAGCACCAACGGATAGCCCCATTCCCACTTCAGCTCCGGCATATGCTCGAAGTTCATTCCATAAATGCCGACTATGAAGGTCAGCGGCATGAAAATCGTCGTAATGATCGTCAAGACCTTCATCACGGCGTTCAACCGATAGCTGATGCTCGACAGATAGATATCGAGACTAGCTGAGACCATTTCGCGAAGCGTCTCGATGGTATCCACAATCTGAACCACGTGATCGTACACATCGCGGAAGAATACCTTCGTCGATTCCTGTAAGAAGGGGCATTCCGATCGGGAGAGATTGTTCGTCGCTTCACGAAGTGGCCACACCGCCCGCCGCAGAAACAGCAACTGTCGTTTGAGGGCGTGAATCTGGCGCAGCGTCTCCGGCTTCGGATCGCTGACCACCAGATCTTGCAGCACTTCGATCTTCTCGCCTAACACCTCCAACACAGCGAAGTATTGATCCACAATCGCGTCGACCAGTGCATAGAGCAGGTAATCGGCCCCGGATTGCCGCAGACGTCCCTTACCCCCACGAAGATGATCCCGCACCGGTGTGAAGACGTCGGTCCCGTTTTCCTGAAAAGACAGCACAAAGTTCCGTCCAAGGACCAGACTCACCTGTTCGACGACGATATCCTGTCGGTCGGTCACTGAGAGCATCTTCATCACGAGAAACAAGCAGGTCTCGTAGTCGTCGAGTTTCGGCCGCTGATCGGTGTTGGCAATGTCTTCGAGGAGCAAGGGATGGAGCTGAAACTGCTTCCCGAACGATTCCAGAATGTCCATCTTGTGGACACCCCCGACATCCACCCAGGTGACGGACTCATCAGTCGGTGGCGCAAGCTCATCGAGCGACGGGTCCCGGCGTTCGTCGCAGCGGGTGCCGGCGTAGTTGAAGGCTCTGATCGTGACCTTGTCCGTTTTTTTCTCGCCGATATGGACAAGGGTGCCCGGGGGGAGCCCCGTCTTTCTGGATCGTTTCTGGACCAGCTTCATGGGTAGTGATCTCCAAGACCCCCTGCTTGTACGCAGGTTCTCTGCGAGGGTCAAGAGGACCGTTGGCGCAGATCGCCGGCTGCCGTTTTTCCCCTTTGCCGATCCAGCGAGACCTGCTACTCTGCCCGTTCCACTTTGCGAGGCATGCACGATGGAGCGAGAATTGGCCCTGTTGGTCGAAGCCGTCCGAAAGGCCGGTACGAAGGTGCGTGAATTGGTCAGGGATGGATTCGAGGTGCAGACAAAGCCAGACCGTTCGCCGGTCACCACGGTGGACCTCGAGGTCAACCGTATCCTGCATGAGATGCAGCGCCGGGAGTTTCCACAGGATGGATGGCTCTCGGAAGAGTCCCCCGACGATCCGGCTCGACTCACTCACGCGCGCGTCTGGATTGTGGACCCTATCGACGGCACAAAGGCCTTGGTGAATAAGGTGCCGGAGTTCTGCATTTCTGTCGCATTGGTCGAACGAGGCGCGCCGATCGTTGCCGCAATCCTCAATCCCTCGACAGACGAGCTTTTCACCGCGGTGCGCGGCGGCGGACTGTGCTTGAACGGCGCGCGCGTCACCCTCTCGCTCACTCATGACTTCAATCCCATCATCATGGTCAATGCGTGGGAATTCCGGAACGACCGATGGTCGGTGCTCGCCGAGATCGCTCAATGCCGCCCCATGTACTCCATCGCCAATGCCCTGTCCCTGGTCGCTGCTGGGCGCGTCCAGGCCGCCTTGACCATCGAGCCGGAGAACGAATGGGATCTCGCGGCCGGCGTCCTGCTCATCGAAGAAAGCGGCGGCACTATCAGCGACGGGGCTGGGAAGCCCTTTGTCTTCAATCAACCGACACCGGGATTTCGTGGCGTCATCGCTGTGGCTTCCACAGCTGACAAAAAGCTGTATTCCAAGCTTCAAACTCACGCCGAACATGCCCGCTTGCAACCAGAGAAAACGCGAGCCGCTCCATGACCATTGCTCTGTTGGGAACCGGTCTGTTGGGTCGAGCCATCGCCGAACGACTTCAGTCGGTCGGCCATACCGTCACGGTCTATAACCGGACCACGACAAAGGCGCTTCCCCTCCAGGCCTACGGCATCACCGTGGCCACACGACCTGAGCAGGCGATAGGCCAAGCCGACTGTGTGATCCTCATGTTGGCTGATGCAGCGGCGATCCGTGCCGTCCTGCTGACACCGGCCTCGTTGGCGGTCCTTCGCGGCAAAACCGTGATTCAGATGGGAACCATCGCTCAGGAAGAGAGCTTGGCCCTGCAGGCCGAGATCGAACGAGTCGGCGGATCGTATTGCGAGGCGCCGGTGCTGGGAAGCCTTGCTGAAGCACAAGCCGGGACGCTCTTGATGATGGTCGGTGGGACTGAGGAACAGTCTGTCCAGTGGAATCCGCTATTCCGTTCGCTGAGTCGGGAGCCGCGTCTGATCGGTCCTGTTGGAAAGGCCGCGTCTCTGAAGCTCGCGCTCAATCAATTAATCGCTGCAGAAATATCGGCATTCGCCCTGAGCCTTGGACTGGTGCAGCGGGTAGGTGTTCCCGTCGACACCTTCATGGCAATCTTAAGGGAGAGTGCCTTGTTTGCCCCGGCGTTCGAGAAAAAGCTTCCGCGACTCTTAACGCGGGACTATCAGCGTCCAAACTTTTCCACACGTCATCTCTTGAAGGACGTGGATCTCTTCCTGAAGGCAGCTACCGGTTACTCACTGACGACGAGTAGTCTGGAAGGGATCAAGCCGGTACTGGAGCGGACCATTGCGCAGGGGCTTGGCGATTCCGATTATTCGGCTCTCTTCGAGGTCGTCAACCCGATTCCATAGCCTCACCATCCCCCCAACGTATTGCCGGCTTCCCGCATCCGATAGGCTCGCGATGAATCGCACCCATTTTCGATATTGGTTGTGCACAATGAAAATGCATCTATACTTACCGGTGGGGCGATCGGCCAACAGTGCATTCAAACGGACATCGTGCTCCCTCCATGACCCACGCAATAGGAACCATGCAGAAGTCGGCCCAGAAAACCATCGAACCGCGTGCCTACGATTCTTTGATCCACGAGGGCTTCATCCGCCAGGCGGATCTCGTCAAAGCTGTTCAGGAGTCCCTGCAGGGATTGACCGATCTGGAAGGCCTGTTGATGGGGAAGTACCGAATCCCGAAAGCCGCGCTCGGCAAGACACTGAGCACATTCTTCGACTGCCCCTATATTCCCTTTGACAGACGGACACTGGCTGATCCTCAACTCCTCAATAATCTCAGTCACGATTACCTTCGCAGGCACCACTGGCTTCCGCTGAAGCGACAGAATGACATTCTGGATGTCCTGATCGACAACCCCCATGATCTCGATAGAGGCCATGACATCCAGCGCGCCTTCCCAGGCCTGACAATACGGTATGCCTTGGGCCTGCGGTGTGACATCGAGCAGTTCCTCAGCGCCACGATTGGAGAGACCGACAGTGGGTCCATTGCGGACACGCTGGGCGAGCTGGTCCACGACGCTCACCAAGAGCAGTCTCTCGACCTCGACTCCGACGGCATTGACGAAAACGATTCCGCGATCGTACGGCTCGCGAATCAGATCATTGTCGAAGCCTACCGACATGAGGCGTCCGACATTCATATCGAACCGTACTCGGATCGCAAAGAAACAGCCATTCGTTTTCGCGTGGATGGTACCTGTTCCACCTATATGCGGATTCCCGCGATCTATCGCCGAGCATTGGTGTCCCGTATCAAAATCATGTCCAGCCTGGATATTTCCGAACGCCGGAAACCGCAGGACGGGAAGATCCGGTTCAAGCTGAACCAGGATAGGGAAATCGAGCTGCGCGTGGCGACATTGCCGACCGCCGGCAATAACGAAGACATCGTCATGCGGTTGCTCTCGGCGAAAGAGCCCCTTCCCCTCGATGCCATGGAGTTTGCTCCGACCATGCTCACGACTCTCCTGGAAATCGCGGAGAAACCGCACGGCATCATCTTGTGTGTGGGCCCCACCGGATCAGGAAAAACGACGACTCTGCACGCTCTGCTTCGCCACCTCAACACAGACGAACGGAAAATCTGGACGGCGGAAGACCCCATCGAGATCACCCAGGAAGGCCTCCGGCAGGTACAGGTCCATCCAAAAATCGGGTTTACCTTTGCCGCCGCCATGCGGTCGTTCTTACGAGCCGACCCGGATATCATCATGATCGGTGAGATGAGGGACAGGGAAACTGCCGATGTCGCCATTGAAGCCTCGCTGACCGGCCACCTGGTCTTGAGCACATTACACACGAATGGGGCGGTCGAAACCGTAGTCCGCCTCCTCGACCTGGGGTGCGACTCCTTCAATTTCGCCGATGCCATGCAGGGGGTGCTCGCCAAGCGCCTCTGCAAGCGGATCTGCCTCAATTGTAAAGAATCGTACCATCCAACGGCGCACGAGTACGATAAACTGGTGCATGGGTACGGTAAGCAAGCATGGGAGACTCTCGGATTGGACTATCGCGAGGACTTTCAGCTCTATCGAGGGCATGGGTGTGACACCTGCACCCAGACAGGCTTCAAAGGCCGGGTCGCACTGCACGAACTTCTATGCGGATCGGATGAACTGAGAAACCTGATCCAGAACCGCGCCAAAACGACGGAGATGCAGCGCTTGGCCGCGAAGGAAGGGATGGTGACACTCGTGCAGGACGGAATTCTAAAAGTACTCGCCGGCCTGACCACCTATGAACAAGTCCGGGCCGTCGCCATGAAATAACTGCTTGAATCTCGTTGCGGTCGCCTCGCTCAGTTTGTCGATTCCAGCAGCCTGACGAACTTCTTCAGCCGTTCCTCCTCTTCAGGACGCATCTTAATAAACTCCACGCCGAACCTCGTCGGAGAAGACCACCGGACCGCTGCCAGATCGACCTGGACCGGTTCCTCTTGCTCACGAAGTTGCATCGTCAGCCGTAGATATACTGCGATGCCGGCGACGGTTTCCGATGTGATGGCACAACCCTCCGCTGACAGATTTAAGATCGTGCCCCCGTGGGAAAGCTGGTCTCCCCTGAACGACACAGGAAGTTGCACCGCGAAACGGGTATGTTTACGTCCTTCCATAAGGTTCCCTGTTGGCCATCAGTCTATGGCGTGAGACGCTTCCCACGGTGCCGTGGAGTATCGCTGTAATTCATACGAGAAGTCTTTTTTCGGAGATGAAACGTTCCACCCTGTAGCGTAGGTGCGTGGTCGGTTTCGATACGGCTATACCACCAGCGACCCTCCCCTTCCAAAAAATCAGACGAGAACTCGACTTTAAACCCTCCGTCTCGGTTATTCTCCTTCTGAAACCATATACCTTGCCAGGTATGACCGATGAATGCATGTGTTTCGAATCGC
This sequence comes from Nitrospira sp., assembly GCA_043745235.1. GTDB lineage: Bacteria > Nitrospirota > Nitrospiria > Nitrospirales > Nitrospiraceae > Palsa-1315. Next base: position 87,231 of record JAYTTD010000041.1, on the reverse strand, counting down.
CCATCCTTCCAGTCATAGCGACCGTTTCCCTCCCCATCGAGTGTTACTCGGTCGACGGCACCATCTGCATCAACATATTCCCATTCACCGGCGAGGACATGGCGGTCGTGACCTGGCTGGGACGCCATCGATAGAGGAGGGGAGTCCATGGACACAGCCGGAGGAACCACAGGCTTGGCGCAGGCTGATGCGAGCAATGCGCAGACGAAAACGAGAGAGGCACCGACGTTTCGTGGGAGCATGTTGGCATTTCAACTCGAATCGCTCTTCCTACTTACCATTTTGGTGAATAGGCAGGCAACCGTGTCGAGCGAATCGGACGCATGGCAGAAGGCCTGAGGATCATTCTAGCAAGGTACTGAAAATCCATTCATGACTCGCGGAAATGTAGGGTGCAGGCAGTCGCGGACGATCCCTGCACAACCGCAGGCTGTTCAATGCTGTCCAGCAAGGCCGCAGTGAGCGAAGAGGCGAGGCGTACGCTTCGGTACGTTGAGCCTCTGAGCGACGCGAGAACGAAGCTGGCGGCATTTTTCAACAGCCTGCTAGCCAAGTCGCGCAATCCGCCGGCACGCATCGTCGATATCGGCATCGATTTTTGCATAACTGAATCGAATGAACTGCCTCCCGTCAGCCCCGGAAAAGAAGGCCTCACCCGGCACACCGGCCAAGCCAATCGTCTCGAGGAGAAACATCGCCCGCTCTTTTCCCGTTGTGCCAGGCAGGCGCGATGTGTCGGCCAATACATAGTAGGCGCCCTGCGGAATCGACGGCGTCAGACCGGCCTGGGCCAAGGCCTGGCAGAACAGATCGCGTTTCCGTTGATGGTCGCACGCCAGATCGCGGTAGAACAAGTCCGGAAGTTCCTGGATACCCACCGCCACCCCCGCCTGCAGCGGCGTCGGGGCACAGACATAGAGCAGGTCGTTCATCGCTCCGATCGCCTGTGCCCACCGTGCGGCTGCGACCGTGTAACCGATGCGCCAGCCGGTGATACTAAATGTTTTGGAGTAGCCGCCGATGGTAATCGTCCGGTCGGCCATGCCCGGCAGGCTTGCGAGGCTCACATGTGTGCGACCGTCATACAGAAAGTACTCGTAGATTTCGTCGGTGAACACGAACAGATCGTGTTGTTCCGCGATCGCTGCCATGCCCTCCAGCTCTTGCCGGCTGAATACTTTCCCGGATGGATTGCCCGGTGAATTCACAATGATCGCCCTGGTTCGTGGCGTAATTGCTCGCTCGACATCGGCTGCGGAAAATGTCCAACCGGGAACCCGCATCTTCACCATCACCGGAACCGCCTCAACCGCCAGCAGCGCGCTGATGTGATACTGGTAATAGGGCTCAAAGAGGATGACCTCGTCGCCGGGATTGAGCAACGCCAAGCAGGCACAATGAAAGGACCCAGTGGCTCCCGCGCTGACGGTAATGTCTGTGTCAGGATCAGCCGCGATGCCGTTGTACTGCGCAAGCTTCTTGGCAATCGCCTGACGCAGTTCTGGCAATCCATCGAATCGAGAGTAGACATTCATCCCGCGCTCCATCGCCTGCGCCGCGGCTCGAAGCACCACCGGTGGAACCGGCGTGTCGCAGACCCCTTGTGCCATGTTGAGCCCTTTTGCCTGGACACAGGCTTGGGTCATCGCTCGAATCTCCGAATGGGCCAAAGTGGCCATTCGTTGGTTGATATGCCGTGCCATCGTCGCAATCCTCCTTGATCAACGAATCTCTCTTGTCGCAGAGCAGTTCCAGGTAGGTCAAGCCCTCTTTCTACGCAGACTGTGGAAGAGGTCGGTTCAGAGACGATAGCGGATTACGAGGTTTTCGTTACATACATAAACCCATTCGCTATACTGCGCTTAGAATCCTGCTGGCCCTTCTTCCGGGTTACTTCTCTTGAGGAAGGTGAGCCGACAACCCGTTCGGTACGGTAGATTCAGGATCAAGATGTTTCTTCTCTGGGTGGATGATTGAGAGAAAGGGTGTGCTCCATGGCCACGCAGGATCCCAGATCCAGCCGAGCGTCAGACTCTGACCACGAGGCCGCTATGGCGGAACGTCGCGGCCGCCGTCTCATGCTGAAGTGCCGTTTATTCTTTTTTGGAGAGGATGACTTCGAGGGTGAGGCGACGATCCTTGATCTTTCTACGAACGGCTGTCAGGCGACATCACTTACCCAGGTGCAGGTCGGTATGGTGCTCCGCCTGTCCCTGTTCCTTCATGATCAGAATTGGCCCCTGCGCATCGACGAGGCCCTGGTGCGGTGGGTCAAAGGAGAAAATTTTGGTCTCGAATTTACAGGGATCAGGTCGGCCCAACGAGAACGAGTCCGAGCCATCATTATGAAAGCCAACCTCTAAGAAACCGCTCGCCTAGATCATCCCTTCGCTCCAACTATCTCCCCTTCTCTCCATATCGCGACACATGTGCCCAAGAGACATCCGTCACAAGTTGAATCTGGATATCGAGGCACCTGCGATAGCGAAGAACTGAAAGGGGAAGCCTGAGGTAACCAGCAGCCCATCTTGCATGCATGAGGGCATGAACTTGACAGGGTTAGCGTCTCTCACTCACTGCTTCTCATACTTAGAAGCAGGCTTCGGATGGGAACGGAACACTTCATAGTGCCGCAGCACCTTCCTCACGTAGGAACGGGTTTCCCGAATGCGCGGAACTTTGCCACCTTTGACCCGATGGACCCCGGCATTATAGGCCGCCAAGGCCAAGGGAAGATCGCCTTGGTAAAGGTTCAACAGATGTCGCAGCTGTTTTGCGCCTCCGCGGATATTCTGTATGGAGTCGTAGGCGTCGCTGACACGCAGCGTGGCCGCGGTAGCCGGCGTCAGCTGCATCAAGCCGATCGCACCTTTGCGAGACACGACATGCTGTCGAAAATCCGACTCGGTCTTGATGACAGCGCGTAGCAAGGCAGGATCAAGACGATATTTCTTGGCGTACCAGCTGATGGCTCGATGGATTTCCTGTTTAGAATACCGAGGGTAAGCGCCGTCGTAGTCGGGCCGCGTTGGCATGGGGGCAGCGGCGATCAGTACACACAGCAGAACTAGCGCACAAGCGGTGCGTAGCAGCCGTGAACAGAACAGTCCGCTCCTTGTGTTGTTGGCCATGGTGTGCGACTACATCCCTATGCACAAGACAACCTTCATAGAGGGCTGCAAAGTCTCAAGATCCATGCCTCAGTGGGTCTCCACTAACGTGCCGATAGGATAGGGGAAGCGACCGCTGTACCACATAACTCACTGTGGCGTGATCTGCACAAAGTGAACGTTTGGGAACTGTCGCCTTGCCGCACGAGGCGACACGGTTCTTCGGAGGCGAAGACGGCTCGGAAATTTTCGCTGAGAGAGTCAGAAATGGCTGCGCGGGATCGCTAGCAGGCTGAGGAAAAACCCTTTCGGCACAGCAGAACTTCGATGGCTTGCGTGTCGCGCGTTTGGGATAGCAGGAGTACACCACGCAGGATGCTCAAAAAGGCTGTCCAGCAAGGCCACAGCGAGCGAAGAGGCGAGGCGTACGCTTCGGTACGTTGAGCCTCTGAGCGATGCGAGAACGCCGCTGGCGGACTTTTTCAGCATCCTGCTAGAGTAGATCACCGATCAACTTGACCGCCTCCTCAGGTGAGGCAGCCGAGTGGACGAGATCCGGCGCGAGATTTTTGAACAAACCCACCCCGGCTTTGTCGGCTCCCAACAGAATCACGGTCTTCTTTGCCTTCAGCGCCAGCGCGACTTCTGAAACCGTTCCAGTGCCGCCGAGCCCGCAAGCCACGATGACGTCGCTGGACATGACGTTCACGTTGTTGCGAGCTTGGCCCAGGTCCGTGACAATCGCCACGTCCACATACCGAGACACCCGCGCCTTGCCATCCGGCAAAATCCCGATCGTCAAGCTGCCGGGCACCGATTTCGCTCCCTCGCTGGCCGCGTCCATCACACCGCTTGCGCGCCCTCCAGTCAACACCACCCACCCTTGACGCGCGACGAGTTCTCCCAAGCTTTTGGCATCGGACAATTCTCGGATACCGGCCTTGGCCGGACCCATGACGCCGATCACCGGTTTTCTGGTCGATTGTCGGATCGGACGCTTCACGGACCGCACCTCCCGGGAGAAAGGTATTGGCACAGGTTGCTGGAAGTAGAAATATACACTGAGGGCAGGAGACTTGTCGCGTGACTCTTGCGACGTGTCAGCACGATAAGGCAGAACGCCGGCTGCCGTTAGCCGCATAATTCAGACGGTTTGTCGAGAAAACGCACGAAGCCGCGTTTCTCGTGAAGCGTATCTCGCGAACGACGAGGTGCGAGCGACAACGAACATTCTAGCAGCGAATCGGCCATGCAGCAGGAGCGCTCATGAATAATGCAGGCTAGGGATTTCCCCACAACGCTTCCAACCGATTGGCGCGACCGCAATTGTATTTGTAGAATTTATAGCGAACGGGGTTCTTCTTGTAGTAGTCCTGGTGGTACTCCTCGGCGAGGTAGAACTGCGAAGCCTTCACAATCTGGGTGACGATCGGTTCATTGAATCGTTTCGATTGCTCGATTGCCAGTTTGGAGGTGTCCGACACACGTTTCTCTTCGTCGGTCTGAAAGAAAACGGCGGAACGATACTGGTTGCCGTGATCGCAAAACTGTGCGTTCGGTGTGATCGGATCGACATTGTGCCAAAAGGCATCCAGTAACTTTTGGTAGCTCACTTTGGCTGGGTCATAGACCACTTCAACCGATTCAGCATGCCCCGTTCGTCCAGCAGATACTTCTTCATAGCTCGGATTAGCGACTGTCCCTCCCATATATCCCGAGGTCGCAGATAACACCCCCTCAACCTTCTCGAACACTTCCTCCATGCACCAGAAACATCCCCCCGCGAAGTAGGCCTTGCCAAGAGTCGCATCTGCTGCAGCCTGGCTGCTCGACTGGACACCCCACGCTCCGACGAAGAAAATGGCCACTGTAAGTACTGTTAGAACGGCTTGTCTTCTCATGAGACGGTCCTCCTCACTGATTCAGTCAACTCACGTTGTGAAACCTTACATTCCCCTACGGTCATAGCTTCGATTCGGATGTTCCTGTATGATCAAGCCCCATGCGAACTCTTGCCCGTTATCTCGCGTGCTTCTTCCTGGTCACCACGGCCGGATGCGCCTCCTGGTTCATGAAAGGCGAACCCCCGGAGGTGCTAGTCGTGAATGTGACGCCCTTGGAGGCAGCCGCGCTTGAACAACGATTGCAAGTGGACCTCCGTATCCGCAACCCGAACGATTTTGCTGTTCGTCACGGGTATAGACTTTACGCTCAATCTCAACGGGAAGCGGCTGGCCCGTGGATTGAGCAATAAAGACTTCACGGTCCCCCGACTCAGCGATGCCGTCGTCTCCGTTCAGACGAGTACCTCCACCTTCGATGTGGTGCGCCATCTACTGAATTTCTCCAGGAACCAAGACCTCTCGTACGACATCACAGGCCTGCTTCACCTCAAAAACGGACGCCTGCCCTTCGACAACTCCGGAATCCTCCTCGAAAAAGGTCAACTCTCCGGCTTGCCTTCTCCATAGCCCTTCACATTCGAGACGCAGCCGGAATGAAGTCGGCATGGGCCCAGGCCTTCTTGAAACGATTTTCGGCCTCAGCCGCCTGATCGTCCTTCTGTTGGGCTCGGAAACTCTGGATCAATCCGATCAGCGCCCACCCGTTCTCCGGATAGTGTAGAAGGTCCGTATGATAGAGCCTTTCCGCTTCGGACGGGCGATCAGCCGACAAAAACACTGCCCCAAGATGGTGCCGCACGGGTAACGGCCAGAGCGGCGGCTCCGAGAATGGGAGCGCCTCTTCCATTTTAATCGCCTCTTCGAACAGCCGGATCGCGTCATCATAACGCTGACGGCGCGCAGCGAGTTCTCCTGCCAGGACCCGCTCAGCAATCTTGAGCAGCGCTCGCTCGGTCTTTTCTTCCGTCGTACGATCCCGGCGGATCTGCTTCATAAGGCCGGCAAGGACGAGGTGTTCACCCTCAGCCCCAGGGAGCCGGCCAGTCGCAACAAGGGCGAGCCCTCGCCCCAGTCGCCACATCCCTTCCATCAATCGCAACCCTTTAGGCGGTGGAGGTTCCCGGAGTAAATCCTCCCACCGGCTGAACCGAATCATCGAAAAGATCGGTGTCGGGAGATAGAGTTCCTTCCAGCGATCTTTGCGAGCTTCCTCCGTCGTGATCGTCGCCACTAAGTCGCGAGCCGCGTTCATGGCTTCGACGTTGCGCCCCTCCATCGCCAAGGAGGCCCAGAGAAAATGGAGATTGTGCGTGTAATACCCGTCTGCATAATCGCCGGTCTGGTTTCGGCTGGCCAAGTACTGTCGATCGATGTCGACGGCCTGTTGATTCCGTTCCACCGCCTTGTGATACTTCCCAAGCCGCATATAAATGTGGGCGGGCATATGAACGAGGTGACCGGCTCCCGGCATGAGGCCAGGCAGCCGTTCTGCACAAGGCAAAGCCCGTTCCAGTTGCGATGATGCCTCGACCGCGTGCAGGTAATAATGGCAGGCCCCTGGGTGATCGGGGTTCTGTGCAAGCACCGACTCGAGCGTAGCGACAATCTCGTCGGTGCCTGGCTGCGGTCGCCCATCTGGCTTCCATAAATCCCAGGGCCGCAGATCCATCAGCGCTTCCGCAAACAGTGTGGCAGCATCGGCATCTTCGGGGAACCGTTGCGCCACCGATCGCATAGCCTTCGCATAGGCCTCATCGAGTCCCTTACGCTTGACCTCCTTCCGGCCCATGTACCGTGTGACCAACGCGTCGATGTAGGCGTGCTCTTCGAGAGTGACATGGTCTGCCAGTCGTCGAGCCTTCTGGACCATCTCAATGGCACGATGTTCGTCTTTCTTCTCCATCCCACTATTGATGTTGGGGCCGAGCGCCAGCGCAATTCCCCAATAGGGCATGGCTGCCTTCGGATCCTCTTGGGCCGCAGCTTCAAACGACCGGATCGCTTCTTCGTGGTTGAAGGCATAGACGAATCGAAGCCCCTGATCAAAATACCGTTGGGCCTGTTCCGATGTGGTGGTGATGGGATGGTGGAGGGAGCCCAGATTGTCGAAGAGCGGTAGAGGTTCAGTCTGGTCAGCAGTCACGGCTTCCGCCAGTGAGAACATCACGAGCCAACAGGTCATACCTCCAATCAATAACGTGGCGAACATCCATCCTCCTATAAGGCTCGCGATAGCCCGTTGCTCCACTCAGGTCCCATGCAATCTTGGTCTATGGCAATCGTTCATCTTGATCAATGTTTCGAATCAGGACCGCCCGGCCTCGGGCATCTACGAAGGCTTCGATCCGATCCCCGACATGGGCCGGTCGATCGATTCGAGTATTCTCGTCTGGGCCACGCGATGGTCTATACCACTGCCTTCCTGAAGCACATAGGCTCCGCCCTCGACTGCCGTCACCTGTCCTATGAGAGAAAAGACATTGGTCGGTAGAGCCTGCCGCACATCGCCGGCCGGTTGGGCTCCCAGCGTGCCTCGTACGATCCCTTGTCCAAGATCCTCTTGTTTCGACATTCCCGCAGTGTTGCAGCCGGCACCCAGCAGCATCGCCCCCACCACAGTCATGAGGCGCCATCTTGGCATATGTACCTCCCCAACTCTTGTCTACCCTTGCTCACCCACCGAGTCAACAAACCAGTAGAAGGTTGTCTGTTTATGACGGACGAATGTCAGAATCGGGTGACGCTGGAAAAGTTGAAGTCGTGGAGCGTCATAGCCGGCACGAGAAGCTTACTAGTTTCGGACGTGATCGCTTCAGCCGGATTGGTGAAGGCCTCGATCCGGTTGAAAGCCCGCAGAGGGCTCTCGTGAAATCGAAAATTCTTCACGGCCGATACGATCGCTCCCTTCTCGACGAGAAACGTACCGTCTCTGGTCATACCGGTCAGGGTAAGATCGGTCGGATTGACCGTCCGGATGTACCAGAAGTTCGTCACGAGTATGGCGCGCTCCGTGCGTTTGATCATTTCTTGTAGACTTGGCAAGGACGAGCCTCTTCCTGAGAGGCAGGGAGCATCAAGCGTGGGGATGGTGCCGATCCCTCGCACCTTCGCGGTGAACCGATCGTAGGCAAGCTGCGTGAGTACCCCGTCTGTAATCCAATCGGATGCCACGGTCGGCAACCCGTCACCGGTGAACCCGATGCCCAAGAGATCCTCATGCGCCGGCAGATTGCAGAGCGTCAGTCGTTTATCGACAATCGACCGACCCAGTTTGCCCGAGAATGCACTCGTGCCTTTCTCGTAAGACTTCGCATCGAGCATCCAGAGCAGCGAGGACCACAGGCCCGCGACGGCAGCCGGCTCAAGAATCACGGTATAGCGCCCCGGCGGTAGCTCGCACACCTCCAGGCCTCGTTTAGCCTTATCGATTGCGGTGAGTGTCCGCTCCTGAACTCTCAAATGATCGATGGACCGATGAGCCGCCGCACCCCAGCCGGTGGCCTCGCCGGCCTGAGCTGTGAGGCTGAATCGTGCATCGGTCCGTTCTTCATGGGCAAAGAGTCCCGTGCTCGCAGCCACTCCAACCGTCGCAATCGACGAGGACACAATCCCGGCTGCGCCAAGATTTTCCATCCGGCATTGCCCGATCGCCTCGTTCGTATATTCCAGTCGACGGACCGGTCCGGCCGAAGCAGTTTCGGCACGCGCCGTAGGAGGTGTCAGATAGGACTGCGGTTCCACCGGCGGGAGATACTCCGGATCGTCCGGCGACAGGTGCGCAATCTGCGTGGCTCTGGTCACCGTCTCTTGCACAGACCCTGCGGTAAAGTCCGTCGTGCCGGCGGTGCCGTGACGCTGCCCGAACGCCACTGTCACCGTCAAAGACCCGCGTCTCGTATCGACGTTCTGGACAATCTGATTGTTCGCAAACCGCGTCGTCCCGCTATGCTGATCGTACAACGCGACGACCGTGTGGTCGCCGGTCGAACGTTTCAAAATCTGCTCCGCGATAAATCGGAACTCATCCCGGCTTGTCAGCTTCGGCCAGGTCTTGTGGCCGGTCGTACTCATGATCCGGACGACCCTCCGATGACGTTGACGTTGCGGAACCGCGCGTGTGATGCCGCGTGGGTCATCCAGCCAGACTGACCGGGCTGACCCTTGCCACACGTGATAAACCCATACCGGCGGCGGTGTGACCGATCTGCAACCGCGTCGCAACTGTTCCAAAACTCCGGTGTGATGCCATGGTAGATGACATCACGAACCATATGTGTCCGCTTCCCATTCTCGATCAGCCAAAATGCGTCGCCACCGAACTGAAAATTATACCGTCGTTGATCGATGCTGAAGGACCCGTGGCCTTCGATGTAGATGCCGCGTTTCACATCGGCAATCAGGTCATCGAGGCTGGCGCGGCCCGGCTCAAGGCCGATATTGGCGATACGAACGATCGGGACGCTGCCCCAGCTGTCCGCCCGATTGGACCCACGCGAGCGAGTCTCGCCGATTTTCGGCGCGACTTCGCGGTTTGTGCAATAGCCGACGAAAATGCCGTCGCGCACAATGTCCCATTGCTGGCAGGCCACGCCATCGTCGTCGTAGCCGGTCGCGGCAAGCGTCTCCGGCTCCGTATTGTCAGCCACGAGATTCACGTGCGGAGAACCGTACCGATAGATCCCTCGTTTTTCGGTCGTGAGAAAGCTGGTGCCGGCATAGTTGGCCTCATACCCAAGCGCGCGGTCGAGCTCGCTTGGATGGCCGCAGGACTCATGCATCGTGAGCGACAGATGTTCAGGGTCGAGGACGAGATCGTACAGACCTGGCTCGGTGATGGGCGCCTTTACCTTCTCGACAGCCTGAGACGCAATGCGCGGAGCCTCGGCTAGAAAATTGGCGTCCTCGATCAATTCATAGCCCATCCGGAGATGCGGGGTATTGAAAGTCCGCGAGGCGAATCGCCCATCATGAACCGCTGTAGCATCGAAATCACCGCTCAGGGCCAGGAGGTCGAATTCCAGGCGTGATCCTTCGGTCGACACAAAGAGCTTGCGGTCCCGACGGGCCCATAGACTCGCGCTGCTCCGCACGATTCCTGGCTGACGATGGACGTACTCCATCGTCTCAAGGAGCAACGCCGTTTTGTTTTCGAGCGCGACCGCAAACGGATCAATTCGCCGCGCCGTCACGACCCAGTCTCGATGGACCGGCTCATCGGCGAGTTTCACCTTTTCACTCGCGAGGGACGCGGAGCCTTTCGCGATCTCGATCGCCAATTCAGCCACACGCGGGACTTCTTCCAGCGAACACACCGAACTGGCGGCAAAGCCCCAGGCGCCATGATAGAGGACGCGTATCCCAAACCCTCTGTCTTGCGTGTCTCGAATGGACGCGATGCGGCGATCTTCGCCGCGAACGGTCTGGGCCCTACTGTCGAGGAGGCGGATATCGCCGTACTCGGCGCCGGAAGCCACCACGTGTTTCAGTGCGAGCTCGGCGAGTTCGTCCTGATCAGGAACGCTCATCGCGTGACCGCCTTTGTGAGGAGTGAACGAGTCTCAAGCGCGGTTAGTATAACAGGATCGTGAGGAAGATCGCAGAGGATCAGAAAGGGCGGAGTACGATCGAGATCTGCTAGAACAGCCCTGCGATACCGGTCGAGATCTTTTCCTGAATGATCGGGGTAGCTTCAGGGATATCGAGATCTTTCTGGCGGACATGACCCACCATTCGCATCTGCTGCACTTTCGGTCCGGCCGTGGCTTGCCCCGCCATGGGTTGGCCTAGAGGTTTGCCCATTTTGCGATCGGTAATTTGCACATCGGTCACGCAGAGATAGGTGACGCCTTCTTCTTTCGGAGCCTGTTGCATCTGCATGCCGGGAAAGCCTCCTCGCCCGCCGCTCATGGCCATGGCCTGAGCCATCATAGCGTTCATGTCGGGCATCCCGCCACCCATGGGCATCGCGCCCATGCCCATCATGCCCCCCGGTGGCATGCCGCCTGGCATTATTCTCGCTGCTTGATCGCCGCCCATCGAATTGGCGGAAATCATGGCGGTTCCCCCACTGCTGACACCGGCGCCGAAGTTCGCCTTGGCAACAGATTCCGGCGTGACGCCGTCGGCGCCCTTATGGCAATACACGATCTTGACTTGAATCCAATAGTTCGCCTGTTCAGGATCTGTGGTGATTTGGTAGCCCTTGGTCGTGAGTTTAGTCTGGACACCGGTGAGCGTGATGTGTTGATTCTCCGAGATGTTTCTCAGTTGGAGATAGGCTGTGCGATTCATGCTGGGATCGAGAAACACCGTATTGCTGTTCATCAGACCGGAGCGAATGACGTTGGAGCAGCCGGTCGTGAGTGCGAGCAAGAGCACTGCGCAGAGTAGCCTCGTGAAACGTGAGACGTAAGGCGTGAGGCGATCAGATGAGGAGGTCATCAAAAGTTTCCTGCGACCGAGGCGCTCAATCGCTGCTGCAGCAAGGGAGTGGCTTCGGCCTCATCAAGCTTCTTCTGATGCACGTCTGCAGCTAGACGAGTTTGATAGACTCCTGGCTGCGCACCGGTTCCTGATTTCGTCGGTGCAGGGGCTGAGGCTACGGTCCGTTGTTCGGTGATTTGCAGATCGGCAACGCACGCGTAGTTCACGTCATCGTGCATCTTCGGTGTTGAGGGCCCACTGAACAGGCTGCCGATGGCGCTGCCGACGCCTTCTATGGCGCTCAGGCCCATAGAGGCGGCGGTGCCGATAATCGCACCTTGGGGGCCTGCCATGCTGGCCATGCCGGTCAGGCCTTGCAGCCCACCCATGATGGAGGAGCCGATGCCGGATCCATACCCACCCGCGACGATATTTTCAACCGGCATCTCCGGCTTCGTGATGTTGCAATACACAACGTTGGCCAACACGATGTAGTACGCCGCGCTGGGGTCTTGGATGATCTGATAGCCCTTTGCGGTCAGGCGCGAACCGAGATCGGTGAGGGAGACACCCTCGTTGTCCGATGAATTACGCGCTTGAATAAAAACCGTCTTGGCTGTCGATGGCGGAAGGAAGAACGTGTTACTGGTAATCAAATCGGTGTCTTTGATATTCCCGGCATACGCAGTGAGTGGGAAACTCAGGAGTGCAGCCACTACGACATAACGCATCACGACCTCGCGATCATTGTGTGGCCTGGATTCTAGGGAGTATTTATCTATTCAGCAACAAGGAAATCAGGGGGCTCTCAGACAGTGCGACAAGCGGGCGGCAGATTCTCTTCGTCTCTCTGGCCTCCGTCAATCCCCATGCCCCCGCTGCAGTCCGCCACGACCAGTCCAAAATTCGGCAGCCATGTCCAACTTCGTATATGTGTTTCCATCTCTTTGTGACACCGCCAAACATTGGCCGAGACTTGTGTCGTTGCCACGACCTACCTGGCAATATGATTCCGTAGCCTAGATTTTCCTAGTCCTCTCACCTACCATCACGCGATGGAGCCTCCCGAACGGACGCCGCGTCAACGGATCATCGAGTTAATCACGGGTACCAGGATGTCGTCCTATCAATTGGCACAGATGCTGGACATTCCCGAGCGACAGGTCGAGGAGCATCTGACCCACGTCGTGAAGACCATCGCGCGCGACAAGACAAGGCGATTCATCCTGGACCCGGCACGCTGTCAGGACTGTGACTTTGTCTTTCGGGACCGCCGCCGTCTGACGAGCCCGAGCCGCTGCCCGCTTTGTCGAAGCGAAGCCATTCTGGCACCACGCTATGGCATCGATCTAACAGGATGCTGAAAAAGTCCGCCAGCGGCGTTCTCGCCGCGCTTAGAGGCTCAACGTACCGAAGCGTACGCCTCGCCTCTTCGCTTGCTACGGCCTTGCTGGACGGACTTTTTGAGCATCCTACAAGATAGTTTTCCGCAGCCTGCCAGATGTCTCGCAATCGAACGAGACACGCGGCTAACGCTGGTGGTAGAACTTTCTAAACGTGATAGGAGAAACCATGAGACCATGGATGCACATCGGAGCCCTTGTGTTCTGTGTGGCCCTCGCCGCCTGCAGCGGGGACAAGGCGAAGGAACTGCTCGAGACCGCTGAGTTTGAAGAACGGCAACAGAACGTCCCGCACGCGAAACAACTGTACGAAGAGCTTGTCCGTCTCTATCCATCCAGCGCACAGGCGGAAACCGCGCGCACACGCCTCGACTTACTCAATAAAATAACCCCGTAGTTCGTGAGGCCTGGTCATCCCTCGACCATAGCCAGATAGGTAGTGCTGACCAAGAACAGCGGGTCCGACCCCATCATTGCGTCCTCCGATCCTGCGCTTCACATTTTACGAATTAGGGCGCGAGATAATCCCACACATCCGCACCTCGGCGGGAACGTCCTGAAAGCCATTCGCGAAACCCCGAAATGCGAAACGACAGAAGGTTTTGGATCTTGTCGCAGCGGAGCGAGAGGTCAGCGGGCCTGGGGCTCCCAATGTGATTCCGTGCAGAACCTTCGACGAGTTGACCTTTCAACTCCGGATACCAAGGCAGCAAAGTTTCACCGATTTCCCAGCGCGAGAGTCGTTCGCTCCCGCCCAGGTGATAAAGGCCCGGCGGCTTGAGATCGACGAGTTCCCAGATGACTCGGGCAATGACACCGGCGGGAAGGGGGCAGCGAAACTCGTCGGCATAGAGCGTTACGTTCTTGCCGGCTTTCGCAGTCCGACACATCTCTTCGACAAAACTTCTGTCACCGGTTTCCGACGTTCCCGCAGTCAGGACAATCCGAACGACTGTATGTCTGGAATTCTGCAAGACGGCCTGTTCGGCTTCCAGCTTGGTCTGGCCGTACACATTGATCGGGTTCGGTTCATCCGTCTCGCCATACCAGCCAGTCTTCCCGTCGAAGACTTCCCCGCTGGACAGGAAGATGAAGGGAATGTCCTGGGACAGTTGCGCGAGATGCGCCGTGACCTCCACATTGATACGGCGGGCTGATGCAGGATCTTGCTCGCAGTCTTTCGTTCGGCTCAAAGCCGCGCAGTGAATCACTGCGGCGGGTTTGATGGATTGCCATGTGCGTTCGACGTTCGCGTGATCGGTCAGATCGAGATCGGCACGTGTCAGTCCTTGCACATGCCAATCAGGAGCCCATCTCGGAGCAGTCTTCACAATATACTGCCCGATCAACCCCGCTGCTCCGGTAATGATCGCGCGAGGTGCCATGATGGGTGACTGACTAGCGCGTCAACTTGCGGTAGCGAATCCGGTGCGGCTGGTCGGCTTCCTTGCCCAACCGCCTCTTCCGGTCCGCGTCATACTCGCTGTAGTTCCCTTCGAACCAGACGACCTTGCTGTCGCCTTCAAATGCCATGATGTGGGTCGCGATCCGATCCAGAAACCAGCGATCGTGACTGCTGATGACGGCGCAACCAGCGAAACGCTCCAATCCTTCTTCCAGCGCGCGCAAGGTGTTGATGTCGAGATCGTTGGTCGGCTCGTCGAGGATGATGAGGTTCGCCCCTTCTTTCAACATCCGGGCCAGGTGCACCCGGTTGCGTTCGCCGCCGGAAATGTCCTTTACCTTCTTCTGCTGATCGGTGCCGGCAAAGTTGAACCGGGCACAGTAGGCCCTGGCGTTGACTTCCACCTTGCCGAGCTGGATCGTCTCATGGCCCTCGGAGATGATGTCGTAGACGGATTTGTTCGGATCCAGGCTGCGATCCTGGTCCACGTAGCCCAACGTGACCGTCTCACCGACCTTGATCGTCCCCGCATCCGGTTTCTCTTTCCCGATGATCATGCGGAACATCGTCGTCTTGCCGGCTCCGTTCGGACCGATCACGCCGACGATGCCGCCCTTAGGGAGACTGAAGTTCACATTCTCATAGAGAACCTTGTCCCCGTAGGCTTTGCTGACCCCCTTGGCTTCGACGACCACATCGCCCAGTCGTGGGCCTGGCGGAATATAGATCTCCAAATCTGCAGCCTGCTCGTCCTGTTTCTGACTGACTAATTCTTCATAGCGGTTCAGCCGCGCCTTGCCCTTCGACTGCCGGGCTTTCGGCGACATGCGAATCCATTCCAACTCATGTTCCAAGCTTTTGCGGCGCTTCGATTCGGCTTTTTCTTCTTTTTCCAGCCGCACCTGCTTCTGCTCCAACCAGGACGTGTAGTTCCCCTGGAAGGGAATGCCGTGGCCGCGATCGAGTTCGAGAATCCACCCGGCGACGTTGTCGAGGAAGTAGCGGTCGTGCGTGACGGCGATGACCGTGCCTTTGTATTGCTGAAGATGCTGCTCAAGCCATTGCACAGACTCGGCGTCGAGATGGTTCGTCGGCTCGTCGAGTAGCAAGATGTCGGGCTCTTGGATCATGAGGCGACAGAGGGCCACCCGTCGCTTCTCGCCGCCGGAGAGCACCCCGATCTTCGCATCCGGCGGTGGACAGCGCAGCGCGTCCATAGCGAGTTCGAGCACATTCTCCAACTCCCACCCATTCGCTGCTTCGATCTTCTCTTGCAGCTGCGCCTGCTTCTCGAGAAGCTTTTCCAGTTCACCGGGCGTGGCCTCGCCCATCTTGTTGCTGACCGCGTCGTATTCGTGCAGCATGGCCACGAGTTCTTTCTTCCCCTCTTCAACGATTTCTTTCACTGTCTTGTCCGGATCGAGCTGTGGTTCCTGTTCAAGCAAGCCCACGCTGTAGCCCTTCGAGCGGGTGATCTCTCCCGTATAGTTCTGATCGACCCCGGCAATGATCCTGAGCAGCGAGCTCTTCCCCGATCCATTGAGGCCCAACACGCCGATCTTCGCGCCGAAGTAAAACCCGAGATAGATCTCGCGCAGCACCTGCCGTTTCGGTGGATAGACTTTGCCGACATTCACGAGTGAGAAAATGACTTGCTTATCGTTCGTCGCCATGCGTTCCCCTATCTAGTGGTGTGCTGCTGAGTTGAAAAGAACGATCTATTCACAGGAGCTTGTGCAAGCGCCGACTACAGCGAATGCAGGACTTGGAGTCCCGCGTTTGCCTGAGCGGCCATACCGGCAAGACCGGCCCTGACCTCCGACGCGTTACGCACAGGATTGGGAAAGGCCACCCGCCCACCCTGCATGCGGCCAGGAGTGGTAATCCGAAGGTGAAAACCCAACCGATCCAGCGCCGTCACCGTCGCCTGCTGCGCCTCCACATTGCCGAACACACGGGCCAGCAGCAACAGTGTCTCCGCCTGCTCCGTATTGATTTCACGGATCAGGTTCAAAGCTTCATCCGCAAGCGGGTCCACGACTGCCCCTGCGTAGTCGTCCGGCATGACCCAGCCCATCGACCCAAAGCCTCCGACAAAATAGATATCCGCCAGTGCCATGCGGAAAAAACCGAAGTCCTGGAAGTCCACCCAGTAGGAGGCATTGGCATGACGCTCCAGGTAGCGCGCGCGAACCTCGGAGACCTCCTCCTTCGGCACCTTGGTCACCAACCCCATCAACGTCACCCTAGCCGCGCCCAGTGGATCGCTGCGGCTCTCAGGCGGTGTCACCAGCAGGCTAGCGCGTGGATCGCCCAGGAGATTTTGCGTATGCATCGCCATGGTGCTGATGAGAAAGACCGGTTGCCCATGGTCGTCCAACCCGTAGGGCATCACCGACCCAAAGGGCCAGCCCGGCTGCTTGCGTGAGAGAGTCGAGAGACTGCCCGTCTGCTGCAAGTGGACCAGTGTCCTGGCCCTCTCGGCATGGGACGGTTCAGGAACGTCAGGACCGTCTGAATCCGGCCCGCTGTTATGTTGTCGTGATGATGACACGTGTGACCCCTTGTCTGTGCAATGAACTGGATGACACCTTACCCTGGATCTGTCGTACATTTCCACTGAGGGCCAGGTCGTGGCAGAGAGTTCAGTTGGACACAGGCCAACGTTCTCAGATGGCTACATCTTCGGCGAGTCGCTATTCCGTTTCGTCGTCAATGTCCTCAAGGCAACTGAAGCAGGGAAAGGGAACCCGATCCACCGAAATCGCGCAGGCTTAAGGCACTACTCATACCTGGCCCCATCTACGCCCATGATGCCTTTCGTAAAAATGACGGCTCCGCACCCGTAACTATCAACTATCGTTCGTTGGAGTCATTGACAACACGCGGGATCGTTGGTATCGTCTCCAACATGAAGGCCGTCGTGCTCATACGCACGAGAATCGTTTACTCCACGACGGCATTCGCTGAGTTGGCGCTCTGGCAGCTGCCCAAACCGTTGGCAGGCTCCACCCATCGGTTCAAGTACCGGCTCGCCTACGTCGTTCAAGGTGCATGCGTGCTTCGTTACGACAACGAGGCCGGCAAGGGCGATCATCGCCACTACGGTGGGAAGGAACGCGCCTGTGCTTTCTCAGATCCAGATACCCTGATTGCGGCCTTTCAGGCCGACATTGCGAGGTGGAACCATGAAAACCGTAACGCTTGACGTTCGTTCGCCGTCCGATGCAATGGCCGACTTTTCACGGGCGTGGAAGAACCGAAAAGCTCAACGGTCCGCGCGCATCAGCTTTGCCACTCCCGAGTTGCTGTGGCAGGTGCTCACCGCCAAACGCTGGGAATTGCTCAAGGTGCTGTGCGGAGCCGGGCCGGTTTCTATTCGCGAGGCCGCCCGTCGAGTGAACCGAGATGTGAAGGCCGTGCATGGCGATGTCACGGCCCTGCTATCGTCCGGCGTGCTCACCCGCGCAAAAGGTGGCGGAGTTGAGTTCCCATTCGAAGCCGTCAAGGTCGCATTTCTGCTCCAGGCCGCGTAACGACGAGGCCAACGCGGGTGAGGGCCTGGCTCCACAGCAGCTCGTAGGGCGTTGACACACACCTTGAGCATGACAGAAACGTGGGACGCGGATAGTCACAGACGCGTTCACAGGCGGTTCAGATACCAAGTTCTTCCGACAGTCGGACTTCCGATTCGTCGTCAATTTCTTCAAGGCAACTGAAGCAGGGAAAGGGAAACTGAGTGACGGGGATCGCGCAGACTTCGCCGATAGGCGACTCATCAAGCGCCGGGCCGCCGCATTCTTTGTGAATGAGTGTGAGCATGATGGAGCCTCAGGGTTGTCCGACGACGAGTTGGTGAAACCGTTCCATGTTTTCAGGACTGCTCAATCGATGGTCGCCTGGAATCAGATCGAGTTCGACGGGAAATGACACCTCCTTGGCCAAGAGCTGTTCGACGAACTGCGTGCTGCCACCTGGAAGGATCACGCCATCTTGCAGTCCGTGCAAGATCGTCGTGTTCACGTGCCTGAGACGATCAAAGGTGGTCTTCCAATAGGCCTCGCTTTCTTCGACCCATTTCCACGAGAGCGGCCAGTCCTTGTGAGCGGGCTCGTCGTCCCAGGGCATCCACCCGGCGGTGAGCCAAGCATGCCGACGTTCTTCCGAAATCGACCTCGCGCGGACGCCCATCATGTTGAACGCCGGGGCGATGAGGACCAGCCGCTCAATCTGCTCACACTCCTGCGCCATGAGCCAGCCAATCCAGCTACCAAGTGAATTGCCGACGATCGTTACGGGCGGACCGTTATTGAGCATGGTGAGGACTGTCCGAGCATCTGAGATCCAATCGGACAACGTGTAATCGGTAAACTGTCCTTCCGAATCTCCGAAACCTCGAACGTCATAACAACAGAACCCCCAGCCCTTCTCCTCGCACCACTGAGCGAGCGCTTTGCTCTTGTTGCCCCAGCGCTTCGAAAGAAAGCCGGTGATGAACAGGATCTGGCGATCCTTGCCGATCAAGCGGTCTCCGCGAATCAGCTTGCCGTCGGTAGCTGCGAGTTCGAACGGACGCAGATTACTCATGTGTGAGTGACCGCCTTGGTGATGAACGGCCCCAGCCGCTGCAGAACCGTTCTTGGAATCTCATGGCCACCATGGAAGCTGTGCCATTCAACCGAGAGTCCAGCGTGAGTCAGCGTGTCTCGCAACCGTTCTGCTCCAACATACGGCAGAAGCTCGTCCTGCATCCCGTGGCTTTGAAACACCGGCAGCCCTTTGCGCTTCTGGAGCAGCGGGGTCCATTCCTGTGCGGCGAGGAGCGTTCCGGACAGTTGGATCAGCCCGGCATAGGGCTGCGTCGTTCTGAGCATCACATCGCAAGAGAGCATGGCGCCTTGGGAAAACCCCCCGAGCATGGTCGTACGCGGGTCCGAGCCGAATTGTTGTTCGACCTCTTTGAGAAACGCCAGCATCGTCTCGCGCGCCGGAGCGAGGCCTTTGGGAATGTCTTGCGAGAGATCACGCACCCGACCGGCCGCTTGATCCGCTGCAATGCGCGCCATGTCGATAACCCACCAGGCGCGGGCATCTCTCGGACCAAAACTCAACGAGAGCGGGCCTTCAGGAAAGACAAATCTCGTACCGGTCGGCACGTTCAAGACGTCGGCCAGCGGCACGAGATCGTTCCCCGGCGCACCAAATCCGTGCAGGAGCAGGATGAGAGGACCACGCCCTCCGCCCTGTCCATCTGTGCCGCCTGTGACCCGCGTCCGCAGTCCGCCTATGTGTACTTCGCGCATAAGTGGCCCGTTATTTCAGATACAAATATTGCAGCAATGCCACGACGCCGTAGAGAGAGGATTCGACGACGGGTTGTTGATAGAAGGGAACAAACGCGCCCTTCTGGTTGGCCTCGACTTCGCCGATGATGTACTGGACCTGTTTCGCACGGACTTCGTGATCCTTGCCGAGCCCGAGGGCTTGGATCATTTGCTTGCTCAGCCCGGCCAAGACGGCCTGCTTCGCCCGGTCGGCAGCGTGATAGAGCAACAACGCCCCGCTCAGCGCAAGAACGACATTCAACGCCCAGACCAGCAACAATAGGAGTGGGTAGTTCCAGATATCGAAGTAGTCGTTGCGCGCGGCGATCATAATCAGCAAGGCGATGAAGGGGTATCGGATGAGGCGATTGACTACTTCCGTTCGTCGGCTGATCAGGTCGATACCGGCTAAATATTTGAGCTTGTCAAACTCGGCCTTGTGGCTCTGGCTCAATCCATACTCGCGCAAGTACTCCTGCTGCACCTGCTCCGACCAGCCCCCGCTCGTGCTGTTCACCCAACCGACCCACCGACGGCACAACATGACCTCGTCGAACACCGCGAGATTGAGCAGGACCACGAGGCTCATGCTGGCCAGGGTCATGATCGAATCCACTCGACAGCTCAACCATCCTCGACAGGGTTGAATCATCTCTTCGTCAACGACCCATTGATTCAGAGACAGCATAATTGCGCCATACAGTAGGAACAGGACCAGCACGCGTGCCGTCC
This sequence comes from Nitrospira sp., assembly GCA_043745235.1. Lineage (GTDB taxonomy): Bacteria > Nitrospirota > Nitrospiria > Nitrospirales > Nitrospiraceae > Palsa-1315. The sequence continues at coordinate 66,930 of JAYTTD010000041.1, read as the reverse complement.
GATGCGGCAGACCTGCCGCATCGAGATACCAGGACCAGGCTTGATCGACCGTGGTAGCCGCTCTGGTGGCTGCAGGATGATAGACCCGTTGCACATTGGTCCAAAATGTCTTCGGGGTGAATCGGGAGCGAGGGCTCTGATCGATGCGAAATAAGAAATCTTCGGTCAGCTGATCGCTGTTCTTCGTCAGATCGCGGGGCCCCTTGACCAGAAAGACGAGGCACAACAGCACCACGAGAAACCGGAGCACCTCACCGGGCCAAATGCTTACACCAGTTGTCCATGAAAAGGGTTCGCCTTCATCGTGATGGGCCATGAGGGCTGTCCCGCCACCCATGGTCCCAAAGACCACCGCCCCGGCTAACAGGATAAGACCGACCACAGCGAGCAGACGCCAGGAGCGCGAGACCCACAGCCAAACTCGCTGATTGGTCCAAGCGAGCGCCATCCCGACGAACAGCCCGATCGCGACCAGCACCGTCATGGTGGTGGTGCTGGGACCGATGCCTTGCTTCAATTGGCCCTGATTGTCCGTATGCTCGAGATCTGCGCGCAAGGGATGGATCGTTCTCACACCTTCGACATCGACGACGCTTAGATCCACAGCGCCCTCTCGACCCACTTCGAAGATTCGAGGATGTTCAGCCCCGTCGTAGACTCGGTCTTCCGGGGTCAGTGCCACATGATACCCAGCCTGGCAGGACGCCGCCGATGGCTGCTGATCGCCCGTTGTGCGACAGGTCACGTGATTCACCGCCCGGAGCACGGAAAAATAGGTGGCCGTTTGATAGCTGCTCCGGAACGGCGGGACATCGCGTTGGAGACTCCCGTCCAACTGCAAGCCGAACGGCGAGGCGACGACCATGTTCCTGGTCCACTTGTACTCGCTGGCGTGGAGATGGCGCGCATCGAGATCGACGGTGAAGAAGACGGCGTACGGGAAGGCCGGCCTGAGCGCTTTGAGAATGAGCAACGCATCGTAGGGGTCCGTGCCCAGAATCCCGATCGCTTTCGCCCCCTCTCCTTCGTCTTGGATCCGCGCGGTCAAGGCGCGCACATAATCAAGCTGGCTCGTGCCTTCGGGGCGTTCCCGCAACCCACCGGCTAGAAGATCCTTCGCCGTCACATTGGCTTTGGGGTTCTCTCCGCGCCCAGCTTTCACACTGTCATCACCTGGCACTTCGCCATCGAGTCCGCTGAGGTAGCTATACCGGAAGACGTTCAAGGTCAGGGACTCATAGTCCGCCGGGCGCTGAATCTGCAAATCGACCGCGCGCGGAACGGTGGGGCACCAGGATTTGACCATCGTCGGCACCTGAATCTGCTTCAGCTCGGCCTCCGTGAAAGTCGCCACCTTCGCGCAAGCCGCCGCACGGAACTCGATCGGCAAGGCTCGACCATAGAAAGAATCCCATTCCCCGATGAGGATCACTGCATCCCAGCCGAGCCGGACTTGACGTCGTTCTAATTCCTCGATCAATGTGTTGAAGAGTCGGTCATCGGATCCGATCCCGTAGACAAGCCGCACATTCGCGGCAGCCAGACGATGAAAAAACTCCTGCTCGCAGACTTCATAGGTCTGGCACACAGGGCCCTTCCCTCTTTCCGTCTTCAGCCCATAGGCCATGAGCCCCTTCATCGCGCTGGCCCATGGCGAATAGAGCTCGATGGTTCCGTCCGCGTTCGGCCAAACCCCGACCCCTTCATGGGCCTCGGCATACAAGTCGCCAGCCTCATCCAGGAGTTGACGCAGGGCGGAGGAACTACGGGGCCCCACGATCTTGAACGTGACGGCCTGCTGCAACGTCGGATTCAGACGGACCAACTTGCGACGGTCGTCGGTGAAGAGGCATTCGCTTTTCTGTGTCGACTCTTGGCACACCAGGGCTTGTGACAACGAGGTCAGAGTGGCCAAGAACCCGCGGCTGAGTGCGTCGTCGGGGATCCAGACCACGAGAGTGTTCTGGGCTCGATCCTGTCCTTCGCTACAGACCCGTGTCTTGCGGAGCCGATACCATTCGTACGGCAACGCATGACCAGCACCCTGAGTATCCCCCTCGATAAACGAGAGATGTCCCTCGTCCTCCGGGACATAGCAGGCTGCGCCCAGCGCGGTACCGACCGCATAACGATCCCGTATGCGCGACTCCGTACTCTCCGCATAGGGATCGCCGCTCACGGTTACCAAGAGGACGGTGATCTGCTCATCCTTCTTGACTCGGTGGGCAATCGCAAGTCGCAGTGGTCTCAGGCGTTGAAAGAGGAACGAGTCAGACGACTGGCCTGGTGTGGACTTAGGCAACCCGATTGCTGCTGGTGGAGCGTCTCGCATCCCCCGCTGCACTGCTGCCAGCGGATCTTCCCACAGCCGCGCACGAACCGATTGCTCGCTGGTCGTCTGTTTCACCTCCAACCCGGTCCCTACCGGCCTCGAACTGCGCAGAGGCTCTTTCACCAACAGCACGCCGGCGAGCGCCACTGCAAGGGTGACCACACCCACCAGGGCGATCTTCGACTCTCCACTTCCTTTTGCCATAGACTGGCTCGCCTTTCCGTCGTCTGCTTCAAGACAGAGGCTGCCACTCTACAACAGACAGAGGAGGAGACTGCAAGGTGTTTTCTACGAAGCGGTGGAGAGGGGTCGGAGGAACGGATAGGAAAGGACTACGGTGCGACGACTTTGAAGATGGCGCTGCCGTTGGAGACATAGACGAAGCCGTCGGCACCGAGCATGAGGCTCAATAGGAAGCCGTTCCCGCCGTTGTAGGCGATGCTGGAGGTGCCAAGCTGGGTCAGATCAGCCCCGCTCAAGACCACTCGACGAATCTTACCTCCGTTAAAGTCCACGAAGAGCAGATTGTTGCGGTAGGCGACGGGATAGGTTAAGGAATTTTCTGGGATGGCGATGATGCCGGTCGGCGCGATTGTCGGTGTGTAAGCCAGGATCGGGTCTCGGAAGCTAGGGTTGCCGGCTATTCCCTTCACGGTCGGCCATCCGTAATTGCCGCCGGACACGACACGATTGATTTCGTCATTGTCAGACGGGCCGTTTTCGGTTTCCCACAGATGGCCGGTATGTCCATGGAACGTAAAGCCGTAACTGTTCCGATGCCCGAGGCTATAGACCTTCTTGGCATTGGCATTCGTGTTCGAGAAGAACGGGTTGTCCGACGGTGCGCTGCCGTCAGGATTCACGCGCAGAACCTTGCCTGCCAGTGAAGTTATGTTCTGAGCATTAGCCGTATTCTCTGCGTCGCCAATGATGACGTACAGTTTCCCGTCCGGCCCAAACTGGATAATTCCGCCGTTGTGGTTCGTGCTGGCCGGCAGATTGTCGAGAATGATGGTTTCGTTCGTACAAGAGCCGCTGGATTCGGTATAGCGGACGACACGATTGCGCAAGGGATTGCTGGCGCTGTGATAGACGTACACGAACTTGTTGGTCGCAAACTGAGGGTCCAGGGCAAGTCCCAGCAAGCCCTGCTCCCCATTCGTCGCCACAGGGAGCTGGCAGAATGGAGTGTTCACGAGCTGCCATTGTGGATTTTGTGGATTGATGATGCGGATCTTTCCAGTCAGCCGCTCATTGAAAAATACGCGGCCATCCGGTGTCAAGGCCATCCCAACCGGAAACTCCAGCCCTGAGATGACCGATTCCAACTTCAGATCCCCGCTCGGCGGTTGGTTGACAGAGAAGTTGAGCGTCTTTGTCGCCTCGGTATTTGCCAGTTCACTGTGGTTTGGATCGGCTAGAACCACACGAACGCTGTGGGAGGACGACGGAAGCCCGAAGATGTCGAACGACGTGGCCGACTTCCAGTGAACGAAGTGCGTGTGGACGCCGTTGTAGAGGACGCCGTTGTCATCGTTGATGCCAGCCCCGTTGTAGAACATGTAGGGGGTGGTGTCGGCATCGAGATAGAAATGCAAATGGTTCTGCCCAGGGACGCCAATCGTGAAAAACTGTGTGGTGAATGAGACCGTGACCGGTCCCACCGGAACCGAGGCATTCTGCGCGGGGCTTGTGATGGCGACGGTCGGTGGACTACCGGAAGAAACCGCGACGGAGAAGGCGATCGTCTTCGTCGCTTCGGGATTCGTCAATTCCACATCGGAAACGTTCGCCAATACCAATCGCACTTGGTGCGTGCCGACGGGTAAGGCCGTGAATTGGATCTGCGTATTGCTCTGCCATTGCACATTGGCAGCAGCAGCACCCTGATAGACGATCTGTCCTGGGGTGCCGCTGTAGAAGTGATAGGGCACGGGATCGCTGTCGAGATAAAAGTGCAGATGCGGCAGGTTCACGGCGCCGATCGTAAAATTCTGGACGACGAACGTCACCGTGACCGGCCCGTTGGGAAGTGTCGCATTATTCGCCGGACTGTTGATGGTCAGCATCGGGGTGATGCTCAGCGGCACAGTCGCGTTCAGCGGACGGGAAGTTACACCAGTCGGCGGAATCTGCGGAGTAGCTTGATTGCCAGCGGTCGTCACATGGCCGAGCGCAATAGAGCTCGGAGCATTGACGGCAAACACGTTGCTGCTCGGGTTTCCGAAATACATCGGATAGATATTGCCGCCCGTGATGAAGAATAGGCGGATGTCGTTCCCTACAGGCAGATTGTCAAGCGACCAGGCAAATTGACCCTGGGCGTTCGGATTGCGGCCGGCGGTATCGTCCTCGGCGATAATTTGATTGCTTGCATCCACCGCGACGATGCGGGTGCCCGACACAGTCCCGCTGATCGAGACGCTAGTCTGGGCAGTGGGCGTCGTGCCTCCCCCTCCTGAACCGCCGGGGCAGGCGCTGAGAAAGAGCGCCAGCCCCGCAAGGACGAGGGACCGGACAATCATGCTGTATGGTGCGAAGGTCATAGGCTGCCGATTGAAACAGGAGCTCTCCCTACTCACCGTGACAGTGAGTCGAGCGGCCCACAGATAGAATATTGCTTCTTACCTAGAGCATAAAGAATGCCGGGTCATCGGGATGGCTTACGATGAGCAGCTGACCGATAAATGCTTGCCCCAGTGGGGAGGCGATCCTGCTTAGATATCTGCGCCTGGCTGATCGCTGTAGGAAGCTGTAGGGATTTCCCTTCATGGGCTACTGTGAGACTCCCACCTATTTCCATCCTTCGCTGGAGCATCGTATCATCGCCTATTGGCCTCTAGTAAAACAATCCTCCCTCAAAGAGGTGTGGAGATCGATATTTACGACGAGCAACTGACCGATAAATGCTTGCCCCAGTTGGGAGGAGGAGCTGCGTAGTCGTCCATACCTAGCTGGTCGCTGTAGGGATTTTGCAGCAGCGCGAGCAGGCGGTCGATTTTCAAAAAGTCCTTCTACTGCGCCTTCTCGATGGCTGTCTGCGCCAGATCGTTGCGGAGCAGGTACTTGGGATCGACCCGGTTCATGCGGACCAGGTAATATCGTTTCGACGCTCCACCTCCTTTTGCCATGGCCTGGCTCGCCTTTCCGTCATTCGCCCCAAGACAGAGGAGGAGACTGTATGATGTTTTCTGTGAAGCTGTTGGGGTGACAGGGGTCGGGTTCAACATCATTATGTCTGCCTTCCCAGAATAGCTTTGCTTGGAATCCCGGGAACAGTGCGATAGACTTATGGCTGCGAAGGCTGAATACTGAGGAGTTGGGGAAACATGAACACGTTGCTGTTGTGCCCCACTTAAAATGTGGACAGGTTGTCTGAACTGATGGTCCTTGTCGTCGCCATATTGTTACTGACGCTGGTGGGCGTGACCTTATACTTCTATTTGACCGGCGTGTTTCGCACGTCCAGCCTTCCTACGAAGGCTGTGAAACAGGACGCCATCTTGAGAGAAACACAGAATTATCACAGGCAGCAATCGGCGATTTTATTACTCACCTCAGAAAAAATTGACGTGAAGCCACTAGCCGGACCGCCTGATTGAATCGTGCACTAAGAACGGTTGCCCCTCTTCGCTCGATCCGCCTACGCTACAGGAAGTGAGACCGAGGCGGAATACGGCACAGGCAGAAGCATACGGATTGAATGGCCCATGACTTTTTATGGGTAGCTATTAGGATTCTCCGTCTTCGTGCTAGTGCATACCCTTCGAGAATTTCTTTTAGGCAAGCCCAGACCCAGCGCAGACCTTCGCTTCTCATACGTGTGGCGATGCAACACCTCCCAAAAGGGAGGGACGTGGACATGTAGCTAGGACGAGCAACTGACCGATAAATGCTTGCCCCAGTTAGGAGGCGGGGCTGCGTAGACATCCATGCCCGGTTGGTCGCTGTAGGGATTGTGCAGCAGCGCAAGCAGGCGATCAATCTCTGAGAAATCCTTCTGCTGCGCCTTTTCGATGGCCTGCTGGGCCAGGTAGTTCCGCAAGATGTATTTTGGATTGACCAGGTTCATCTGCGTGTATCGTTCCCCGTCGCGACTCTTCTCCCTTCGCAACCGGTCGGCATATCGCGTGGCCCAACCACTGAAGACCTCACGATCAAGGAAGAAGTCACGGAGCGGTTCGTGGCGCGATCCATCTTCCGATGAAAACGATCCCAAGGCCCGGAAGACGTTGGTGTAATCGACGTGGCTCTGCTGCATGAGACCCAACAAGTCTTGAATCAACGCAGCATCGTCCTCCTGCTCCTCGCTCAAACCGAACTTGGCCTGCATCAGCTCCATGTAGCGACGTTCGCAGAGAGGCGTGTAGCGATCCAGTGCGGCCTTGAGATCCTCTTTCGATGCCAGCGGCAACAGCGCCTGCGCCAAGCAGCTGAGGTTCCAGAGGCCGATGTAGGGCTGTTGATTGAACGCGTAGCGGCCGTTGTGGTCAGAGTGGTTACAGATGAACCCAGGATCGTAGTCGTCCATGAACCCGAACGGACCGTAGTCGAGGGTGATGCCATGGATCGACATGTTGTCCGTATTCATGACTCCATGCGCCCAACCGACGGCCTGCCATTGCGCGATGAGCTTGGCCGTGCGTTCGACGACCTCGGAGAAGAATCGCGCGTACTTGTCCGAGCCATCCACCAAGTGGGGAAAGTGGTTCGCAATGACATAGTCGGCGAGGATTGTGAGCTGCTCGTGCTGTTTACGGTAATAAAAAATCTCAAAGCTGCCGAAGCGCACATGCGACGGCGCCATCCGCACGAGCATCGCGCCGGTTTCTATTTGCTCGCGGTAGACCTTGTGGTCGCTCCCGACGAGACAGAGCGCCCGCGTCGTCGGAATCCCCAGGCCATGCATCGCTTCGCTGCAGAGATACTCCCGGATGGTCGAGCGCAGAACCGCACGGCCATCGCCCTCTCGCGAAAACGGCGTCAGCCCAGCCCCTTTCAGATGGAGATCCCACTTCTCGCCCCGTTCGTTCCGTACTTCTCCAAGAAGGATGGCGCGCCCGTCTCCAAGCTGCGGGACATAGACCCCAAACTGATGGCCGGAGTAGAGCATGGCCAGCGGCTCCATCCCCGGCACAAGCAGGCTCCCGCCAAACACCGCGGCGAACTCCGGGCGCTTCGCTTGCTCCGGATCAAGATCGATCAGCTCGGCCGCCGCGGGATTGAAACTGACGAGATAGGGAGGCCCTGCAAACGGAGTGGGATTCAGCTTGGCATAGCAGGCTTCGGGCAGGCGGGCATACGAGTTGTCGAACAAGAGGGTTTCCAGTTGATGTCTGCTCATAATTGGAGGATGCCAGGACTCGCGCGAGGTTTTCAAGCGAGGAGAGGTGTCACCCGGCAAAGAAGTGAACGACTCGGAACCGAAGTCATCGATCCACATGTCGCTGGTCAAGATGGAATAGACCCATTCCAGGCGTTTCTGAGAATAAAAAATCGCAGGGGAGCCTGGGTTTCAAGCAGCCATTGACGAGTTTTCCCCCTTACAGCTCCGCCCTATCGACTTTCGCCCTGGATGTCACGATCGATCGTGAACACCAACACCCGTTCGCCGATCTGCACGTCAATGTCGGTGAAGAGCGCGAGGGTTTTCGCGCCGGTGATTTCGCTCACTTGCTCGCAAAGTTTGTCGCGACCTTGCGCAATCAAAATCTGCCGTAATCGCTTCACCATATCGATACCATCCGCCGTTTTTGCCAACTGACGTTCGGCCAGCGTCAGCACACCTTTCAGGCGAACGAGCACCTGGTCCCGCACGATAAACGCCTTGACTTCATCCGGTCCTCGCCCCATGAACTCTTGCTCGAACTTAATGATGGCCGTGCGAATGGCGGCCTCAATCTCCCCTTTAGTTCTTTCGTTGTTCATCATCCCCATGTTCCAGAGAACAGATATTCGAATTATAGAGGCAACGATTCTGATATCACAAGAGAGCAAGGCCTTACGCAGCAGATCAGAAGGCATATCTTGCCGGACCCAAAGCCCCGGCGGAGTCCGATCCATCTACTTTTCCTTGACTCCACAAAGACGGATGGGTGAATATGGAAGGCGGTGCTACTCGTTCGATTGTGCCTCTTGTCTCCGAGGGGACAGAAGGAACCGTCGAGTTCGATGTAACAGAGGTGTAGGGTACCTGGTTCCGTGAGGGGCCAGTTCCAGTACGAGCCAACCGGTTTTATTCTGGATGGACTAACTCCAGTACGAGCCAACTAGGTTCATTCTGGACTGTGATCCGGGAAACCAGTTGGCTTTTTTATTGCGCATCGCAGAAGCGTTTTGGATATCGCTAAACCCCCAAACAATCCGCAGAACCAGGCGAGTCCCGCTGAAATGCAGCGGGAACGCCTCCGCTCGAATGTGGACCACGCCTCGGAGCTCCTGCACGCGCAGGGGCCGATCAGTACGTTCATTCATACAAATCCCTTGCACGGCCTCGAGCATCTTCCCTTCGACCAGGCAGTCGCAGAGGCAGAACGGCTCCTAGGCGGACGAGGTTTTCTGCCCAACGACGAATTCCGCCGTCTCTATCAGAATGGCCGGATCACGGACCACGATGTGAAAGAGGCGCTGGCATCCCACCGGTCGGGCGACGACGCCGAAACATTCATGCTCGGGGATGATCGGACTGTTACTTCACAGGATGTGCTTCGCATACATCTGCTCTACGGGATCGAGCCGCTCGACCCAGCCCATCTTCCTTGGCAGGTCTATCAAGAACGAGCGAGAAATCGGTTTCGAAAGGATCTCCCGAAAGCCGCGCGAACCGTTCTGTTGGAAAAAGCCAGGACAGACCTTCGCCTGAGCGTGGATCGTATCGGACGAGAGTGGACGCTCTGCGACTGGGTCCAGACTCAACTGAACTTGAATCTCCCAGGCCACTTGCGAGAACTACTCAGACATGAACTGCACGAGGCTCGGAAGACTTCGCCGGACCCGAACGGCGTTGAGCGATGGTTCGCCTCACTGGAAATTCCTCCCGACCGTCGTGACGGCTATCGGCAATGTATCGATCGCCATCTCGACAATATCGGCAACTTCCCCACGTATCACCGAGACTCGCTCCACATCCATTGGCTGCAAGCAGAACATGATCTGCTTCGCCGCCTCATTCCCCCTCATCTCGACGCGACCGGGACCTTCGCAGGCATCGTGTCAGGGTGCGAACGCGATCTCGAAGCCTATGCCGTCACGCGCCTGTGGCATGCCACGCTTGCAGCGCGAGGACTGGACGACCCGCTGTCGCCCACGAATCCCGAGACGTTGTGCGCTGAAGATTGCTCGACGACGCGGCTGGACTCACTGCATCGTCGCATCATGGCCGTCGAACAGGACGGCGGGTTGGCCCTCCCCCTTACCGCGAGTATACGGGACGCGATTGAAGAAGAGGTTCGCTTCGTCGGGCGCCGACGAGAGCAACGCCGCACAATCAAGTTGGGTCTTAGCCGGACTTCAGGACCTGGAGATCTTAACCAGACGCCACCTCTCACTTTGACTGCGAAGGCGCAGGCCAGGATTCGAGCGCTGTTCCCAAGCAGTATCAGCTATTCAGTCAGTTTTGTGCGTCTCGTCGCTGAACTGCGAATCTCTAAGGGATTCGGCTGGGAGACCTGGGATGAAGCGTGCGCCCGCCCTCTGTTCATCGGTACCCTGCCAGTCGATGACAGACCCTGGCGAGCCTTTCTGCGAGAGGAACTCCGAGTTCGCCTCACAGAGAGCCTCCGGCAGGCGTTACAGGAGACGTTCTCCTTGCCACGCCTTGACCAACAAGCCGAAGGCCGACGCCAACTCATACTTGGCGGTCTTAGAGAAGATGGCCTGACGTGGATCGCATGGGAAGCCTTACGGGACGACATTGATCACTGGGAGGATCTTGATACCACGGGAAGCGTGGACCCGGTTGTCGAGGCACGACTCTGTCGAATCGTGCTGGCCGGCTTCCGCGAGACGGAATTGACCCAGTCCTCCCTGAACGCACTGCGGAAACTGATCGAATGTCGCGATCGTACCGGAGCCTGCAGGCAATTACTCGCAGATATTGATCGTCTTGACCCGCGACAACAACTCATTCAACAGGCTGACGAATCGCTGACCGCCACCATGCGGGCTCTGGGGCACGATCTGACCCTGAGCGATCTCTTACAGGAGTTGACGGGAGTCGACATCGCCGAGCGTGTGAACCGCTACATGATCAAATGGTGCGGGGCCTTTCTCGACCATGGGATCGCGAGTTGGCCGATGCCCTTGCGGGAGCAGGGGTTCTATCGCGCCTGGAAACAGCTTGCAGCAAAGGAGTTCTCGCTGGTCTTGGGAGGAGTCGACGGCTGGCAAGACGCCGTGCTGGCCTTGCCTGAGAGAGCCGACGATAGCGTGATCGAGACGCTTCGCGCCTTACAGATTCCCGAACATCATGAGAGTGACTTCCTGTGCCGTCGTCTGGTCCAGTTGCCTGGGTGGGCAGGTCTGATCAAATGGTCCGAGCAGCATCCGCACGATTCTCATCAAGAACGTTACCACATCGACTTGATTGAGTATCTCGCAGTGCGTCTCTTCTGCGAATCGATGTTGAGCAAGCAGGTATGTCTCGACGTGTGGGGCCTCGATGGCACGACTCAGAGTTTGCACCATGTGCATCGCAATCATCCGTGCGAATTCACCGTGCGCCTGGAACACCATCGCGGCGGGCTCCCGGGCTATCTCGAATCGCGCGTGCGCGATCTCATTCGAGCCAATCTCCGGACCGATCGGGACGAATGGGTGCGCGTGGCCGAGATGATCTGGGTCTATCGCGAGGCCTCAGCTCCTGGCCGAGATCCGGTCCACACGCTCTGTCGGAATTCCTGGCGGCTGTTTCATCTCGCTCAATTCATCGGGATGTGCGGGTCAGAGATGCAAACCCTCAGCGTGAGCGACACCGATCGATTGCTTGCCACGCTCAATTCGTTTCCATCTTCGGCTCATGGCCCAGTCTGGCAACGGGCCTTCGAAGGACATTATCAGCGCGATCTCTTACGGACACTCGATCGGAATACGAGTCAACTTCGCTCAGAAGACGACCGCCCGAAAGTCCAGCTGGTGTTCTGCATCGACGAACGGGAGGAGAGCATTCGCCGGTACTTCGAATCGCAGGACCCCGCCTATGAAACCTTCGGCACAGCCGGTTTTTTCGGCGCGGTGATGAACTACTCCTCCTTGTGCGGTCATGGAATTACTCCGCTCTGCCCCGTCGTGGTGACACCGAACAACCGCGTTGTGGAGGAACCAACAGAGGATCAAGTCGATCAGTGGGATCGGTTGTCACGGCGCGAGGTATTTCTCGAAAAGTTGGAAGGCATCTTCTTGGCGCTCAAGAAGAATATCATTACGTCCTACTTCGTGATCGATCTAGCCTCGGTTGTGATGGGAATCGTGTTGATGGGAAAGGTTCTGCTGCCGAGACGATTCGATCGCTTCCTTGAGCGACTCCACCATTGGATCGTCCCCCCAGTACGGACCAAGCTCACAATCGATACGCCGATTAGCGCGGCAGATTCCCAGTCTCACGGACAACAAGTTGGATTCATGTTGGACCAGCAAATCGGCATCGTGGAGGGACAGTTGCGAGTCATTGGATTGACGAAGCGATTCGCCCGATTGACGATCTTCGTCGCTCATGGCTCCACGACCCAAAACAACCCGCATGAATCGGCTTACGATTGCGGCGCCTGCGGCGGCAAACACGGGGGACCGAACGCGCGCGCCCTGGCTGCCATGGCAAACAAGCCGGAGGTGCGATCCGCGCTGAGCAAACGAGGCATCGATATTCCGAGCGATACCTATTTTGTTGGAGCCCAACATAATACGGCCTCGGACCGCATGACGTACTTTGAAACCGATCGGATCCCCCTCTCCCACCACGAGGAATTTTCCCGCCTCGTGAAAGACCTGGACGCGGCCCGCGCGCTGAATGCGCAGGAACGGTGCCGACTTCTTCCCCTGGCTCCTAAGAAAGCCTCATCGGCCCGATCACTCCGTCATATGGAACGGCGTGCCGGAGACTTCAGTCAGATCAGTCCAGAGTGGGGACATGCCACCAACGCCTCGGCCGTCATCGGTAGACGAACGCTGACGAAGAATCTTTTTCTCGACCGGCGGACATTCCTGCAGTCCTATGATCCATTCCAAGATGCCGACGGAGCGATTCTTGAGCGTATTATGACCGCGGTGGGACCGGTCGCTGCCGGTATTGCATTAGAATACTACTTCTCCCGCGTCGACAACTCCCGCTATGGCAGCGGGACCAAGGTGCTGCATAATGTAAGCGGACTCGTCGGCGTCATGGGCGGAGCGCACAGCGATCTTCGAGTGGGCCTTTCATTTCAAATGGTCTGGGTGCATGAGCCGTTGCGGCTCACGATCATCGTGGAGGGACAGCCGGCTATTCTCAGCGCGATCGTCCAACGTCATCGGGGCCTCCAGAAACTCTTCGACAACATGTGGCTCCATCTACTTGTTTTAGACATGCATACCGGACAGTTTGTCCGCTACCAGCCTGGTGGAGAGTGGTCGGCCGTTCCGGTGGATCAGCCGGCGCTCTGCACCTAGCTCCTCAGTAAGAAGCCTCTAACAGCATCGGTTGTGCGTAGGCCCTGATCGGTACGGTAATGGGTTTGCCTTGTACGGTTCCTCTTGAGTAACTAACGATGAACGTTTTCGCCGCACAGACCTTCTTCAGGGTCGACAATCTCTTCATTCATGTCATGCATAGGCAAATGGGTCCCTTCAAGCCAGGATTTTATTGATTCTCCTTCGCCAAATACCCTGTTTAATGGCTTGCTGCGGGGACCTTTGTTGGATTACTATCGCGCGGTCAGGCTCCTCGATAAACAGACAACGTTGAACGAACCTCTACCTCGAAACATTAAGATGCTTGTATCGTTTCAAGGAATGTTATAGGGAAACCGGAAATTCAGGAGGCACGGCATGTCGTCGCATGGAACCCAGACTCTAGCAATGGATCCTTCACTAGAGAAAATGGAGAAACCCCAGAACGGGGTGAAGGGGCTGAAGCATTTTCGGTACGACATGATGGCGGGACTGCAAGTCGCCATGATGGGGATCCCGCTCTCGCTCGGCATTGCGATCGCCTCCGGGGCGCCGCCCGTCTGCGGTCTGATCTCGGCGATCATCGCCGGATTTATCTTCCCCTTCCTCGGAGGGGCCTATATCACGATCAGCGGCCCGGCCGCCGGCCTGGCGCCGGCGCTGTTGGCCGGCATGATCACGTTGGGGAACGGCGATTTGGCCGTGGGCTATCCGCTCTTGCTGGTGGCCATTAGTATCGTCGGGGTCATCCAGGTGATCTTAAGCATCTTCAATGCCGGGCGATTCGCGCTGTATTTTCCCATCTCGGTGGTCGAAGGGATGTTGATGGCGATCGGCATGTTGATCATCATCAAACAGGTTCCGTCCTTTCTCGGGGTCATCATCCCGCCCATCAAATCCATTCCCAAAGCCCTCGCGTCTATTCCCGAACAGATCATGGTGTTGAATCCGATGATCGCAACCATTGGCGCCGTGGCTCTCTTCCTCCTCTTTTTTCTGACCGCGATCCTGTCCCGGATCCAAGCCACCTGGGCAAAACTCATCCCGGTGCCCTTCGTCGTGATCGTCCTGGGCGGTTTGGCCTCGTGGATCATAGGCATCGACGAGAAATACCTCATTCATATCCCCCTCAATGTGTTTGAACATGGCATTGTCTTCCCAAGTTTTGTCGAAGCCTTTTCGAGAACAGACTTATATTGGTCTCTCCTCGTCATTATTATCACGCTGGTCCTGATCGACGGGACCGAGTCGCTCGCCACGATCCAAGCCATCGATAAAATCGATCCCTTTAAGCGCAAGTCGGACCCCAATGTCACCTTGCGGGCCATGGGGGTCTCCAACACCGCCTCCAGTCTGTTCGGCGGGTTGACGATCATCCCCGGCGGGTTAAAAAGCACGGTCAACATGCTCGCAGGGGGCCGCACCCTCTGGGCCAACTTCTACTATGCCTGTTTTCAGTTGCTCATCCTGTTGTTCGCCGCAGCCCTCATGAACTATGTGCCCAAATCGGCTCTGGCTGGGCTGCTTATGTGGATCGGCTGGAAACTCTGCTCGCACAAGGTCTTCAAGCAGATCTTCGCGGTCGGCAAAGAACAGCTGTTTATCGCCTTGGTCAATGTCGTGGTGACCTTGTGGACCTCGGACCTGTTGGAAGGCATGATCGTCGGCACGCTGACGCAAATCGTCTTGCTCGTCAAGGATGTCATCCGTGCTTCCCCCGGGGAGGGGATCGGGGCCTCCTTGAAAGAACTGTTCGGCAATCCCCTCATCCGCATCGGAGACGGTCGCGGGGCTCGAGATGTGAGGACGGTCTCGGCAACCGCGGTGTTACGGGGCAGCGTCGGCGAGATGAAGAATCCCTACAAAATCTACCTCTCGTCGATCACCTGCATGAATCTGGTGAAACTCGACGCGGAACTCAAGAAAATCGTGGTGCCTGAAGGCACCAAAGCCAACTATATGCTCATTCTGGCTGGAAAGGTTATTGACCACACCACCATGGAGTATTTGCACACGTTCCAGGATCGAGCCATCGAAGCCGGGCATACCTGTGTCCTCGTTGGAATGGAGCACTTCCGTGGCCTGTCGGATCATAACCTGGCCCATCGCGTGAAATTCACCGAGAGCGCCATCGCCTTCGCATGAAGGAGCACACCATGCGCAAAACGTCAGGAAAGAAGGCTCAGGGTAAGGTTTCATCCCGCCGGACCATCAACCGACGGGTGACGGTGACATCTGAGAAGGATATGCCCGAACAGGACAGCGGAAGTCAGGCCATGACGACCGAGCTGACTCCGTCCGCAGTAAGCGCGGACAGCAAGTCTGTTCGTGAATTGCCCATCCGACAACGAATCGGCTGGTTGATCAATCATGCCCATCGCCATGCCATGGCCTATCAGAGTCCCGAATCCTTTCTGGCGCGTAACCTCCACACAGCACAGCACCCCACCTCCATCGTTGCGTTCAATTGCATGGATGGACGCATCAACCTCGCTGTGGCCACCAATACGCCGCCCGGCATTATCCTGCCGTTGCGTAATCTTGGCGGCCGCTTTGACCTGGGCTGGCCCTACTTCGGAAAGGTCCTGGCGGAACATATAGAGGACATGGTCAAGCAGGGGCGACGCACGCTGGTGCTCATCACGTACCATTATTCAAAAGGCGATTCCCACCGTGGCTGCGCCGGCTTTAATTACGACACCGACGCTGCGCGCAGTCATACCTTCGATCTCAAGCGACAGGTGGAGGCGGTCTTCGGTGATGGCCACAACACCGTGTATCCTCTGGTGTGCGGATTCGAGACCGACGAAGATGCCCTTATCCTCCATGGTAGAGACAACGCAGCTCTGGACCTCTCCACCGTCGCTTCCACAGGCCACGACACCTTGCCCGCATTACTAACGCAGCTCTACCCCGATATGCCGGAGCAGATGGGACATGATCTATTGCCCCTTGTGAAGGGCAACATCGCCCACATCGCGAAAATCATGTACAGTAACCGCAGCCTGGACATCGAGCACCACGAATGGGTGATCGGCATCGGGCGTGGATTCGACTGGATGTACACGCCCAACATGGCGTTGATCATCGGGCCCTACAGTCCCGATCTCGCCGACCCCATCCGCAAGGCCGCCGGCATCATCGATGCCAACATGAAAGCCCACCGTATCCGCGATGACGGCTTCCTACTGCTCGCCGAATCGCCCTACCACGAAATCGGCTTCGACCGGGCTCGCGCCACACTCAGGGCCTGTTTCTTGTCCGACTTTGCCGCCAGAATCATCCGCTCTGAATTTCCCAGCCTGAAGGCGAAGCTGCACGTGCGCAGCGCGGTCATCGCCTGGCAATCGCGGGTGCTGGAGTTGCTTGATTGCGGCGCAGCCTGACCGCCATGTCAATCTACAGACCGAACTAGATCGAAAGGAGTGCCGATATGCCAGCGAGTATTTATGTTGCCGACGATGAACCAGTACTTTTGAACGCACTGGTCAAACGACTGTCTCAGAGCCAGCATCAAGTCAAGGCCTTCAAGTCCGGAGATGAACTGTTGGCCGCAGTTGAGCAGGGCCTTCCCGCCCTTCCCGATCTGATTCTCCTCGATATCAAGATGCCTGGGAGATCGGGGCTGGAAATCCTGGCGGCGCTTCGCGCGAAAGCGAAGGATGCGCTGGTGATCATCCTGACTTCCTATGGAACCGTCGAAGAAGCGGTGGAGGCCATGAAACTGGGGGCGTACGATTTCATCATTAAGACCGTGGACCTTCAGCTAGTCGAGCCTGTCGTGAACCGGGCCTTAGAGCATCTCGCGCTACGCCGTCAGGTGGGGAAATAGCCAAAGCGCTCATCGCTAGGGATTGGTCAGGCTCATGGCGCACGTTCGCGACATGGCGTAGAGTCCGAACACGACCATCCTCCTGTTTGGGATACTGTAGGATCAATCGCTCCGTCAAGAGAGGAGGACCTGAGACACCCTGGTAGAATTTTGTGTGATGGCCTCCTCCATGTCGAGACAATCTGTACTCTCGCTTCAATGGCGTCGCACTACTGCTATCCTCCGAGCCCCTGCCGAGGTCCTTGTAACGTTCAGCAAGCGATTTATCGTACAATGCTCTGCAAGGACAGGGTGGAGCATGCTCCCACAGCCTTCACATCTTTCCCATAACTTCGGACTGTTGACCGTGGGAGTTGTCCTGTCATAATTGGGACCTACGAGAGAGATGTTTGACAATGGTTGACTCTACATCCTAGGCACTCAGAAGAGTGCGACGGAGACTCCATGTACAAGCGTGTCGCTCGCCTGTTCAACAATCTTCCGATTCATCACAAGTTACTCTTCATCTCTACGATCCCTCTCGCCTCCCTCATCCTCGTCAGCATCGTGACATACAGCAACCTGCAAACTTTCTCGCAGGATGAAGAGCGGCTGAACAATCTCTATCTGACTCAGAAGGCTGCAGCCCAATATTTGCGGAGGGTGGTAGATGTGGAGACCGGCTTTCGAGGATACCTGCTTACCGAAGATACCCTTGATCTCAAGCCCTATCAGGAAGCACTGGAAGGCCTTCGCGGGGCCGAGCAAGAACTGAAGCAGAGACTTTCAGAAGACCAGCAATACCAATTCAAGGACGCTGAAGCCCTCGTGAGCCGGTTCGTCTCAGAGAAGGAGGACATCATCCGAGAGCTTCAGTCTGGGCGGAAGGAGATCGTGCTCCAGTACATCAATGAAAGACGAGGAAGAGCACGGATGTCCGAGTTCCGGGATTGGATAGCACAGCTCGATAAGTTTGAAGAGCAGCGAGCGCTGGATGAGTTTGCTCAAATGAGCCAGGATCGCACGTCGACACTCCTTGCAATCTTAGGCGGTGGGCTGCTCACGTTTGTCCTCATCGTCTGCGCGCTCTATCTGATTGCCCAATCGATTGCGGTCCCTCTGGTCAACCTGTCTATGGCCGTGAGCAATTCACCTGGCGCGCTTGTTCCCATTATCCCTGTTTTGGATCGAAACGACGAGATCGGAGGTCTCACCAGGGTGATGCAAAAGATGGGTCAGCAAATTCAGGACCAATTCGATCAAGTGGTAAAATCCGAGCTGTCGCTCCGGAAACTGAACCAGGATTTATCTTCCTCCGAATCCAGATACCGCGGTCTGGTGGATCACGCTCCGATCGGCATCTTTACGACGAAGGGAATGGAGGTCACGTTCAGCAATCGACACAATCAGGTTTTGGCCGGACTTGATCCTGACGAACAGGTTGATCCCGCCATCTTCCGTAAGCAAATTCATCCTGAAGATATCGATCGTGTGCTGTCGGAGTTTTCAAAGGCCGTCGCGGCGGGCCGCAAGTGCGAATTGATCTTCCGGTTTGTCCATGCAGACGGCAGCATGCTGACTATCTTGAGCCGACGCGTGCCGATCGCAGACTTTGACAGCCCCGATCCGATCTATGTGGGATTCAATATCGACATTACGGCGCTGGACGCCCTGCAATCACGGTTAAGCCGGACCGAGAAGCTAGCCACCTTGGGACAGGTGGCGGCCGGTATTGCCCATGAGCTCAGGAATCCCTTGGTCGGGATTGGCTCGACGGCATCGCTGTTATTGGATGATTTCGAGAAGTCCGATCCGAGACGTGCGGAGATCGAGGTGATTTTACACGAGACCAGACGCATGGATCGGATCGTGAATCAGATTGTGGAGTATGCGAGGCCTCGCAAGCTTGCGCTGACTCGATTTGCGTTGTCCGACCTCATCAACGAGACCGTCAAGTTGTTGAGTGAGCCTCTGAAGGCGAAACATCTTACGGTCAAAACTTCCATTCCCGCAGTAGCCGACCATCTGTATGCCGATCGAGATCAAATCGAGCAAGTGCTCTTAAACGTTATCGACAACTCGATTGATGCCACTCCCAAGTATGGATTCGCCATAGACATCACGGCACGGGAGTCATTCCACCATGAACAGCCCGGCATCATGGTACAGGTCAAAGATGCCGGTAAAGGCATTCCGCCGGGGGTACTATCCCGCGTCTTTGAGCCATTTTTCACATCGGGGAAACCGCGCGGAACCGGACTAGGGATGGCGATCTGCCAGAACATTATCGAGCGGCATCGTGGAAATATCCACATGACGAGCGCAGTGAGAGAAGGCACCATCACGAGCATATGGCTGCCTTTAACCCAAGATTTCTAGCTGGTGAAGGGCTAATCGATGCGCGCCGTCATCTTTGCGACCGACGATGAGCAGGTGATTCGCGGGGCCATCTGAGGAGGGCTGCCTCAGGAAGGCGCCCTTGTCTTCCACGGTCTGCTTGTCTAGAATGTGCTGTCTCGCAAAGTTTAGAGGATGTGCAAATATGCCGTCCTCTTCGTGTGTAGTTGATCCGGTTAGTCCGGTTCAACCGAATCCACGAAACAAACCAGAACAACCGGCCGATTCCCACACGTCGCGGGTATCAAGGACGAAGCCGACGGTGTTTTTCAACTTCCTTCCAAGGAGTAATCGGTGAAGGGTCTACGGTTCGAGCGCATCGGGAAAAATCGTTACTACAATGTGGTGTTCCACATGGGGAACGCCTACGTGCCCGTCAGCGACGAGACCCTGGAAGAACTCAAGGCCCAGAGTCTACTTCCAGTCGAACGCTTTCTCGACCTCTTGATCGACCGTGTCGGGTACTCCTCCTACCTCAAAGATCAAATCCGCGCAGAACTCAAAGCCTCCGGCGATCCGGTGACGCAGATTACGGTCCTTCAAGGCGCCATCCGCGACCTGTAAAACGCGGCTCTCGTCGTTCGTGAAGCGTATCTCGTTGAATCCTCGCTCGCCGGTATCCGCACTGCTTACGGCCTCGTTGAGCACCTGTTTGAGCCACCGCGAACTCGCTCAAGGATGTTCTTGAATAGCCTGCAAATCCAAGGAAAGTTTTTCCCAGAATCGCTCTCTGTTCTGTGTGGCTTTACCAGCGAACTGTAGGTCAAGCCGTGAAGGTCGATGGAGAGACGGCAATGGTTGGGAATGCCTTGAGAACCTGGCGGTCGGTCGTCACCAACGGAACCTCCAAATCCCGGGCAAGGGCCACGAATTCGCAATCATAGGCTGAACAGCTAGACTGACTGGCCAGCATGAGCACCTGTCGCGAGAGTACGCTATATTCTTGCCCGGCAATCCATCGCTCGGCTTCTTCACTCATGGCGAGCGCGTCGTCCAGTTGGAGCGCATGCGCGCGAACGAGTCCGATCAAGCTGTTCCGAAATTCTGAACGCCACAGTAACGGCACCGCCCACAACGGATCCCGCCGCAACACGGCCTCACTCTCTTCTGTCCGTTGACCTTGGACATAGAGATAGATCAAGAGGTTCGTATCAGCCACGATCATGGCCGCCCTGCCACTTTGAGATCGTGAAGCAGGCGATCGGTCAGTCGAACGCCTTGGGGAGTTCGACGGATAGCCCGTACCCTTGCGAGCAGGGCATCGGCGTCAACCGGTACGCTTTGCGCCATTTGTTCAAGATAGGAGATGACCTCGAAATTCAGGCTCCGTCGATGTGCCGCCGCTTGCTTCTTCAGCCGTTTGACGAGGGGCTCCGGAATATTCTTGATGGTCAAGGTCGCCATGCGCACCTCCTCTCCAGTGGTTCCATAATGACTCCATTGTGGATACTAGCCGGGCAGTCCCGTATCGGTCAAGCCTGAGCCAGTACCATAGAAGAGCCGTACGACTCACGGCATCAGCATCGCGGCTGAACTTGCGAGCAAGGGTGGTGAGTAGCTCGTCGAGGATGGGCTTGGAGATCAGTACTGTATCGTGGCGCATCCAAGATGCGCTGCATCGCTCGATCGGCAGATGAACCAGGGGAACGAACGCTGAGACGTAAATGTTGGTATCAAAGACGACCCTCACGGTTTCGCGAGATACCGCTGGAGATCTCGGCCCGTGAGAATACCTTTGGCCTTCGCCTTTTTACTCCAATAGCCATCATTGACTTACCTGGGTTAGTAGGGTAAGTTTCCTGACCTATGAAACTAAAGAGTACGCAAAAACGCCACAAGACATTTCCTCTTGAGATGGAGGATGACTTGCATAAAGCTCTGAAGTATAAAGCGATCGAATCGGATCGGACGCTTCATTCCTACATCATCGAAACACTGACAGCTAAGGTGCAAGAGAAGCCAGCGCATTACATCGTATCTAATCGCCAAGCCGCGAACTCCGGTGAGAGGAAAAAATGAGCGCTCCTTATGTTAATGGCTCGTCGGTATGGCCTCTTCGGTGCTCTGAGAATGAGCCGGTTCAAATAGTTATCGGGGACGTCCGAGATAAGCTGTCGTCCCTGCCCGATGAGACGGTTCACTGTTGCGTGACATCGCCGCCGTATTGGGGAATGCGAGATTATGGTTATCGTGGCCAAATTGGCGCGGAAGACACGATTGAAGAATATATTTCGAACTTAGTTTCCTGTTTTAGAGATGTGCGTCGTGTGCTGAGAGCCGATGGCACGTTTTGGCTGAACATCGCAAACACATACACCTCTGGTGGCCGCGGCTGGCGAGATAAGGATATCAAGAATCAAGGGAGGGCGATGTCGTATCGCCCCGACACGCCCGAAGGATTAAAGCCCAAGGACTTAATCGGTGTAGCTTGGATGCTAGCAATGTCTCTCCAGCGTGACGGCTGGTATCTTCGCTCTGACATCATCTGGCATAAGCCAAACTGCCAGCCTGAGTCCGTCAAAGATCGAGTAACGGTTTCGCATGAGTATCTGTTTATGTTCTCGAAAAGCGAGAACTACTACTTTGATCAAGAAGCCATTAAAGAACCTACGGCGGATGGGAAAGGACGCAAGAACAAGCGCACGGTCTGGCAAATCAATACCGAACCATGCAAGGAAGCTCACTTTGCCGTGTTTCCACGCGCCCTCGTTCGTCCCTGCATCCTCGCAGGATCTCCCAAGGGTGGGTTAGTACTTGATCCGTTTCTTGGAAGTGGGACAGTCGGCATCGTCGCGATCGAAACAGGTCGCCAATGCGTGGGGATTGAGGTGAAGGCGGACTATATCAATATCGCCAAACAGAGGTTGCTGGGGGTATCACCAGCACTGTTCACAGGGTGTCCGTAGGTGGATCGAACTTCCACGAGGCATGAACGAGACACAAGTCTTTTCTCAACCCCTTGATCTGTAGTTTCCGTTCGCCTCCTCCATCGAAGTACAGGCTGTACAGAATCTTTTCTTCCTTTTCGACATAGCAGTAACCAGGTTTTGGAAATTGTTCGCTAGCACTCATCATCTTGAATCGACCAGTAGCTGCTTTCTTAAGAAGCGCTTTGGGGACCTCGACCAACTCATAAAAATAGTCAGGAATTCCCTTCCTTAGTGCTCGAAGAATTAGGATTCGCTGAATTCCAGCCAAGGCATCAAGAAACTGTGCTCTCAAGCCAATTAGGTCACCAGGATCATCTCCCCACTGACCCCCGCCGAGTTCCATAAACTTCGAAATATGGATCGTATCCAAACGAATAGCCTTTGCAGCCTCAGTCTTGAGGGAGAAGTTTTCGCCTCTGATGCGTATGTCGTAGCCCCTCCGTCCACGCTGCGCAAGGGCCGCGTCGATGCCGTCCGTTTTCAATACGCTCTCAAGAGCATACTCGAACTTGTCCTTTGAAAATGGTTCGCGAGAGAAGCAATGGTGGAGGCGCAGCACGTCGCCAAAGTCTTCCAATGCACGCTCGGAGATGAGCCCTGAAGTTTTTGATTTCCAATAATCTCGCGGGAGAGTGAAAACTCTGACAATGCGATCAATAAGTTGGAGTCTAGAATCTGAGAGTTCCGGGATCGCGGTGAGGAGATGTTCTATTCTTTCTGATCGAGTCATTTGATGTTAGCGACTTCGGGTTTTAAGCGGTACGATTCTATCGCGGTCTGCCGAACAAGCACAGCCTCGCCATATCTCCCTCTACCTCTTCACACAGAGGGCCTGAGGACTCCTTCTTCGACTGTGCGCATCGAGGGACCACCGTTTCATCGTGGGGCCTCTGCGAGCAAGGAAGAAGGAGCCTCAGACCCTCAATCCGCCATTTGTCCTTCTTGAAACAACTGATTCAATATCGCGTTTTTCTTCTCGGGATCTTTGTAGTACTTGAGCGCCTTAGTGAAATTGTCCAGGGCGCTCTCTCGTTTCCCCTTTTGAGAATAGTACTCGGCAATGCCGTGGTAAGCCCGAGGATCTTCCGCATTGGACTTGAGGGCTCGATTGAAGGCTTCGTAGGCGTCCTGCATACGCTGTTTGCCCAGCGCCAACCAGCCGATCGCCGCGTGAGCCGGACCGAAGTTCGGATCGGCGAAGAGCGCCGCGTCATATTCCTTCTGTGCGAGATCCAGGCGGCCCTTCGTTTCGTAGAGACCTCCCAGCGCAAAATGCACGGCTGCATCCTTGGGGTTCAGGCGCAACGCCTCCTTATAGGACTGCACGGCCGGCTCGAACTTGCCTTGCTCGGCGAGCGAGCAAGCGAGGTTGGCGTGGGCCATCGGGTCGCCGGGATGCAACTTGATCACTTCGCGATATTGGGGGATTGCCATCTCCAGCCGGCCCTGCTCTTGGTAGGCTACGCCCAGGTTGGTCCGCGCCGGCGCATAGGAAGGATCCAGCCGGACCGCTTCACGGTATTCCTTGATGGCCAGTTCGAGATGGTTGGCCCGCTCATGAATCTGCGCAAGAAAATAATGGGGGTAGGCGGACTGTGGCGCGAGCTTGGACGATTCCTTGTAGGACGCGATCGACTGTTCAGATTGGCCTGACTGTGCCAGGAACAACCCCATTACGAGATGGGCGTTGGCTTGTTCAGGCTGTCGCGCCACGAATCCTTCGATCCACTCTTTGACCAGGGCAATGTCTTCGGATTCTTGTAGACACTTCGAGTGAATATTCCAGGCTTCGGCGAACTCCCCGCGGAGCAGGTGGATCACGTTCAAGATAAAATGGGGTCGAGGGTCCCGACCTGTGTCGGCGGTAGGATGGCGAGCCCAGGCCAATGCGGCCTGCTGCGCTTGATCCCATTGGCCCTCCAACAACGTCGTTTCACACTGAAGTTGGTAGTCGGTCATCGGGATCGGTCGTACTGGCTATCTGGCCAGGGTGTCCTCAATGTCCGGCGAGGTCGCCTGAATGCGATCTCCGAGTGAGGGGTAGCGCGCCGCAAGTTTTTGTTTCATCAGCCAGGCCACGGTCCGATACGACCAGTGACCTTTCACACCGGAGCGGAGTCTGGCGATGTATTCGGCTTCGGCAAAGTCCATCTTGAAGAGACAACGTACCTTGAATCCGAACGGCGTCGCGTAAAGCGACCCCTCCGCACTCGTTTTCTTCAGCTGCTCGATGTCCGTTCGGACTGCGTCCATCGCCTGTCGATATTCTTGATCCAATCCCGCTTGTACAAGCAGCGGCGGGACTTCATAGCCATGCAATGTCGTAAAGTTCTGTTGAATCTGCTGACAACGCCGGTGCCGATGCATGTCGCGCCAGCTTCCGATGTCCATCAGCACGTCGAACGTGAAGGCGTAGCCGCTGCGGAATTCTTTGATGAGTTCGTCGTAGGGCCCTCGAGCGCTCATCGCCACGTCGAGGGCTTCCTGTTTCTGTTTCTCCGTCCAGGCGCGGACGACCGCGAGGAGTCTCCGATAGGGCGCGTGCGAGACACGGTACAGCAAGGTCGTCACGATTTCGTCCAATGGATCGTGGGGGTCAATGAGGTCTACCGGCTCCGGCTCGCCCCAGGATGTCGGTTGATCCAATCCGGTTCCCCGGAGTGCGTCCTTGGCATATTTGGCAAGATCCTGGTAGACCGAGGCCTGATAGTCGTTCGACTTGGCGTGGCGGGCGAGCGTCGGCGCGAGGGGTTCATGTGCTCCGGCCGGCTGACCGCACAGTTCGCTCCAAAGGTTGACGGGTGACCGTTGGCAGGCATCTTTCAGTTCATCTCCGATCGCGCGCAATTCTGGTAGCTGTGACGACAACAGTCTCGTGATTTGCTTCTCTAACGTCCTGATGCTGACGACTTGTCCGACGTTCGTCCTGGCCGCGAGGGGCAGGAGATATCGCGTGACATCGAAGGCACGCGCAGCAATCGTCCGTTGGTAATCAGCCGGCTTCATCGACTCAGGGCACGGCTCACGCTCCGAAATAAATTGGGTGACAGGTTGGTGTAAGAGCCGATAGATCTCGGCAAGGCTGCGGAGAATGCCGTAGTAGGTGCCTTCCGTCTCCGATCCTCGAATGGAATCCGGCACGAACCACGCGCCGGATGCAAAGTTCTGATACCGGCTCGATTTCGCCTGGCCATCCCACAGGGGCTCGTCTTCAAGTCGAATCGCGGCGAGTTCAGAGATGTCCTCGAAGCAGATGATGGTATGGCCCAAATCGGCGATCGACGCATGGCCATAGTCGAAGTAGAACTGATCCCAGAACTTTTCGGAAGAATGCCCATGCACCCAGCGGAGGCTGCTCTCGATAGAGTCGGATGAGCGGCTGTAGCGGGCCAGGGCATAGGCGGATTTCTCGGGTGGCATCGGTGCAAGTGCGATGACGCGACGGGTCGGTTGATCTACGCTCATGAAGACTCCTCAAACTGTATAGAGGCCGCGAACTATACGCCCGTCCGCCGGTTGGCGCAAGAAGGCGCAACCGCCCTCGTCGTACATCGTTCGTGAAGCGGGCGTATCTCAGAAATTTCGGGCTTGCACACGACGCGTCACAGTCGCGTATCACCGCGTGCGGCCTGCGTTGACTTGCCTGCAACCCGTCGTTATAGTCCCGATCTTTCTCGTGGTCGCTGAATATGGACACACTTAAGGGCATCAAGGGCGTCAAGGATATTCTTCCGGAGGAAACGCCTCAGTGGCGGTTGATTGAGGATGCGGCGAGGCGCTGGGCTCTCTGTTACGGGTATCAGGAGATCCGTATCCCCATATTCGAACTCACCGCGCTCTTTGCCAGGAGTATCGGTTCGGTAACGGACATCGTGGAGAAGGAGATGTACACCTTTCCCGACCGGGATGGAACCTCGCTAACCTTGCGTCCGGAAGGCACGGCGGGCACGGTCCGTGCTTTTATCGAGCACAATCGGGCGGCCGATCCCCTCCCACAGAAGTATTTCTACATCGGCCCGATGTTCCGCCACGAGCGGCCGCAGGCAGGACGCCTCCGACAGTTTCACCAATTCGGTGTCGAATCATTTGGTACGTCGGACCCTCGGGCAGACATCGAGGTCATTGCGCTACTGTGGCGTCTGCTGTCGGATCTGGCGCTACCCGACCTGACTCTCGAGATCAATAGCCTTGGAAGCTCCGGCGACCGCGCAACGTACACGCCTCTCTTGCGTGCATTCCTCTCACAGCAGAAATCTCATCTCTGTGCAAACTGTCTGCGCCGTATGGACACAAATCCCTTGCGGGTGCTGGATTGTAAGATGCCAGATTGTCGTGCTGCGACCGAGTCAGCGCCCAAGCTGACGGACTATCTCTCTCCTGAAGCACATACACATTTCGACCAGGTTCTTGCCGGTCTTGTGGCGATCGGGGTTCCCTATCAACTCAACCCTCGTTTGGTACGGGGACTTGACTACTATTGTTTGACTAGTTTTGAAATTACGTCGACTCATTTAGGGGCTCAGAACGCGGTTGGCGCCGGTGGCCGATACGACGGCTTAGTGGAAACGCTCGGCGGTCCTTCTGTTCCAGCCGTAGGATTTGCGGTCGGGCTTGAGCGTGTGTCGTTGATGCTCCCGAAGACGTCGTCGTCCTTGATACATCAATGTCTCTATTATGTCGCGGCTTTTGGCGATAAGGGGACGAAGCTTGGATCTGTGCTTCTTGACGAACTCCGTAGAGTCGGACTTTCGGCGCAGTGTGATTATCGGGTTGCTACGCTCAAAGCTCACCTTCGCCAAGCCGATCGATCGAAGTGCCGTTATGCCATTTTCCTAGGTGATGACGAAGCCGTTCGTGGCTCCATTATCCTCCGTAACCTTGAGTCGAAAGCTCAAGAAGAGCTCCCTCTGGCAGGTCTCACCTCTCTCTTAAAAACGCGTTCCATCCCCTGATAAAATGCTCATTTTTCATATTGACTTTATGAGAAAAAACTCGTAGCCTCGCACTGAATATTATTCACAAGTAATTGATTATATTATATTTTTTATTTATACCTATGGCCGCTCTCAAGCTAGGTCTTCTGTTATCCACACCCCCTTCTCATCCCAGTGTTGAGACCGTTATTCAGCTGTCTCAAGCTGCCTTACGTCGAGGAATAGATGTCTATCTCTATCTCATTGATGAAGGGGTGAAAACAGCTACGGACCAGCGCTATGTTAGCTTAATTGATGCTGGGGTGAAGATGTCAGTCTGTGCTTATGGCTGTCAACAACACGGTGTTCCAACTGTCCTGGTCGATTCGAGGGTCTCTTTGTCTGGGCTAGTAGTACTGTCTGGAATTATTGATGGGTGCGACCGTTTTCTTGCTTTTACATGAGAAACTCATATCAATGCCTCTGGTTTATTTATGTCTAAACGCATCGCTGTGGTGATTTCAGAAGATCCATGTGTGACGGCTCGTCCTGTTGAAGCACTTCGAATCGCACTAGGCCTTTGTGCTGGGGACCATGAGACGACCGTCATTCTCTTAGGTCGCGCTCCCCGTCTCCTTAAGGAGGACACGGAAGAAATTATTGATGTAGATATTCTTGAGAAATATCTCCCTTCCTTTAAACACTTATCTATCCCTTTTATCGTCGAACCAGGAACAGTGATGGGTGCATGGTCTGATGATTTTACTGTGACAGCTCTACCGGTAGATGAAATAAGACAGTTCGTTCGATCAGTTGATAGAAGTCTTATTTTTTGAGAGAAATATAATGTTTTTATGAGTGCGACGCTCTACCTTCTTCGACAACCGGATAGTATCTCTCCATCGCTCTTTCGAGCGAGTGATATTGATATGGATATCGTCTTTATTGAGCACATAGCATCGACAACCCCATCTTCTGTGAAGGGAGTTGTAGTTACCGCTGAAGGAGTGTTGGTTAGCGATTCCCCTCAGATGATGACATATGACGACCTTGTTGGAAAAATTTTCTTATCCGAACGCATCGTTGTTATTTAAACGGATTACCGACTCTTCTCTTAAAATGTTTTTCACTAGAAAGATATCGTCGTAGGAGTAGGAGTAGGAGTAGGAGTAGTGGATATTGTGGATGGAGATTAAATAGATGAATTTCATGGTTTTTTATACCGCTGTCTATGTGGAGAGAATTGGGGGTTGACTCTTAGTAACCCCTGCATGCAGAGTCTATAACCTGTGGTGATTTAGGTGAAGGCTGTTTTATAGTCCCTTTAAAGTCTGATAATGTGTGAGTTTAAAAGTGGAAGACAGTATGAAAAACCAGGTTATCAACAGGTGTGAATAAGTCTGTGTATGAAGAATGATACAGGGATTATGACCATCGCAAGTGAATGGCAGAATGCCTTGGTTTATATCCAAGGAAAAGTGCCAAAACAAGTTTATGACACATGGTTTACACCTATTCACCTCGAAAGGATTGAGGACTCCATAGCCCATCTGGGTGTCCCAAATAAGTTCTTTGGTGACTGGTTAAGCCAACACTACGGGCCGCTCCTAGCCGAAGCCGTTTCTATAGCTCGCGGTGGGGAAGAGACCGCTATCACGTTCGTCATCTTTCAGAAATCGGCGACGAAGCAGTCTGAAAATAGTGGGAGTACCACCGCAATAAGTCGCCAAAATACAGGGGTACGGACGAAACGGGGAATACAGCTCAACCCAAGGTATACATTCAAGAACTTTGTAGTAGGCGCGGGAAACCAGTTTGCCCATGCCGCCTGTATGGCAGTCGCCGAACAGCCAGCGAAAGCCTATAACCCACTCTTTATCTACGGGGAGACCGGGTTGGGGAAAACGCACCTCTTGAATGCCATTGGAAACTATGTGGCAGAGCGGACTGATCTCAGGATTGCCTATTTGACGACCGAGCAGTTTACAAACGAGGTCATCAACTCCATTCGATACGACAAAATGATGGATCTGCGGAAGCGATATCGTCATATCGACATGTTGATGATCGACGACATTCAATTCTTGGCAGGCAAAGAACGCACACAGGAGGAATTCTTCCACACGTTCAATGCTCTCTATGAAGCGCATAAGCAGCTCGTCCTCTCGAGCGATCGTTTTCCGAAAGACATGCCTGATATCGAGGAACGGTTGAGGTCACGGTTTGAATGGGGACTGATCGCGGATCTCCAACCGCCGGACGTTGAAACACGGATTGCCATTTTGCGGGAAAAGTCTGAGGACAAGGGAGTCATGTTGCCGGAAGATGTCATCCAGTTTCTCGCCACGACGTTGAAGAGCAATATCCGCGAGCTCGAGGGCTCGCTAGTGCGCCTTGGCGCCTATGCCTCGCTCACCGGCCAAACGATCACGCTGGAGATGGCGAAGAACGTGCTTCGAGATCTGATCGGCACCAAGAAGAAGATCGTGTCGATGGATGACATTCAGGAAACGGTGGGCGCGCGCTACCACGTGAAGATCGCCGACCTGAAATCCCGTCGACGGAGCAAGACGCTGGTGCATCCGAGACAGATCGCCATGTATCTCTGTCGAGAACTCACGGACTCCTCATATCCCGAGATCGGGCGGCAGTTCGGAGGCAAAGACCACACGACGATCATCCATGCCTGCAAGCAGGTCATCAAAGCGAAAGACAGCGATAGTGGATTAAGCGCCACCTTGGACAGCTTGAGGGAGCAGATCCTGCGAGCGTGAGCGGCGGCACTGAAGAGGAAGAGATGATGAAACTGCGTATGGGACGAGTTGAGCTCTTGACGGGTCTCCAGCGGGTTCAAGGTGTCGTCGAAAAGCGCAACACGATGCCGATCCTCTCGAATATCTTGATTGAGGCGAAGCAGGAAGGGGTGGAAATTGTCGCCACCGACCTCGAAATCGGCATGCGCGGGCTCTACAAGGCTACCGTGGAGAAGCCTGGAGGTATTACGGTCTCGGCCCGGAAGCTCTATGAGATCATCAAGGAACTGGCGGTCGGTGAAATCGAAATCACCTCGGGTGACAATAATTGGACGACGATTCACGCCGGCAAAAGCCAATTTAAGATCGTCGGACTTCCCAGCACAGACTATCCCGCGTTGCCCACGATCGAACGGGAAGGGCTCATTCCCCTCGCCGGGGCCGGTTTCCTGGAGCTGATTCGGAAGACCCTCTTCGCTGCCGGAGACAATGACGCGCGCTACATTCTCAACGGTCTCTTGGTGACCCTCATCACGTCGGAGAAGAAAACGATCTTACGGCTGGTCGGCACCGATGGACATCGGTTGGCGGTTGCCGAACAGGAGGTCGGAAAGGCCGGCGCCAAAGGCGCTCCGCAAGAGATCAAAGCCATCATTCCGAAGAAAGCAGCGCATGAGATGCAGCGTCTTCTGGAAGAAGGCGGTGAGGGAGAACCCTTGATCGGGTTCACCAAGAATCTCATGATTTTCCGGAAGAGCGGACTGCTGTTGACCTCACGGCTCATGGAGGGGAACTATCCGAATTATCAGCAAGTGATTCCGAAAGAGAGCGATAGAAAAATCGGGGTCAACCGTAGCGAGCTTGAAAGTGCGCTGCGACGTGTCTCCGTATTGTCACGCGATAAGGCGAGTGCAGTGAAGGTATCGTTTGTCTCCGGACAGATGACCCTGTTCTCCAGCAATCCAGATTTTGGAGAAGCGACTGAAGAGCTTGCGGCGCAGTACGAGGGGGAGGCCTTGAACACAGGGTTCAACGCCCGCTATTTGTTGGATGTTCTCGGGGTCATGGATGGAGAGACGATTACTCTGCAAATGGATAATCCGCTGAGTCCCTGTTTGATCCAGGAGTCAGACAGTCCCGGGTTCAAGTGCGTGGTCATGCCAATTAAAATCTAGCCGAACCCAGCAATCAGCGGTCAGGTAGGTTGCTGAGAGCTGAAAGCAAAGAGCCGATGGTTGTATTGATATTGAAACGGGAGACCGATGGCCAGTAACGACACCGAGACCACACCAAAATCCGATAGTTACGGCGCGGATCAAATCAAAGTATTGGAAGGCCTGGACGCCGTGCGGAAGCGACCGGCGATGTACATCGGCAGCACCGGTGTGGATGGCCTCCATCACCTCGTCTACGAAGTTGTCGACAACAGCGTCGATGAACATATGGCGGGATTTGGCGAGACAATCGAGGTAACGATCCACATCGACAACAGCGTCACGGTCGTGGATAACGGCCGCGGCATTCCTACCGGGATACATTCCACGCAAAAGAAGTCTGCTGCTGAAGTGGCGTTAACGGTTTTGCACGCGGGCGGCAAATTCGAACAGGGCGCCTATACGGTATCCGGCGGGCTCCACGGCGTCGGCATCTCGGTGGTCAACGCGCTCTCTGAATGGCTCGAGCTGGAGATTTGGCAGGATGGCCAGGTGTTCGAGCAGCGCTACGAGCGCGGCAAGGCGACTGCCCCGCTTAAGATGACGGGTAAAACCAAGCGCCGTGGCACGACGGTTACGTTCAAGTCCGACGGGCAGATTTTTGAGACACTCGACTTCAGCTTCGACGTCCTGGCGCAGCGACTGCGCGAGCTCGCCTTTTTGAACAAGGGACTCGAGATCACACTCAAGGATGAGCGGAAAGAACCGGTCAAGGAGCAAGTATTCAAGTACAAGGGCGGGATCGTATCGTTCGTCGAGCATCTGAACGAAGCCAAGACGCCGCTGCACAAGCCTATATACGTGCAGGTTGAGAAATCGGAGATGGTGCTCGAGGTCGCGCTTCAATACAACGACAGCTACGCCGAGAACCTGTTTTCCTTTGCGAACAACATCAACACCAAGGAAGGCGGCACGCACCTGGTGGGCTTCAAGGCGGCGCTTACCCGTACGATCAACAGTTACGCGAACGCCAATGACCTGCTCAAGAAGGACACCGAATCGCTCACCGGTGACGACGTTCGTGAAGGGCTCACCGCCGTCGTCAGCGTCAAGGTCCGGAATCCCCAGTTCGAAGGACAGACGAAAGCCAAGCTGGGCAATAGTGAGGTGAAAGGCATCGTCGAGTCTGCGGTCAACGACGCACTCGGAACCTATTTCGAAGAAAACCCGACGGTGGCTCGAAAGGTCATCGGGAAAGCGATCGACGCGGCTCGTGCTCGTGAAGCGGCGCGAAAAGCGAAAGAACTCATCCGACGCAAGAGCGCGCTTGATGGGGGCTCGCTCCCCGGCAAGCTGGCCGACTGTGCGGAGAAAGACCCGGCATTGAGCGAGTTGTATATCGTCGAGGGTGATTCGGCCGGCGGTTCGGCGAAGCAGGGACGCGACCGTAAGTTTCAGGCGATTCTGCCGCTCAAGGGCAAGATCCTCAACGTCGAGAAGGCGCGCTTCGACAAAATGCTCTCGAGCGACGAGATACGGACGTTGATCATGGCGCTTGGAACCGGCATCGGCCGCAAGCGTGAAGAGAGCGAAAAGGCGGACAAAGACTCGTTCGACATCAGCAAGGCCCGATATCATAAGATCATCCTCATGACGGACGCCGACGTGGACGGTAGCCACATCCGAACCCTGCTCCTCACGTTTTTCTTCCGGCAGATGCCTGAACTGCTCGAGAGAGGCTATATCTATATCGCGCAGCCACCGCTCTTTAAGGTGAAGAAGGGCAAGACGGAACGGTATCTCAAAGATGAAATGGCATTGAACGAGCATCTGGCTGATATCGCCGTCGAGGATGTGGAAGTGTATATGGAGGGAGCGCAAGGGTATGTCACGGGACGGCGGCTCCTGCCCATTCTCAAGAAGCTAATCGCCTTCGAGACGTTGCTCGGCCGGCTCAACAAGAAACCGCATGAGGCCAGTATGGTGCGGGCGTTTGTGGATGAGCCGGGACTCGACCGCGAACACCTCAAGGATCAGGCGGCTCTCAAGAAGGTCATCGCCAACGTGAAGAAAACTCTCGCGGTGGTCTATCCGAAGCTCACACCGACGTTGGATATTGACGAGGACGAAGAACATCAATCGAACAAAGTCACCTGCCGGCTGCATGCCAACGGGACCACCCATAGTGTTGTCGTGACGCACGAGCTGGTCGGCTCCGCAGAATTCCGCGAGCTGCAGAAGCTCTCACCGTCGGCGATCGGCTTGGGCCGGGCGCCGTACAAGATCACAACAGACGGTCAGGAACAGCTCCAGCCCGCGACGGCTGAGTTGGTCAAGGCGATTCTCGATAAGGGCAAGCACGGGCTCAGCATCCAACGCTACAAAGGTCTCGGCGAAATGAACCCGAATCAGCTCTGGGAAACGACGATGAATCCAGAAGTCCGGACGCTGTTGAAAGTCAAACTAGAAGACGTGCCCGGCGTCGACGAGATCTTCACGATTTTGATGGGTGATGAGGTCGAGCCCCGACGAAACTTCATTCAAGCCCACGCGCTCGAAGTCAGAAATCTAGACGTGTAGTAGGGAAGCTGTCAGCCTTCGGCAATCAGCTTAATAAGGCCTGTTAAGCTCGGATTCAGATTAGAAAAGACGTCTTAGCTGTAGGATGCTCAAAATGATCATCCAGCAAGGCCGCAGGCGAGCGAAAATCTGAGGCGTACCCTCTGGGGTACGTTGAAGGTTTTCACGAGCCGAGAACGAAGCTGGGGATCATTTTCAGCATCCGTGGAGAGAATCAATGCCACCTGATGAGAGATTAGGACAAATCGCCATCGAAGACGAGATGCGCTCGTCGTACCTGAGTTACGCGATGAGCGTCATCGTCGGCCGGGCACTCCCCGATGTGCGTGACGGCCTCAAGCCGGTCCATCGCCGGATTCTCCACGGCATGAACGAAATGGGCCTGGCGTCGAACCGGGCTTACCGCAAGTCCGCCAAGATTGTCGGTGAGATCATGGGGAACTACCATCCCCACGGCGACAGTGCGATCTACGACACGCTTGTTCGGATGGCGCAACCCTTCAACATGCGCTATATGCTCGTAGACGGTCAGGGCAACTATGGGTCGGTCGACGGCGATCCACCGGCGGCCATGCGGTATACCGAAGCCCGCCTGACCAAGGTCGCCGAGGATATGCTCGCCGATATCGACAAGGAGACGGTCGATTTCGGACCGAACTATGACGAGTCGCTGGTTGAACCGCTGGTGCTTCCCTCTAAAATTCCGAATCTGCTCGTCAACGGCGCCGGTGGCATTGCGGTGGGCTATGCGACCAACATTCCGACCCACAATATCGGCGAAGTGATCGAGGGGCTTCTCCTGTTCCTTGAGAATCCGGACATTACGCTTGCCCAGTTGATGAAAAAGATTCCAGGCCCCGACTTTCCGACGGCCGGATTCATCTATGGAACAGCCGGCATCAAGTCTGCCTACGAGAGCGGACGCGGCCTCCTCACATTGCGCGCGAAAGTGAAGATCGAATCAGATGAACGTACGGATCGTGAACGGTTGATCGTCACGGAGCTGCCCTATCAGGTCAATAAGTCCAAGCTGATCGAAAAGATTGCCGAGTTGATCCGTGACGAACGGATCAAAGGGATTTCCGATCTGCGCGACGAATCCGATCGGGACGGGATACGCGTCGTCATTGAGCTCAAGCGTGGAGAAATTCCGCTTATTACGTTGAACAACCTGTATAAGCTCACGCAACTCCAGACGACCTTCGGAGTCATCATGCTTGCGCTGGTGAATAACCGGCCGGAAGTATTGACCCTCAAGCAGATCCTGCATCATTTTATCGAGCATCGGCGCGAGGTCATTGTCCGTCGGACCGCTTTCGAGCTGCGCAAGGCGGAAGAGCGTGCCCATATTCTCGAGGGCCTCAAGATCGCGCTCGATAACCTGGATGCGGTGATTACCTTGATCAGACGGGCGCAATCGCCCGATGAAGCCCGGGTCGGTTTGATGCGGCAATTTTCGCTGAGCGAAATCCAGTCGAATGCGATTTTGGAGATGCGGCTCCAGCGGCTCACGCAATTGGAGCGCAACAAACTCATCGAGGAATACAAAGAGGTCTTGAAGCAGATCGAGCGTCTTAAGTCGATTTTGGGGAGTGAAGCGCTGGTTCGCACGATCGTCAAAGATGAGTTGATCGAGGTGCGTGAGGCCTACAAGGACGACCGCCGCACGCAGATCGTGAAAGAAGAAGCGGAGATCACCCTGGAAGACATGATCGCGAACGAAGAAGTGGTCGTTACGATTTCACACGCCGGTTATATCAAACGCAATCCGGTGACCCTGTACCGGGCGCAGCGGCGCGGTGGCAAGGGCAAGATCGGGATGGGGGTCAAGGAAGAGGATTTTGTCGTGACCCTCTTCACCGCGTCCACGCACGAGTCGCTCCTGTTCTTCACGGACGCTGGGAAGGTCTATTGGCTGAAAGTCCATGAGATTCCGGACGCCGGCCGGGCCGCCAAGGGCAAAGCGATGGTGAATCTGCTGGCACTGTCCGGCGATGAAAAGGTCACCGCGACCGTGCCGGTCAAAGAATTTCGCGAAGACCGGTTCGTCGTCATGGCGACCGCGCAGGGCATCATCAAGAAGACCGAGCTCTCGGCCTACGGCAATCCCCGCCAGGGCGGCATCATCGCGCTGTCGTTGGACAAGGGGGATCGGCTCATCAGCGTACATGTCACTGACGGCCAGCGTGAAATCCTGTTGGGCACCAAGAAGGGCATCACGATCCGCTTCAAGGAAGACGACGTCCGCTCAATGGGACGCACGGCGCACGGGGTGCGCGGCATTACGCTTGAAGAAGGCAACGAAGTCATCGGCATGGAAACCATCACGCCAGACTCCACCACACAAATACTCACGGTCACAGAGGGCGGCTACGGAAAGCGCACGCCGGTAAATGAATATCGCATCCAAGGACGCGGGGGGAAGGGCATCATCAGCGTGAAGACCAATGAGCGCAATGGACTCGCCGTTGGGTTTCTTCAAGTCCGAGATGGCGATGAGATCATGCTGATGGCCGCTCATGGCAAGGTGCTTCGGTGCAAGGTGGATGGATTCCGTGAGATCGGCCGGAACACCCAGGGGGTTCGGATCCTTGATCTCGAGGGCGAGGGCGACCGGGTCGTGGCCGTTGCGCGTTTGGCGGACAGTACTGAGGTGCTCCCCGAAGAAGGCGGTGGGTAAGGGATATGCGCGACATCATCCGCCTTGTTCGTTGAGCCTCGCCCGCATTATTCATGACCGCTTCTGCTGTAATCGCCGATCCGCTGCTGCGACGGGCCTTCGGCCGGCGGGCTCACCCCTTTGCCCCTCACCGTACTGCAAGAGTACGCATCGGGTCCTCTAGAGCTCCGCGCCGGTCTCGCGACGCAGCTCAGCGATTTCGCGACGAACCGTCATGAATAATGCGGGCTAGGTCTTCCATGCACGAGCAGGATTCTTCTCAAACGCTCCCACCACGGTCCAAGCATAAGAAGCCCATGGATACGGTCGTCAAGTTGGGTCTTGGCGTGCTTGCCATGTGCTTCGGTCTGATCTGGGGCGGAATGTTTTTGACCCGTCCTGATCGATCGATTCCTCCCTACAGTGTCGGATCGCAAGATGAGACAGCCGTCGCGATCCATGTTCCCGACGAAACGAGTGACGACGAGATTGAAACGCTGATCGCGCGCTTCCGCAAAGTCGGGCGCGAGGGGAGAAAGTTCGAACCGATGAAAATCAATCCGACGACACCCGACAATCCAGGTGATCACTATCGCCGTATCACCATCTACATCTTTTCCGACAATACCTGGACAGAGCCGGTGACACTGCACAAGTACCTGACCGGAGAGGACCGTGGAGGGTTTCAAAGATCTTTGCGTGGGTTGTACCAGCTGACCGAATCGGAAGAAGAAGGGCGGATTGGTCCGCTGCCGGATGGTCCGGAGACGACGGTGACGCAAGCGGATGTCCGCCAACTCTTCAAGGGATCGCTCAGCCAGCCTTCGGCGCCCGAGGTTGAGCTAAAACCTGCGCCATGAGTTGTGCGAGGCGATCACGGAGCAGCGGATCCTGTATGGTGGTGACATGCGCCGAAATTTCTGCGAGCAATGCGTCGCTCGGTGGTGACACGGTTGCCCGAATGGCTTCGGGCGACGCGGGTAGGTGGTCGGACTCCGGAAGTTCTCCCACCCGCAACACAATGTCGGTGATGAGTTCTCCCCCGGCGACACTGTTGAGTTTGTGAATGAGTGTCGGCTTAAGGAACGTCAGCTGGTGCAGCCAGACACTGTTGTGGACCAGGAGGTAGAGTTTTTTGTAGCGAATCTGGTCCGGCCAGGTATTCGATGCGATAGGTTCCCCGACGATGGAGACCCAGTCTCGACGCAATCGGCTTTCGAGCAACTTGGATTCGAGACCCAAGCGACGAGCCAACCCTTCGAGGACACTTGAGACAGAATCGATATGACCGAGTCCGCGCATGGAGACATCATAGCAAAAACTGCTGTGGCAGTCAGCAGCCAGCTCTCGGTCGCACTCGGCCGATCTCTTCCTGTGCATTCTGAACGGAAGGCTGACAACGACCTACTTCTGGAAATGAAAGTCTGACACCTGATGGGGAAAGAGAAAGACAGTTTCGCAAAAGCGGTGGTCACGAATCGCAAGGCCTACCACGATTATTTCATTGAAGAGAAGTTCGAGGCGGGCATCATGCTCCAGGGTACGGAGGTCAAATCCCTGAGAGATGGACGCGTGAACCTACAAGACAGTTACGCCAGCGTGAAGGGTGGCGAGGTTTTTCTCCACCACTGCCACATCAGTCCCTACAGCCACGGCAATATCATGAATCACGAGCCGCTCCGTACCCGGAAGCTGCTCCTTCATCGCAAAGAGATCAACAAGTTTCTCGCCAAGACGCAACAGCAAGGGCTCACGCTTATCCCGCTCCGCATCTATTTTTCCAACCGGGGCCTTGCCAAGGTTGAACTCGGGTTGGCCAAAGGCAAGAAGCAGCATGACCGCCGGGAATCCATCAAAACACGCGAAGCCAGCCGCGAAGTGGAGCGGGCGATGAAAGGGTCGCGACGCGGGGATTGAACCTAACCCACTCACGACCCTGTGACCGAAACATTCTCTACAGCGAATAAAGCACATCTGGCCCGGGGTTCGGTACAAAGCCGTCTCGATTGGGCATTCCCACCTTCGGAAGTGTTCGGGTTTTGATCGTGGGTGACATTCATCTGATTTGATGTAGGTGTCCCACAGGTGTCGGTGCGCTCGCATCATGCCCAATTTCAAGACCTCCAGCAAACGCAGAATTCACAGCCCTACCCTTCCCTCGAAGATGACGCTTCCTGCGTAGGTTGTTAGATCTCTGCATTCCCATACATCGTGCATTCTTCTACCGATGTCCAGCCAGCCACGCTAGATCGTTAGACACGGCTTCATGCCATCACCGGTTGTTTCCCAGTCATTCAGCGTTAATGAAGAATTCTTCATGATCCGTTCGTCGATCGTTCATGTGACGGTGCTACAGTGACACCAATCGAACTTCCCCCAAGTGCCATATGAGGGTATGGCGATTTAGTGGTCATCCAAACGATAGAAAAGCAAACCATTTTTAGCAGGCTTCACATATGAATCAGCTCGTTCTCATCGCCCTGCGAAGGCCGTACACCTTTGTAGTGCTGGCCATCCTCATCGTGGTGTTCGGGGCGATGGCTGTGTTCGAAGCGCCGACTGACGTCTTTCCGGTTATCCAAATTCCCGTCAGCTCTATAGTCTGGATTTACGACGGCCTCATGCCGGCGGATGTCGAAGGGCGCATCACCTATGTCTTTGAGCGCTACCTAACCCAGACGGTCGAGGGCATCAAATACATCTGGAGCAACTCTTTATTCGGCAACTCCATTATCAATGTGTATCTTGAGGACGGAGTCGACCTGGGTGGTAGCGAAGCCGATATCGCGGCGATTGCGCAGACGACTGTCAAGGCGCTGCCGCCGGATATTAACGCGCCCATGGTCATGCGTCTGTTCCCATCCCAAGTGCCGGTGGCCACATTGCAAATCACCTCCGATTCACACACACCGGCGGAGCTCTATAACCTCGGTATTATGCGAATCCGACCCCTCCTGGTCACGATACCGGGCGCGATCCTGCCGCATCCCTACGGCGGCCAGGACATGCAGGTGATGGTTAATCTCGATCAGCAGAAATTGCTCGCCCGTCACCTCACCCCGGCGGATATCCACCAAGCCCTTAGTAGGCAGAATCTCGTGCTGCCTGGGGGGGACATCAAGATCAAGTCAACCGACTGGATCGTTTTGACCAACTCGCAACCGCTGAAGATCGAGGACTTCGACGACATCCCGATCAAGAAGGAGGGCAATGCCTGGATCCATCTGCGCGACGTCAGTGTGACGCGTCTCGCCGGCCGAGTGCAAACGAACGCCGTGCTGGTGGACGGCCAGCAGGCCGTCATCCTCGTCGTGATGAAGAGCAGCGAGGCGTCGACCCTGGCCGTGGTAGACGGGGTCAAGAAGATTATCCCGCGCATCCAGGAGATCGTGCCCAAGGGCGTGAAGGTGAAGCTCCTCATCGACGCCTCGGGTTTCGTGAAGCATGCGATCGCGGACGTTGTGCAGGAAATGGTGATCGCCGCTGCGCTGGTCGGCGTCATCGTGCTGCTGCTGCTCGGCTCCTGGCGGCCGACGGTCATCGTGCTCACCTCGATCCCGCTCTCGATCCTCGCCTCCCTCATCGGCCTGCACATACTCGGACAGTCGATCAATGTCATGACCCTTGGCGGCTTGGCGCTGGCCGTCGGCATTCTCGTCGACAACGCAGCCGTCATGATCGAAAATATCGACACGCACCTCGAGACGGGTAAGCCGCTGGAAACAGCGATCATCGACGCCGCGAATCAAATCGTGCTCCCTGTGTTCGTCGCCACGCTCGCCATCACGGTCGTGTGGGTCCCACTGTTCCATCTGAGCGGGCTCTCCGGCTGGGTGTTCCCGCCGATGGCAGAGGCGGTCATCTTTGCGATGGTCGCCTCATTTATCCTGACGTACACGCTGGTGCCCACCATGGCGAAGTATATTCTGAAGGCTCACCACACGCCCGCTCACGGCGGACAGCTCGAAGCGGAACCGTCGAAGAATATCTTTACCCGCTTCCAGCTGGGGTTCCAACAACGCTTCGATCAGTTTCGTGAAGGCTACAATGCGCAGCTCGAACGGGCGATCGCTCATCGTGTCCCTTTCGTCGTCGTCTCCTTCACAATTGCGGCAGGCTCCCTCGTCCTCTTTTATTTCAACGGGCGCGAGTTTTTCCCCGAGATCCGGTCAGGGATTTTGCAGATGCACATGCGAGCGCCGCTCGGCACGCGCATCGAGGTTTCCGCGCGTATCACGTCCCTGGTCGCGAAGGACGTCGAACGGATGCTACCCGGCCAGGTTGCAGACATCGTGAGCAATTGCGGCATACCGGTCGGGGCGCATAACCTCGCCTTCATTCCGACGCCGACGGTCGGCACCCAGGATTGCGACCTCACGATCGCGTTGAAGAATGACAAGTCGCCGGTGTGGGAGTACCGAGACACTCTCCGTAAGGGGTTGACAGAGCGCTATCCGGGGACCGAATTCACATTCCAGCCGGCCGATCTTACCGCGAGAATTCTGAACTTTGGCTCTCTTTCGCCGATCGACGTGCAGATTAACGGCCCGGATCTCTATGCCAACCATGAGTTCGCCCGTAAATTGGCTGGCAAGTTGCGACAGATCCCCGGTTCCAGCGACGTGGTGGTCCAGCAGCCGATGGGCATGCCGACCTTGCTCGCCGAATCCGACCGCAAGTTCGCGCTCGGGATGAACATGGACCAGACGGACTTCGGCAACAACGTGCTCGTGACCACCACCGGCAGCCAACAGATCGATCAGAAATACTGGCTCGATCGCAAGACCGGCATGTCCTACCGGATCAATGTCTACACGCCGCAGGCGCAGCTCACGAGCATCAAAGACCTGATGGTCGTCCCGGTGGGTCGGGAGCAGACCGAATCCTCGGAAGGTGTGAGAAATGTGCAGCTCCTTGGAAATTTGGCGAAGATTTCAGCAATCGGCACGCCCGGTGCGATTACGCACGGAAATATCATGCCGCTGATCGACGTCTATGTGTCCGCCGAGGGACGAGACCTCAACTCCGTCCTGGAAG
Organism: Nitrospira sp.; assembly: GCA_043745235.1. Lineage (GTDB taxonomy): Bacteria > Nitrospirota > Nitrospiria > Nitrospirales > Nitrospiraceae > Palsa-1315. The sequence goes on along the minus strand of JAYTTD010000041.1, from coordinate 25,723 downwards.
AGGTCGAGGAGGTCATCCACACCATGGAGTCGGAGCTCCCCCGGGGGGCGACGATCGAAATTCGCGGCCAAGCCGAAGTGATGCGCGCCGCGCTTACTGAAATGCTGTTCGGTCTCATCGCCGCGGTCGTGCTGGTGTATCTGCTGCTCGTCGTCAACTTTCAATCCTGGCTCGATCCCTTCATCATCATTACGGCCTTGCCCGGCGCGCTGGCGGGCATCGCAATAGCATTGTTCGTGACCCATACGAACATCTCAGTGCCGGCGCTGATGGGCGCGATCATGACGATGGGCGCGGCGACGGCCAATTCGATCCTGCTCGTGTCCTACGCCCGCGAGCGGATCGCCGTCCATGGCGACGCGATACGGGCCGCGATGGAGGCCGGAACGGCTCGGATCCGACCGGTGCTCATGACCGCCGCGGCCATGATCATCGGGATGCTTCCGATGTCGATGGCGAACTCTCAGAATGCGCCACTCGGCCGCGCGGTCATGGGCGGCTTACTGGTCGCCACCCTGTTTACCCTGTATTTTGTGCCCTGCATGTACGCCATGGTCTACAACCGGCGAACCGCTAGCCAAAAGGAGCATGTTTGATATGAATAGCCTGCGTGGGAAAGGCCTGGTCATTCTGGCGATTGTCGTATGCGTAGTGTATTTTAGCTACCGTTTCTATGCAGACGGAATCGCTGAGGCAGTTCTACAAGAGAACACTCTTGACCACTCCATCCAGAGGGTGTCCGTGATCAGCCCTACGCTGTTGCCGCCGGAGGAGACGATTACGCTGCCCGGCAATATTCAGGCTTGGTATGAGGCGCAGATTTACGCGCAGGTCTCCGGCTATGTAAAGATGTGGTACAAGGATTACGGCGCGCTGGTGAAGAAGGGCGACGTCCTCGCTGAAATCAACGCCCCGGCTCTCGACGCTCAATATGCCCAAGCCAAGGCAGATTTGGAAATCGAGCGTGCCAAGAATGTCCTGGCCGAACTGACCGCGAAGCGTTACGTGGCGATGCGCCAGCACCAGGCGGTCTCGGAACAGGCGATCTCGGTGCAGGTTCAAGAGGCGAAAGCCCAAGCGGCGAGAGTCAACGCAGCGGAGCAGAACGTCAAGAACTTCGAGGCGCTGATCCGGTTTAAGACGATCGTCGCGCCCTATGACGGTGTAGTGACCGTGCGCAACATCAATGTCGGGAACTACGTCAATAAAGACAGTAGCTCTGAAGGTGGCTCTGGCGTAATCAGAGACCTTTTTACCGTGGCTGACGTCAGTAAGATGCGCCTCTTCGTCAGCGTGCCTGAGGCGTTCGGGCCCTTTCTCCAGCCAGGCCTGACGGCCGACGTGACAGTGCCACAATTGCCCAATCGTCATTTCACAGCCACGTTTCTGACCGTCGCTCGTGGGTTCGACGTCAGCACGCGTACGGCTATCACGGTCTTCACGATTGACAACACGGACGGGGCGCTTTGGCCCGGCTCCTACGCAACAGTCCATATCACGGCTCCGGTTGACAAGAACATTCTCACCATTCCAACGACATCGTTGGTCTTCCAGGAGCATGGCGCGCAAGTAGCCATGGTAAGTGAGGGCGACCACGTGCATTTCAAACCAATCGCCATGAACAGAATCCTCGATAATGCCATCGAGGTGACAGAAGGGATTTCCCCAAGCGACCGTATTATCAATAACCCCAGCGCTGCGTTACTAGAAGGCGACAAGGTGGTTATCGTCACGCCCACACCTGGATATGAGCTGACAGATGAACCTTCGCCAAAGGATTCGTCGACCACGAAAGCCACGCCCCAATGACAGGCGAGCGCTTACGATTGAGAGCAGAGGTGTCGCGCACCAGTCGCGCCGCGGTGCGGTGGTCCAGTTTCATGTTGCTAGCGCTCATCCTGCCTGGTTGCAGTTGGTTCCCAGCAGTCGATTTGTCGCCCCCTTATAAACCACCTGAATATGTCGTCCCCGCTTCATGGCGTGGGTCGAGTCCCTTTGTGGAGGCGAAGCCGGCCGATGACGAACTCCGTCAGGATTGGTGGAAACTGTTCGACGATCCGGCGCTGAATAGGCTCATCGAGCAGGCCATGGCGGCGAATCCTGATGTGCAAGCGGCCGCGGAGCGCTTCGTTCAGGCCCGCGATATGATGATGAAGGCCCGGGCTCAGTACATTCCTCAGATCGGCCTGGGGTTCGGTGCCTCTCGCAATAGGCAATCCCCCGACACACTATTTCGTGCGCCGGATAGTCCCATTCAACAAAACACCATGTCACTGGGAGGGATCGCAGCCTGGGAGCCCGATTTCTGGTCGGCACTCCGCAATGCGACGCGTGTTGAGATCTACCGCGCCGAAGAGCGCGCTGCTGACTATGGGCTCGCGCGCCTCAGCCTGCAAGCGGAGATTGCAGCGGATTATTTCACGCTACGCGGCTACGACGCGCAAATATCGATCTATAATCAATCGATCACGCTCTACAAACAGTCGCTCATCCTCGTCGAGCGGCAGTTCGCTGGCAAGATCGCGTCGGCACTCGACGTCGCTCGCGTCGAATCTCTGCTGTTCAGCACTGAGACAAAATTAGCCCAGATTCAAGGCCAACGCCAAGTGACGGAACAGGCGATCGCCATCCTCGTCAATATGGCGCCGGCCAGTTTCGAGGTTGCTCCGGTCGACGACATTCTGGTGGCAAAGTTCACGATTCCACAAACTATCCCCTCCACTGTGCTTGAGCGTCGACCCGACATCGCCAGCATGGAACGCCGGATGGCGCAGGCGAACCGCGTCATCGGCATCGCCCGAGCCGCCTTTTTCCCCGATGTGTCGTTCCGACTCGGCGGCGGGTACGAGGGTACCGATCTGATACAGCTGGCCAATAGTTTCTGGTCCTATGGCGCCGGTGTTTCGATGCCGGCCTTCCAGGGTGGCTATCGTCGCGCCCAATTGCAACAAGCCTGGTCGGCCTATCGCGAGACGGAAGACCTCTACCGTTCGACGGTGCTCAACGCCTTTCGCGAGGTCGAGAACAATTTGAGCTTGACGAACCGTCTGACGGTCGCAGTCGATCGGCAAAACGCCGCCGTCGGGGCCAATTTCAAAACACAGACCATGACCATGGAGCTCTATAGGGGGGGTCTGGCTTCCAGCCTTGAACTCATTTACGCGCAGGTTCAGACGCTCGCGGCACGCATCGATCTCGTTGTAATCAAGGCTGATCTGCTAAAGTCCTCCGTTGCTCTCATCCGCGCACTCGGCGGGGGCTGGAACCGGAGACAATTGCCCGATGACGAACAGATCCAGCCTTTTGGCACGTTTCAATATGTCAACCTCGACAAACCGCATCCGGTTGGAGGTATCGATGTCAATGCGGGAAATACTTTGATGAATAGTAATCTAACCAAACCCTCCGGTCCGTGACCGTCGCGCACAAACTTTGTTCTTTCCCTTATTGCATGGACACCGGATGCTAATTTGCAACCCGAAAACGAAGTCAGCAGTTGCATGAGAAACGGAACCACATCGAGGACGTCACACATGGCATTGCCACCCGACCAATCTCATAACCGGCTCATAGAACAACGAATTTTGGCGCTCGCCTGTCGCTATCGACGCCTCCTGTTCTCGGATCTCGCTGCGGCGCTCCCTGACTACACATGGCACCAGTTGTTCGTGGCCCTTAGTATTCTGCAGCAGATGGGGCGGATCCGAATGGCCGTTCACCGCTGGGATTATGAAATTTGCGATTCCGCCTCACACGATTATTCGCCCACTGTTGAGCACTCGGAACAAGAAAAAAAACGACATATGGCTAAGAGGACGAATATCTAAAGGCACAATCATCGCCTTTCGTGTCGCCACACTGACGACTCTGTCTTGTACCCAGGCTTGTGTCCATTGGATTCACTTTCCCAGGATTCCTCATACGACCAGCGTCAGATTGCGACGTATTACAGTTGGGAAGCCACGGTACTCCGGCAGAAAGCTGCTGGCGTGACGACACAAGCTGCTGCGTATGAGCGACTGTTCGGACACGATTCAGGCGGGGCTCAACCGTTCGTGCAAGGATAATGATCAAAAGTCTCTCGTTCGGTTGATGCGCTATCACTCTCCTGGCGATGTCCATCAACTGGAAAATAAGATCGTGCGAATGGATCCTCTCTCACCACTCGCTGTTGCAGATCGACGAGCAGGTGTAAGCGGCGCAGATATTTTCCTTCGTCGCCGCGTCACCAGCGACCTCAAAAGACTCGAACGTCGGCGTATTCTGCAGATCCTCACCCCGACCGACTGGCACGTCGAAGGGCCGGATGGAAGGGCGACACGCTTGGGCCTCTCGCACAGAACGGTGCTCAGCCAAATGAAGTGGTGTGAGATCATACGATCGCCTATTAACTGAAGAACCTGCACCCCTGCCGCGCCCACTCAGTACCAGCCGCCCTCGACCTATCGTAATCAGAACTCGCTCGGGATTGATGAAGAATTTTTCATGATCCGTTCGTCGATCGTTCATGTGACGGGGCTACAGTGACACCACCGGCTGAAGACATATTCATGTTCTGAAGCCAAGAACACATCGCGTCAAACCATCTACCGGGAGGCTGAATCATGGAACGGAGAATGGAGACGAAAGAGCCGACGTGGGTTGGAACTATGAACCACAGCGGGAATGGACATGCTACCGGGTTCCTCGCGGCCAGCGAGCAGCTCTGCACGAGATCCTGTACTCGTTGCGCAGGCTTGCTCGTACATGACTGGTGCTACGACTTGATTAACACCGGCGAACACCACGCCGAGATCTTCCGTTGCGTGCAATGCGGGCACCGTGTCGATCCTGTGATCCTGCGGAACCAAGTCCGACCACCGGCCGAAAGCACAGATGCAGGACGTACCCAGCAACATTGCTCCGCGAGCACAGCGATGTCGGACGAAGCTGCATAAATCGCAGCGAGAAACAAATAGAGCTAGCCGAGACGTTGTTCAAGAATTCAAAGGGAAAGGAGGACAGTATGGGACGCGCAGATAAACCAGGAAACCTGTGGTCGATCGTACTGGCCGGTGGCGACGGGGTGCGACAAAAAAGTTTATCCGACGTTGGCTCGGACATGAGAAACCGAAGCAATACTGTGTCTTTGTCGGATCCCGCTCGATGTTCCAGCATACGCTCGACCGCGCGGCCAGACTCACACCCTGGGAACGAGTGGTCGTGGTGGCAGCCCGACACCATCAAGACGAAGTCTGGCCTCAACTCGATGGACGACCCGCAGGCATGGTGTTGTTGCAACCGAAAAACATGGACACAGCAGCCGGCATTTTTCTCCCACTCACCTATATCTTGGCTCGTGATCCACAGGCAACCGTGGTGATGTATCCATCGGATCATTTCATCTCCCCGGAAGGTTCATTTCTATCAGCCGTGGATCATGTGGTGCGGGGAAGCAACGAGCTGGGAGGTCGACCGGTTTTGCTCGCTGCAAGACCGGATGGCCTGGAGCTGCAATATGGGTGGATCAAGCCAGGACGATGTCTGGATTGGACAGGCGAGGCTACCATCCAAGCGGTGGAGACGTTCTTTGAAAAACTGGACGTGGCCACTGCTCACGAGGCCAGGGCGCTGGCAGCCTGTGGAATACGATGGTGCTTGCCGCAAAAGGAAGGAACCTCTGGAGCCTGGGGCGGAAGTGCTTTCCCGATTTGATGGCACGCTTCGAACGCCTGAAAGAGGCGATCGACACTGTCGAGGAACTGAGAGTGCTCGATGCGATCTATGAAGCCATGCCTTGTCGGAACTTTTCTTCACACCTGCTCCAATGCGCACCGAAGCAATTAGCCGTCATGGAGATGCGTGATGTCCTCTGGAGTGATTGGGGCCACCCCAAGCGGATTACGGACATCTTGGACAAGATCGGCAAGCAATGGACTTTTGCAGAAGAACCAATTCCTTTCATTTACCAGGGATGAGTAGGGAAGGAACGCTGTTGTGCATTTGAAAGGTCTTGTCCATCGAGAGCTTGGTGAGGGAGTGACTGAAGAGGAGCTGGCCTCTGCAGTGGAAGTCTCTGTGCGAATGATTGCTGACATTCTGGCCGACGAGCTCCCAGAAGATCTAGCCATCTGGGAACAATTTGCACGGTATTTTCGCATGGATGCGGATTTCCTGCGATCCGGTGGTCCCCCACACTCCGAAGGACTGTTCGATCTCTCAGAGTACACCCATCCCTCCCCCCTCGGCCAGATGAGGAAGGTGCCACTCCTGAGGTGGGACCAGATTGACCAGATGGTCACGCGCGAAGAACCCCCTCGTCTCATCCATGCTCAAGCGCGGCTTGAAACAGACCTGCCGGGGAAGCGCACCTTCGCGCTACAAGTAAGAGACAATTCCATGCAGCCCCTCTTCAGCGAAGGCGAGACCATCTTCGTGAATCCTGATCTTCCGAGTGAGCCTGGTCATTACGTGGTGGTTGAAAGTGAAGACGGCCGCCCAGAGGGAGCCCTCGTGCGGCAGCTCAAAGACATCGGTGGGCAGACAATTCTTCATCCACTCAACCGGCGGTATACAGACCTCCCCATGACGAAGCGACAGCGAATCTTGGGCCGGATCGTGCGGTTGCGGAAGAATCTTTGAAGAACAGGGGTCATCGTGAAGATGTGCAATAGGGATTGACCGTCGCGTTATATGAGTACGGCCTTGAAATTCTCACAATGGTGGTGATCATTCTGACTGCCTGTGGAACCATCGAAGAAGCGGTGGAGGCCATGAAACTGGGGGCCTACGATTTTATCATTAAGACCGTGGATCTCTAGCTGGTCGAGCCCGTCGTGAACCGGGCCTTAGAGCATCTCGCGCTTCGCCGTCAGGCGGGGAACATCGAGAAATTAAGTAGCTGCCTGGAAAGAGCCTGACATCCCACTTGCCGTGGCCGGGTTGTCGTTCCCCATCGTGCTCTTGACGATGTCGATCGTGCTGATCGCCGCAGTTGTGGCACCGCCGCTGGCCATGCACTTAGGCGTAGCCTCTGGGGTAGATGCCCGTTGGGTTGTATGGCGATATTTGCATTGAATTCTTGTGGCCCTTGCAGCACATGTTCGCTACGACACAGATGTCTGCGCTTCAACACCGTGACCGGTTCGTCTGAAATGAGTGAAAGGAGGAACAATGGGGATGGGGAGAAGGGGGGCGATACTGCTTGCGGCCCTGCTTATTGCCATCCAGGTGACTGCGGGTGGAGCCATAGCTGATGGGCAGAAGAATTCGGCATTGCGGCTCCTGTTGAACAAAGGCATCATCACGCAACAGGAGTATGACCAAGTCGTCCAAGAGGAAGAACACGAGGAACAACACGAGAAGCAGGCGACGGAGATCACGAAGCACGGCTTGCAAATCCACTTGGGAGGCTTCGCCGAAATCGATTTCATCGGGGACAATACGCGCAGCTTTCAAGAAATCATCGGCAATCGTCCGGTCCTACGAAGCAATACGGTGGGCGGAGCAAACAGCCAGTTTTTTACCAGTGTGCGGAACAGCCGGATCACTCTCGACGTGCGAGCCCCAGAGCGGAATGGCATCAAGAGCCGATTTTATGGATCGATGGATTTTCTGGGGAACCAACCGGCGGTTGGCCCCACAGGAACGTCCGAGTTGTCGTTCGAGACTAGCCCGGATGCACGCATCTTTCAGATGTATTTCCTGGTGGAAAGTCCCGCGGTCGATGTGAAGATCGGGCAGGACTGGTCGCGGTTTGGATTCATGTCTGAATATTCGAGAGGGTAAGTGTCGGTGGCTACTATTCCGGCAGCTCTATTTAATCGTTGGGTTCAGGCTAGTGTCTCAAAGCGACTTCTGGTGACGGACACCCTCTCCCTGACTCCCGTCTTCTCCGTGGAGCGGCCGCCACAGGCCGATGGGGCCCTTCCCTCGTTTGTGGCAGGGATGCAAGTCGCGCATCAGGGCCTGCAAGCACCGTATACGGGTTCTTCGACAGGCGAGATCTCGCTCAAACCGCTGAGCGTCCAAATCAGTGGCGTTGGCCGACGACTTGAAGCCAACTCAGGAGGACCGACAAATTCGTCAGGCGGGCAGCCCAATCTGAACAGTCAGACATACGTGACGGGCTGGGGGGTGTCCTCCAGTTTGTTTCTCCCAGTCCTTCCTTCACGAGACGGAAAGCTGGGGAATACGGCGCATGTCGTAATGGAAGGGGTCACCGGAGCCGGAATCGCGGATATGTTTAACGGATTGAGTTGGGGCGTCTGCAACCCGGCGTGCGGGACGACAACGAGCAGCGGCTTCGGTGGAGCGGCCTTCGGCCAGACCAACATCGATGGGGGGCTCGCAGCCGTGAGCAGTCAGACCGGCAAGTTCGAAGCGATTCGCACCACCTCGATGATGGTGCATGGCACCTACTATCTTCCCGACGACGGTAAGACCTGGGTCGGAGGAGGGTATGGGACGATCTATTCCTCTAATGCTACTGAAATGACCTGTGCGGGTACAGGGGCATCCTGTGGCGGGGCTGTGCGAACGCCGCAGAGTATCTATGTCCGCGACGCTACCTATTATGCGTACGTGTTCCACGATTTTACTCAAGAGATTCGAGCGGCGCTGATGACCAACTGGGTGCGCACCACCTATGCCGATGGGGCCAATGCCGAGAACCACCGAATACAACTCTCCTTCTTCTGGCGATTCTAGCTGCCATAGAGCCTGTATGGGCTATACAGGCTTCTTTCAATTGTAAGAATTCAAAGCTGGACCATCTTTCTTCTCTCATGGCAGCGCCCTTCGTGGTGTATAAGATTATGTGCGGGGGAAAAGAGAGACTGCGACCCGGGCGATGCCCAGGTCGCGGCATGGTCGTGGACAACGAAAACTGCAAACCGTCTTATTGTATGTCCTTGTGGAGGTCAATGACCTCTCCTGTGTCGTTCACTTCGATCGTGACGTGAGCGCCGACGGCAATATCCCTGAACATGCGACTCTCGGGTCTGAGCTTAAAACTCTTCTCCCCTCCCGACGTTGAGAGTGTCATCAGGGAGTGGCCATGATCAATCGAGGCGAGCGTACCAGAGATGAAGCGAGGCGCCTTGCCAGGCTGTCCTTTTGGACGGGCATCCATGACCATGTTGCCTTCATTGACCCAGAGCGTCATGGCATCCCCGACTTTTGGCAGGTCACGGCCATCACGAATGGCCGCCGATTCGGCCAGAGTGAGCGTGGCGCCCGCAGAGGTCTTGACGGTATAGAGACCGGACTTTACCTCACTGACCACCCCGTCGACCTTTTTATGACCGGCTTTCATATGCGCAACCTCTTCAGGGTCTGCCGGATCCGCTTGCGCGTTCAGAGGAACCATCAGCACCGCGGCTGGTATCAAGAAGAGCAGGAAGAGCGAAAATAATTTACGATGCATATATCCCCTCCTTTGTGTGACCGGCCTAGTTATCGATGTAACGCGAATCGTACTTGCTGTACTGGACAGTGTTAGATTCTTGCGTAGGCTGCTCATGAAATTCGATCTCCTCCGCTTCGGTGGTCAAGGCCTGACACGAACAGTCGGTGTGATTGTGATGCCCTTCTCATCGTGACGAGGCATGGACCCCTACGGCAGTGAATAGGTCAGCTCCGGCCAATGTGCACTTCCGTAGATCTGGCCTTCTTTCTGGTTCTCAATAATGATACCGCCGACGTAAGGAGTGGTTCCCGTAATACCCTTGAATCCGCCCCTTCCCCAGACGAACGTAAACTCGCCTTTGCATTCGTCTTTCTTTCCCGCACATCGCATTTCTCCATACGCGAGGTCCTTGCCTTCATGCGCCCTCATAATGCAGAGGGCAGTATGCCGTTCCTCTTCGTTCTCACTGATACGGAAAATCGCCTGACAATCTAATTGGGTCGCATGGACCTGCGCAGGTGCCGCGCCTTCTGGAAGATGCTTCACGAGCAGGATTCCGGTCATCGTGCCGCTAAAGATTCGCTCCCCATTTCCCAAATCCTCGACCACGCCGGTCCCTTTCCAGCTCACGGTCGCATGACCTGCTTTGATGGTTTTGGCTTCGGCTCCGCAGAAGAATCCCAGGCTCAGAATGAGCAGGGTGACGGCCGGTAGAATGGCTTGTCTGAATCGCATAACGGCTCCCTTCATCGATATGGCGCGGTTAGTCCCAGTGGTGAGGGAGAATAGAACGTCGGTGCGTGAATGTCTATCCTAGATCTTCCATTACTACAAGAGAGCGGGGTCTTGCTGTCTGGGTTACGGCCTTCCCTTTGAAGATACGGTAACTTACCAACATGAATCATCGATGAATCCTTGATGAAGAATTCTTCATCCTTCCGAACCGTCTTGGATAAAAATATCCGCTGGTTGAGATCGCACCTAGCGATCTGAATCGGCACCTTGGGGAACGATAAAGAGGTGGAAAAATAAGTCGAGGATTCGGAGTCCTCGACAAGCTACGCGGGAGTTGACTGGTGGGTCTGCGCTGGCAGACGCAGGGTAAAGATCGAACCCTTGTCGACTTGGCTTATAGCAGAAACCGATCCACCGTGGGCTTCTGCGATTTCCTTGACGATGGGGAGCCCAAGTCCAGTACCACCGGAATCCTTCGCCCTGGCCCGGTCGGTCCTATAAAATCGCTCGAAGAGATGAGGAAGATGTTCCGGCTCGATTCCATGGCCCGTGTCTTCGACAGTCAGAGCGATCCCCTCCCCAACCATCTGCAGGCGGACGGTCACGGTTCCACCGGACGGCGTATAGCGAAGAGCGTTGTCGAGTAGATTAATCAGTGCTTGTTTGAGCCACTGTGCGTCGCCTAGGACGGGTGGGACCGATTGGGATTCAAACGACAATTTGATTCGACGTTCATCGAAAAGAATGGTCAATTCAGCCACGACATCGTGAATCAACGGTTCCAGGACGAGCGGCGTAAGGTGAACGGGAGGCTTGTCGCCAGAGAATTTTGCGAGCGTCAACAGGGAACGTGTCAGGGCAATAAGTCGTCCCACCTGCTCAAGATTGTTGATGATCGCGTCGCGATATTCCTCAGAGGTCCTGGCTTTGAGAAGCGCGACCTCCAGATTCCCCTGCATGATGGTCAAGGGTGTTCGCAACTCGTGAGCGGCATGATCGACAAATCGCCGTTGGCTTTCTACGTTTCGTTGGAACCGGTCCATCACGGAGTTAAACGCCTGCGCCAGCTGTAGCAACTCCTGATAAGGAGATTCCAGTGTTAATCGTTTCCCGAGTTCGGCTTCGGAAATCGTTTCGGCGCTCGTACTCAGCATCGCGATCGGCGTCAATACTTTTTGGGCCAGCCATCGACTGCCTATCCAGGCGACGAGAAGCATGGTCCCGGATCCAATGGTCAGCAGGATCACAAGACTCTTCAGCGTCTCTCGGTAACGGCGCAGGGATGTTTCGGTCTGCAAGACGTACCGCGTCTGACCGTGGAGGGGAATGGAAATATATAAATGTCGAACCGTCGTGCCATCAGTTGCCTGTGCAGATTCATACACAGGGTTCCCGAGCCGGACCTGTTCGATCACCCAACCGGCAACCGTCTGCTGTGGCACCGTATCAGAAACTTTCCAGACGAGCCGGCCTTCAGGCGAGAAGATCCGGATGGAATGGGTGACCCCCTGGAATCCCTGCTGTTCTTTGTTGCGCTGAACCTTCTCGGTAACAAGCGTACCCTCCTCATTGGATTCTTCTAGGATGTTGGGATGTTGCTCAACGATCTTGGCGATCGTCTCAGCCAACGCCATGAGCCGGCCATCCACATAACGGTCCAACAAGACCTCGACCCCGACGTAGATCAGGACAGAAAACGCGAGGAGGATTCCTCCCATCAACATGACTGCCGATTTGCTGGTTACGCCATGGAGGGACTTCATGCGACCGGTTCCGGCTCCTCCAGCATATACCCAGCGCCGCGCACCGTGGTGATCAGCGGGGGTGAAAAATCTCGATCAATCTTCGCGCGCAGGGCCCTGATATGCGCATCCACGATGTTCGTCATGGGGTCATAACTGATGTCCCACACGTGTTCGATGATCGCCGTTCGCGTTAACACCCGATTCTTGTTTCGCAAGAGGAACTCAAGCAGGGCATACTCTTTATTGGTCAGCGAGATTTCTTGCTCCGCTCGCCAGACGCGGCGAGCAGCCTGATCGAGCTTGAGGTCGGCTGCTTTCAGATGGAGGAAGGGTTGGGAGCTTCCTCGGCGCAGTAAGGCCCGGATTCGAGCCAACAATTCTGCAAAGGCGAACGGCTTCGGCAGAAATTGGTCCGCGCCGGTATCAAAACCGGATATCTTGGTCTCCACGGTGTTGTGTGCTGTCAACAGCAACACCGGCGTCACGTTCCCCTTGGCCCGGATACGGCGGCAGAGTGTGAGGCCATCGAGCTTGGGTAACATGATGTCGAGGATCAAAAGATCGTACGGATTCGTCAAGGCCAACTGTAGCCCTTCTTCGCCATCGGCTGCGAAATCCACCGCATACCGTTCTTCCTTCAGCCCTTTGCGGATGAATTGAGCGAGGTCCAGATCGTCTTCGACCAGCAGTATTCGCATGAGCCCCCTTACTCCCGCCTCCTGATTGACCAGCAAGAACGATGATTCGTCTTCGACTGAACAGATCCCTTCGCCGCCGCTATTATGACACCTCTCAACTGGCTGGTCACTCCGGCGCCAGTCAGTCGGGATACCGGCGGACTCCTGAGAACGGTTTCGCTCGGCAGCGACTGGCTTCTCCATTCTATCCATCTACTCTCCTCCGTAACACAGGCGTGGCGTTCGTTCGCCACAAATCTCTTCAAGGGATCATTCCCTCAAAGCCATCTCCATGCACATTCCCACAATCCCAACCATACAGAAGATCAAGATTCCGCCATCATAGTGTAATGACTGAGCATGAACGGATCATGAAGCGACCATGAAGAAGCTCTAATGATTGGTTGTTGGGCAACCGTCAGCGGATTGCCCGACAGGCGGTCAACATCGTTTGAGTAGAGTGCTGCATTTCCTCATATCAGAGATCAGACCACGATGTGTCGAAACAATCTTAAGGGGCGCCTCTTCCCTTCACTATGAGTGCGCGATGAAAACTGATCGGCTGTTTTGGTTAGGATGTTCACGGTGATTCTTGGCGTACGATCTGAGGCAAGAAGCTCTACGATCTTCGGAGTCGATCAAAACGTGCGAAGCCACTGCGAAGCGAAATGAGACTCGAACCGATTGACCCCACTCACCATTTCACGAAAGAAAAAAGCGAGATATTTTGCCTGTTGACTATGTTCTAACTAGGACTATTATAATATGGTGGGTTGTGATTCCACGAGACCATGGGATTCTTCACGGAGACGATGGATGGCCGTGGATCGTTGCGTTGGCGTAGCACTTCTGACCAGAAGACGAAAGGAGACGTACTCATGTTTGTCGTACTAGGTGCAACAGGACATACGGGATCGGTCGTCGCAGAGACGTTGCTGGCTCGAAAGCTACCGGTGCGGGTTGTCGTTCGCTCCGCTGACAAGGGGGCATCATGGAAAGCGAAGGGAGCGGACATCGCCGTTGCGTCATTGGATGACATATCTGCCTTGACGAAAGCCTTTGAAGGAGCGAGAGGGGCCTACCTCTTGGTCCCACCGAACTATGGAGCGTTAGCCTGGCTTGCAGAGCAACGGCAACGCATGGACCAGGCGGCAGAGGCAGTAAGGGCCAGTGGGATTGCGCATGTCGTCTTCTTGTCGTCCGTCGGTGGTCAGATTCCGGAAGGCACCGGTCCTATTCGTGCCGCGCGTTATGGTGAACAGAAGCTGAGAACGGTGGTACAGAACCTCACGATCTTACGTCCCTGCTATTTTATGGAGAACTGGGCGCCCGGGATCGGCATGGCTAAGGGTCAGGGGGTTCTGCCGACGTTCATTGCGCCGACGGCTAAGATTCCGATGATTTCGACAAGAGACATCGGCCGCGTGGGGGCAGAGCAATTGCTGGCTGGTGGAAAGGGAACCAAGATTGTGGAACTCGCCGGACCTGAGGAGTACAGTCCAAATGAGGCCGCCGACGCCCTGAGTCAGATCCTTGGTAAATTGGTGTCGGCACAACATGCGCCGCTCAGTACGGTGGTTCCGACGTTCACATCGTTTGGTTTTTCGAAGGATGCCGCGAGCCTGTTCGAAGAGATGTACACGTCGTTCTCTAAAGGGGCGATCGGGTATGAGCATCCAGAACAGCTCGCCCGGGGGACCGTGTCCCTTTCCGAAGCGTTGCGAGGGATGGTGTAAGGAAGGAGGTCATTATGAAAGCTGACTTGGTGAACGTGAAGAAGCTTGCGAAGGATCTGAGAGGCAGTTTCCCTCGCAGTCCGCGAGAAAAATTGGGCGGCTATGTGATTGCGGCGCGTTGTGTGGATAAATGCCGATCCTTTCTGCTTGGCGTAAACGGAGACTACAACTATTGGCCCTGTTCGCTCGCGAGCCAGTGGTTTTCGTTTACGGGGATCACACCGGAGACATTCAAAGAGGTCGTGGCGACCGGGGCTACCGACGAAGAGATCGCCCAATGGATCGTCACCCACTCAAAAGTGAAAGATACCGATGAGATTCTCGGGTGGAACAACAAGCTTCGCGATATGCGACTCAGCGACATGACTCTCCAGGCCCAACAGTACCTGGAAGAGTACATCCCAGAGTTCGTGCCCAAACATCGCCCCGTGTATGTGTGGTTCGATGTGTACGATCTGGAGGAAAAGAGATTATAAGGACTACGCTCACCACGGTGGTCTATGACGGAAGGAGCACGACGATGAGTCAGGATGCAACGATCGCAACCGGAGTGACGAAGGACATTATCGGAATCTATAAGCCCGGATCGACCCACATGGTCGGCGACGGTTTTCCCGTGCGCAATCTCTTTCCGAGCAACGACCTCGATCAGGAGGTCAGCCCATTCCTCATGCTCGATTATGCCGGGCCACAGTACTTTTCGCCGACGGACCATCCGCGCGGTGTCGGCGAACATCCGCACCGGGGATTTGAAACCGTGACGATCGTCTATGAAGGTGTGGTGGCCCACCGAGACTCAGCTGGGAACGCGGGCGTGATTGGTCCCGGCGACGTGCAGTGGATGACCGCGGCTTCCGGCATCGTCCACGAGGAGTTTCACGAAAAGGCGTTTGCCAGTCAGGGTGGCACGTTGCATGCGATCCAATTGTGGGTGAATTTGCCGCGTGCGTCGAAAATGTCCGTGCCCGGCTATCAAACAATTCTCAATGCCGACATTCCAGCAATCGAACTTGATGGTGGTGGGGAGTTGCGGGTAATCACGGGATCATTCCAAGGACGAAAGGGGCCAGCTCACACGTTTACCCCTATCCAGCTGTACGATCTTCAACAGAAGGTAGGAGCGCGCTCGGTACTGACATTTCCGGACGGACACAACACATCGATCTTTGTTTTGCAGGGTCGTATTTCGGTCAATGGATCGCCACAGGCAGGAGAAGCCGAACTGATCGTCTGTACGCGCAATGGATCGCAAATGATGATCGAAGCACAGGAGGACAGTCGGCTGTTGATCATGAGTGGCGAGCCGATTGAGGAACCGATTGCCCGCTATGGTCCGTTCGTCATGAACACGAAAGCCGAGCTGGTTCAGGCGGTGCAGGACTATCAAGTCGGCAAGATGGGGCATTTGTCGTGACCGATTACGCCCTCACGATCGAGATCTATTCCGATGTCGTGTGCCCTTGGTGCTACGTTGGCAAGCGTCGACTTGAACGGGCATTGGGTCAATTGAACGATAGGGTGAAGGCGCAGATCACCTGGCGGCCGTTTCAACTGAATCCGACGATGTCGAAGGAAGGCATGGATCGGACCACGTATCTTACAGCCAAGTTCGGGAGCCTCGACGCGTTCCGTCAAATGGAAGAACATCTTTTGGCTGCTGGAGCAGCGGAGCACATTCCCTTTGCCTTTGAGAAGATGACGCGAACGCCAAACACCTTTATGGCCCATCGCCTGATTTGGTATGCCAAACAGCAGGGCCGCCAGGATGCTGTTGTGGAATCGCTGTTCCGGGGATACTTCACGGAGGGGGGCGATATTGGTTCAGTGCCGGTGCTCGGTCAACTGGCTGGTCGCGCTGGCCTAGATACCGCTGCTGTCGAATCATTTCTTCACAGTGAAGAGGGAACCACGGAGGTCAAGGTCGAAGAAGCAGCCGGTCATAACCTCGGTATTCGCGGGGTGCCCTATTTTGTCCTCAACGGCAGCATTTCAATTTCCGGGGCGCAGCCTCCCGATGTCTTTGTGTCTGCTTTTCAGCAGGCAAAGGGAGCCGTTATGGAAAGAAAGGAAGGGGCATAATGGCAGTCCAAGTCTATGGATGTAACCATATCGTGATCGAAGTCACCGACGCCAAGAAGGCGGTCAAGTTCTATTCGGATGTCTTCGGATTGAAGATGCTCCGCGGGGGTGAAGGCGCCGCCTGGTGCAAGCTGGGGGAGCATCAGTTCATGGCGATCTTTGAAGTCGACAAGCTGCAACCGGACCGTGTGAAACATTTTGGCTTGATGGTTCGGGACGCGCGACAGATCAAGGAGGTGCGGAAGAAGCTCACCAAGAAGTACAAACTGCACATGCAGCCAAACTTCCGTTGCGACTTCCGCGATCCCTGGGGGAATCGTATTCAAGTGGGCGATCTGAGCGATGAGTCGCTGGTCTGGCTCCTTCCCTATCAGGAAGTGCAAGAAGCTGGGATTACATTCACCGGCAAACCTAAAAAGGAAAAACGATCATGAGCACTGTCAATCTTCAGCAGAGACTTAACGATCTATTCAGCCACATCCGTCAAGGCAAGATTATTGAAGCGATCACTGAGTTCTATGACAAGGATGTGGCCATGCAAGAGAATGCCAATCCTCCGACTAACGGCCAGGTCGCCAACGTCGAGCGGGAAAAGCAGTTCATGAGCGGCGTCAAGGAATGGAAGGGATTCAACGTGACGACCTCGGCTGTGGGCGACGACGTGACTTTTTACGAGTGCAGCCTGGATTTCATCGCGACCAGTGGCCAGCCGGTGCATATGGAACAAGTGGTGGTGGCAAAATGGAAGAATGGCAAGATTGTGCACGAGCGATTCTATTATGATAGCGGGGCGGGCAAGTAAGGTCACGTGACTTCACCGTCGGGAGGCTCTCATGCCGGACACACAATGGACGGATATTGGCACTGTCGAAGCGCTGAAGGAGAAGTCCTTGCAAGTCGTTTCTTCCGGGAAGGCGACCATTGCGTTGACATACAAGGACGGCTCGTTTGCCGCGATCTCAGGTGTCTGTAACCATGTCGGTGGTCCGTTGGGTGAAGGCACCCTTGATGGCGACTATGTCGTCTGTCCCTGGCACTACTGGAAGTTTCATCACAAGACGGGTCAAGGAGAGCCGGGGCATGAACAGGATCAGGTTCCAAGTTATGCGACCAAAATCGAGAATGGCCGGCTCTACATCGACCTATCGTCCGCCACAAAGCGAAAGAAGCAGCCGCACAAACCCCATCCCCTCGCGCGCCCAGTGGTGCGCACCGCAGGCCCAATTCGCGTCGTAGGCATCGCTACCACCGCGATGACGCCGGACCATCCGCGCTATAGCACGTCGGATGCGCTGCTTGAAGTGGCCCTGGAGCATGCAAGGACAGCCCTCAAACTTGAAACCCAGTGCATCAAGCTTCGCGAACTGAACTTTCGTTCTTGTGAAGGGTTCTATTCGAAATCGGCACAGGCCTGCACCTGGCCCTGCTCGATCACGCAAATGGACCCAACCGATCAGCTCGATCGCGTGTACGAAGCGATCGTGCATTGGGCGGACGTGATTCTGATTTCAACCCCGATCCGTTGGGGCAACGCCAGCAGCTTGTATTACAAGATGGTCGAGCGGATGAACTGTATCCAAAACCAGGAGACCATTGCGAATAAGCACTTGCTCAAGAACAAGGTGGCGGCCTTCATCATCATGGGCGGGCAAGACAACGTCCAAGGCGTTGCGGGACAACTCATGACGTTCTTTGCCGAAGTCGGCTGCCAATTCCCTCAGTTCCCGTTTATCGCCCATTCACGGGGCTGGAGCGCAGAGGATATGGAACGGAACGTCAGCGAGGTGAAGAATAGCAAGCAATTGCGGGAAGGCGCGCAGGAACTCGTTGCACGTGCGGCGGACATGGCGCGACTCATGGTCGGTGGCCAGGTTCCTGAGCACCCACTCACCCGCGGCGGGCGCAAAGCTCATCAGCTCGATAGTGAGCCGACTGGGTAGCGATTTGCCGAGCATCGGAGAATTGTGATGTCGAATCGTGTCTTCTCCTTGACATGCGGGGTGCTCAAATGAAAGCACACTACCTCGGTCATGTCGTGTTCTATGTGAAAGATCTTGAACGCTCGCTAGCGTTCTATCGTGACTTGTTAGGCTTTCAAGAGGCCGGGCGGATCTTCAACGGTGCGGCTGCTGCCCTCACGTCGGGCCGGACCCACCACGAGTTGCTCCTCATCCAAGTGGGTGAGGCACCGGGACCGTTGCAAGGTCGCCGTCGCGGCCTCTATCATATCGGCATCAAGGTAGGCGACGGTCTTGACGAACTGCGGGTGGCGAAACGCGAGCTGGAGCAGGCCGGTGTAACGATCGAGGGCATGAGCGATCACACGGTGAGCCAGAGTCTCTATCTCCGCGATCCAGACGGGAATGAAGTCGAGTTATATGTAGACGCGGATGAGTCGGTGTGGAAGAACAATCCAGCTGCCGTCGTATCGCCTATTAAGCCGTTACATCTGTAACATACACAAAGGAGGGCCGTTCATGGAGAAACCACGCATTGCAGCCAAGGAGCCAGCGGTGCTTTCGTTAGATCCTGGAACCTACTACTGGTGTCTATGCGGACGCTCGAGGGACCAACCGTTCTGTGACGGGTCTCATCAAGGAACCGGGTTTGAGCCGGTTGAGTTCACATTGAAGGAAAAGGAAGAAGTCGCCTTGTGCCAGTGCAAGCAGACCAAGACCCCGCCCTTCTGCGACGGGACGCACAAGACGCTCTGATTGCACTGAAAGACTCGCAGGCCCTCCGATCCACAGAGGTTGACCTCTCTTGAGCCCTGATTGATCGATACGCCATACTGAGCACCTATGGATAGGTATTCTGCATCTCCCTGCGAGACTCTCACGGAGCGGTACCAAGCCCTGCTGGAGGTCGCGGAGGCGATTTCCGTCCATAGAAATTTGCACGAGTTGTTTCGAGATCTCGCCCAGCGCCTTCCTCGCGTGGTGCATGTCAATTTCGTCGCCCTGTGCTTGCACGATCCTGAGCGCAATGTCATGCGGCTACATACCATTCAGGCGAATGTGCCTTCTGATCTCGTAGGCGGTCATGAAGGGCCAGTCGAAGAGAGTCCCACAGGATTGGTGTGGCAAACGCAGCAGCCCATCCTCGTACCGGATCTTGCCGAAGAACGTCGCTGGCCGACGGTCATTCAATATATGAAAGAGGACGGTGCGAACTCGTTTTGCTTTGTTCCCTTGACCACGGCTGTACGGCGTCTGGGAGCGATGGGGTTTTTGAGCTTGCGGAAATCGGCCTATGGTGAAACGGATCTGGAGTTTCTCCGGCAGGTTGGCAAACAAGTCGCAGTCGCAGTAGAGAACGCGTTGGCATTCCAGCAGATTGCCGAACTCAAGGACAAGCTGGCCAAAGAGAAGCTGTACCTTGAGGACGAGATTCGAATCGAGTACAACTTCGAGGAGATCATCGGGGACAGTCCCGCGCTCAAACGAGTACTCAAGCAAGTTGAAGTCGTCGCGCCGACCGATTCAACCGTTCTTATTCTGGGAGAGACCGGCACAGGCAAGGAACTCATCGCCCGTGCCATTCACAACTTGAGCGGGCGACAAGAGCGGACGTTCGTGAAGTTGAACTGCGCGGCCATTCCGTCAGGCCTGCTGGAAAGCGAGTTGTTCGGCCACGAGAGGGGCGCATTCACCGGAGCCATTGCGCCAAAGATCGGCCGCTTTGAATTGGCGGATAAGGGCACGATCTTTCTCGACGAGATCGGAGATATTCCGCTCGACCTGCAGTCGAAATTGCTGCGGGTTCTCCAGGAGCAGGAGTTCGAGCGATTGGGGAGCACGCGGACGATCAAGATCAATGCACGTCTCGTGGCCGCAACGAATCGCAACCTGGCCGAGATGGTCGCAGGGAAAGAGTTCCGTAGCGATCTCTATTACCGGCTCAATGTCTTTCCATTAACGGTACCGGCGCTTCGTGACCGCCGAGCGGACATTCCGTTACTAGTCCGATATTTTGCACAGAAGCTTGCGCGGAAGATGAATAAAAAGATTGATTCGATCTCGACAGGGAGTATGGCGACTCTCGCTCGGTATCATTGGCCGGGTAACATCCGCGAATTGGAAAATTTAATTGAGCGGGCCGTCATTCTCTCGCAAGGCGCCGAGTTATACGTGCCTCTCGCAGAGTTGAACGTGGTCACGAGTGTGGAAACTCAGCCTATAAACAGCCTGGAAGCCGCAGAGCGCGACCATATTATGCGAGCCCTTCAGGCAGCCAAATGGATTATCGGTGGTCCCGCCGGTGCAGCTGCCAAGCTCGGCATGAAACGGACGACTCTCCAGTCCAAAATGCAGAAGCTCAGTATCTCTCGCCCCTCCTAGCCAGGTTTCTCACCCAGCCTCCTTAAAAGTTCCTGGCGAGCGCCGACCTTTCGGCACTGTGCCGCCATGTCGGCAGATCGTCCTCGGCACCGCGTGCATATTGACGATAGAAATTGCTGAACCAGGCCCCCAACATCCTGTAGTTTCAGCGACATCGATGTTCCGGGTTGCGCGGGAACTCTGTCGGAACGCGAGTTGCTATTAAACCTCGCTATGAATGGTGTGAGGCAAACTGGTGGATTGCCGAGGGAGGTATCAATGGGTACTACGCGTGCTGTTCCACGGCAACAGTTGATTGAGGTAGAGGCTGGTAGTTGGTCAAGAATGCACAAGCCTGATCGTTGTCCGCGCTGCAGCGGACTCATGGTCGCTGAGTGGTGCGAGGATCTGTCGGGCTACAGTGGTCAACGTTGCGTCCAATGCGGCGAGCTGATCGATCCGGTCATCATGCAGAATCGCCGACAGGAAGCCGCGAATCATTACGGTATCAAGCAGGAGGGTTCGACCATGATGAGGCATGTGATAGGGGCAGGCGCCGCGGTGCTCCTGCTTGTAGCAACACTGTCCCACCCCGGCCTCGCCGCGGCACATGGCGGCGCCGATATGGAACAGGACCCCTGCATGCGCCTGGCAGGTGAGAACATGGTGCATTTCAGTGCCTATCAGCCCCAATACGAAATACAAGATCAATATTGCACGGAGATTCCCCAGGCCGGCGACACCTTCCTGGTCGTGGACCTTGTAGATCCGACGCTACGCACCGAGCCGATCGGCATGCGGGTCATGAAGGGAAACGGGAGCAATGAGACCGACGTGCAGATCGTGGCGGATGTGCGTCCGAGCTTCCATCCGGACGGCGTGCTCAGGAGCGACGTCAAGCTGGACGAGGGCCTGTATAGGGTCATCATTGCCTCGGAGAAGCAAAATCTTCTGAAGCGCCCCCAGTATCTCCTGCGAGTACACATGGTCGATTATCAGAAGCTGGTGCTGTCCATCGCCGGACCGCTGATCGGCCTGCTGCTGTTTACATGGCTCGCGTACAAGCTCATCCGATCGAAGTGGGTGCGGAGCTGGCGGACTGCGGTCCCCAGTTCGTAGGACGCCAGGTGTTTGGGCCCGCAGGCTCCATGGAAGAGGTTCTACAACACTTCGGGCCGTATCGTATCGGAGATAGCCATCATCTGGCCGTGAGACATCACGAGACGCGTGGAGGGGTTCCTATGACATCGCACAGCGATAGGGCGCTGAATAAAACGGGGACGATTCCTTGGTATGTCTACTTTGTCGGAGCAGTGCTCTATACCGCTCTTGCCGGTTGGCTGTGGACGGAATCATCTCCTCTGGTATGGCTTTGCATCCTCAGTGCGCCTGTGGGGTATTTCTATGCCTGGAAAGCGTGGGAACAAAATCGACAACACAGCGATGAGGCCTAACCGTGCGCGGCCACGCATTCGATCATCGGCACAGGCATTCGCACGGTGTCTCGGGGACCAGACCGAGAAAAAGCAGATGGTCGCTGGGACGCGGCGACTCCGCTGGCGTCTCTCGCTGAGGGAGACGGGTCCCTCTCTTCACCCCGGAGGGACCTGTCTTCTCGGTGAGCCACAGAGGCAAGTGACAAGCATGAATGAGCGGGACTGTCAGCGGTGAGTAAAGATGGCAGCATGGACCAGATAATCGTGTGTGCAGTGATACTGGTGGCACTAGGTTGGTGGGCGAATGTCGAGCTACGGAGAATGGCAAAAGAACGTGTGTATGGCTTGGTTGCGTACGAAGGATGACTTTACGTCGGTGCATGGCCCAGGACTTATTTAAGGAGGGAAGGTTCCGGCCTTCTATGCCGTGCTTCGGCGCGGACTAAGCTGGGGCTTGCTGAAAACGAGTCAGTTACAGTTCGCTGGAACAGCGTGATCTGATGTAGTAGGAGTAAGAGGGACAATAAATGTTGAAGATCACCGGACAGCGAGATGCCGCGCCGGACTCCATATCACTCATCCTAGAAGGGCGGCTGGCAGGTCCTTGGGTCGAGGAACTCACTTCCTATTGGCATGAGATGCTTGCGAACCAACAGAATTGCACTATGATCGACTTGACTGGCGTGACGTTTATCGATGCCAACGGCAAGGCGCTGTTGACCGGGTTGTGGCAACGAGGCGCAGAATTTCGTGCGGTTGGCTGTCTGACCAGATGCATCGTAGAAGAGATTACGAAAGCCGGCCGTGCCGGTTCATCTCACCTAAGTCGAAAGGACACACGAAAAGGGGGCTAAGCACACTCATGCATGTCTTTGCTGGTTGTGTTCATGACCGTCATCTTCCCTCTCGTGCTGGTCATGGGCCTTGTTGCCCTTGATCCTAAACAGATAGAATCACCGCTCCCTCAGGATAAGGACGGAATCCATCATGTGTGAGGTATGCCATTCGTACGGAGAACACCGCCATGCCCAGTAGCGAGCGAACGTGTCGATTGGCTGCTATCCTCCTGGCTAGTGCATTGGTCACCAGCTGGCTCGGATGCAAGCAGGAGGCGGCCTCTACGCCGGCGCCTCCCATCCCGGAGGTGCCGGTGGTCACAGTGTCGTCTGGCACGATGCCGGACGAACCGGAGTTCATCGGTCAGACCGAAGCGTCGCGACCGGTCGAAATCCGCTCACAGGTGACGGGCATCCTCAAAGAGCGTTTTTTTGCGGAGGGGCGCGATGTCAAGCAAGGCGACCGGCTCTATCAAATCGATCCGATTCCGTTCAAAGCGGCCATGAGCAGCGCCAATGCCAGGGTGGCGCAGGCGGAGGCGCGGCTGGTGCAAGCCAAACAAAATTTTGCTCGCGTGAAACCGCTGTTGGCAGAACAGGCCGTCAGCCAAAAAGATGTGGACGATGCGGTGGCGGAAGAAATGGCTGCCAAAGCGGCGTTGGAGGGAGCCAAAGGCGATCGGGTGAAAGCCAAGTTCGATCTCGACAACACGCGTATCACGGCGCCTATAAGCGGTCGGATCGAGCGGAGTCGGCTCTACGAAGGGCGCCTCATCTCCGCGCAGACTGATCTACTGACCACGATCCATCAGTTAGACCCCATGTATGTAAACGCGAGCGCCCCGGAAGCGTTTATCCTCAAACGTTTCCGAGACCGCGCGACTCATCGAATCCAAGGCGCGACACTCTATGAACTGCGCGGTGTTATCACATTTACGGACGGCAGCATCTATGCTCATGAAGGCAAGTTTGATTTGCTCGAAGTCGGCGTGCGCTCGGCCACCGGCACCAGGGATTTTCGCGTGATCTTCCCTAATCCGGATAGTGTCCTGTTCCCAGGACAGTTCGTGAAAGTCCGAATTTTGGGCGCCGTGAGAACCGGCGTTATCCTGGTCCCCCAGAGCGCCGTTCAGCAGGGACCCAAGGGGCCCATCGTCTTTGTCGTCGGCCCCGACAATAAGGTGGAGATCCGCCCTGTTCGGGCCACGTCATGGCGCGGCAGTCAGTGGTCCATCGAAGACGGGTTACGCGAGGGAGAGCGGGTGATCATTGCGGGATTCCACATGATCGCACTGGGCGCGCCGGTGAAAACCGTTCCGTATACTCAGTCCGACCCAGCCGCTTCCGGCCAGCCGGCAGATGCGAAGCCGGAGCCGGCAAAATGATCTCACACTTTTTTATCGATCGTCCGATCTTCGCGTCGGTCCTGTCCATCGTGATTGTCGTCGTGGGGTTGGTCGCCTTACAAGGTCTGCCCATCGCCCAGTTTCCGGAAATCACGCCGCCCGTCATCCAGATCGAGGCCGATTATCCAGGCGCGAGCGCCGAAGTGATCGCAAATTCAGTCGCGCGCCCGATCGAAGTGCAGCTTCCAGGCATCGACCACCTTCTCTACTACGACTCCACCAGCACCAATGACGGACATATGACCATTAAGCTCACGTTCGAAATTGGGACGAATGTGGACATCGCTCAGGTACAGACCCAGAACCGCCAGAAGCTGGCGGAGCCCCAGTTGCCGCCCGAAGTCGTCCGCCAAGGCATTTCGGTCAAGAAAGTGTCGCCGGACCTGCTGGCGGTTGTCGCGCTCAGTTCCAGCGATCCCACGAAAGATACTGTCTTTATCTCCAATTATGCGCTCCTCAACGTGATCGACAATCTCAAACGATTGCCTGGCGTCGGAGACGCAGTGGTCTTCGGCGGACAGAATTACTCAATGCGCTTGATCCTGAACCCGACCAGGATGGCGCAACTCAGCCTCACGCCCACCGACATTGCCAGTGTTGTCCGCGAACAAAATCGGGATTTTCCAGCTGGGACGATCGGGCGAGAACCGGCGCCAAGAGGCACCGAACTGACGATCCCGGTGATCACACAAGGCCGTCTTACGGACGTGAGTGATTTTGAGGAGATGATCGTCCGGGCGCTCCCCGACGGGTCGATGATCCGCTTAAAAGATGTCGCCAAGATTGAGCTGGGCGCGCAATCCTATAGTCTCGAGGGCCGGTGGAACAGCAAACCCAATGTGTTTCTCTTGACCTTCCTGTCGCCAGGCGCCAATGCTCTCGATACGGTGAAGCGAGTCAGGAAGGAAATGGACACGGTATCGAAGAGCTTCCCACAGGGGGTCTCCTACGATATTCCGTACGATACGACCAAATTTATCGAAGTGTCCATCCAAGAAGTCGTCAAGACCCTGGCGGAAGCGATGGTACTGGTCATCCTCGTCGTGTATCTGTTCCTCCAAAGCTGGCGCGCGACGCTGATTCCAGGCGTGGCCGTGCCGGTCTCCCTCATCGGGACCTTTGCCGGTATGCAGGCGCTCGGTTTTTCGATCAACACCCTCACGCTCTTTGGGATGGTTCTGGCCATCGGGATGGTGGTCGACGACGCCATCGTGGTGGTGGAGAACGTCGAGCGCCACATAGGAGAGGGGCTCTCGCCGAAGGATGCCGCAAAGAAGGCGATGGATGAGGTGACCGGACCTGTGATCGCGATCGTGCTTGTGCTCTGCGCCGTGTTCGTGCCGGTGGGTTTCTTGGGTGGCATTAC
>JAYTTD010000040.1:0-30202 GCA_043745235.1 Nitrospira sp. | reverse complement strand
AACGTGCTGACCAACGGCTGGCTCTTGTACCAAACGCTCGCGTGCCGTCTGTGGGCGCGGAGCGGATACTATCAATCAGGGGGTGCCTTCGGTTTCCGCGATCAACTTCAAGATTCGATGGCGCTCATTCACACCGAACCGCACCTTGTGCGCAAGCATCTTTTGATGTCCGCAGCCAGACAGTTTCAGGAAGGCGACGTCCAGCACTGGTGGCATCCCCCATCAGGCCGTGGCGTGCGTACGCACTGTTCGGATGATTACCTCTGGCTGCCCCTGGCGACATGCCGTTACGTCCTGAGCACGGGAGATAGCGGGGTCTTGGATGAACCCGTCCCCTTCGTCGAAGGCCGCGCGGTCAACCAGGAGGAGGACTCGTATTACGATCTCCCCGGCCGGTCTGAAAAAGTGGCCAGTTTGTATGAACACTGTGTGCAAGCCATTCTGAATGGTCTCACGCGTGGGGAGCACGGCCTCCCACTCATCGGCTCCGGTGACTGGAACGACGGGATGAACATGGTCGGCGAGCAAGGCAGGGGCGAGAGCGTGTGGTTGGGATTTTTCTTGTATGACGTGCTCATGCGGTTCGCCGAGGTCGCACGCCTGCGTGGTGATCTCTCCTTCGCTCAACGTTGTCAAAGGGAGGCGGCAGATTTTCGCCAGAACATCGAGCAGCATGGCTGGGATGGAGAGTGGTATCGTCGTGCGTACTTTGATGATGGCTCGCCCCTTGGGTCGGCAAGTAACCCGGAGTGCCAGATCGATTCAATTGCGCAAAGCTGGTCGGTGCTTTCCGGGGCGGGGGATCCCACGCGTTCGCGCATAGCCATGGATGCAGTGGATCGGCGCCTCGTTCGCCGGGATCATGCGCTGATCCAACTGTTGGATCCGCCGTTCGACAAGTCACATTTGAATCCTGGCTATATCAAAGGGTACGTCCCTGGGGTGCGAGAAAACGGAGGGCAATATACGCATGCGGCGATCTGGGCGGCGATGGCGTTCGCCGCATTGGGAGACAGACGGCGCGCGTGGGAACTGTTGGCCATGATCAACCCGGTCAATCATGCGAAATCTCCTGAGGGGGTCGCGAACTACAAAGTAGAACCGTATGTGGTCCCAGCCGATGTCTACGCCGTCTCGCCGCACATCGGCCGCGGTGGATGGACGTGGTATACGGGCTCGGCAGGCTGGATGTACCGGCTGATCGTAGAATCACTGCTCGGGTTGAGTTTGGAAGTAGACAAGCTCCGCGTTACTCCGTGCCTCCCTGCGAATTGGAAGGGGTTTACGGTGCACTACCGATATCGAGAAACGCCCTACCATATTCACGTTCTACAAGTTAGCATTGGGAACGGCGAGATGAGTGTGACGGTCGATGGCGTCGAGCAACCGGATAAGGCGATTCCTCTTGTGGACGACCATCAGGAGCACTCGGTTGAAGTAAAAATACAGGCCGTAGGCAGTTAATACAGGAGGACACACCACATTCATTATATTTCTCAACATCGGCGCAATTTCGACCAGGTTTCTCTACAACGCGCTGCTCTGTCTGGCTATCTGGTTGTGCATGGGCGCGCGGAGTGTGACCGATAAGATTCTCGCCACCGTCTTCCCGATCGCCGCGTTCGGCGCCTGCGGGTTTGAACATTCCGTCGCCAATATGTACGTTTTCCCGATTGGCGTGGCGCTCGCCGCAGGAACCTCGGCACCATTGTCAGTCTCAGACGCGCTCAGCAATGTTCTCGGCGTGACCGTCCTTGTCGCGTTGGTCTATTGGTCGGTGTATGTGAGAAATTTGGATTAGTGTCACGGGAGTCCTCATATCATGCATGCTCCTTGCGCGATCGTCGGGATGTCACCGGAGGTATTTCACAGTCGGTTTCAGCAAGTCGGTTTGAATGCGATGGGAACTCAAGCGAAAGGATGCGCGCCATGAATGTGCTTGTGGCGACCGATGGGTCGTCCGCATCGGCCAAAGCGTTGGCGTTTGTGTTGAGCAAGCTTCAGCTGGATCGTTCGATCGGCAAGGGTGGGCGCACACCGATTCATGTGAGCGTGATCCATGTGATGCCGCCCATCGAGTACCCAGGACTGAAGGAGGCTAACAATAAATTAATCGAACAGAGTGTGTGGAAGTTGATCAAGGCGGGATTTAGGGCTGAGGCTATGTGCCAGCTTGGGAAGCCTGCTGAAGAGGTCATCAAGGTGGCCGCCGCGCAGCATACCGACCTGATCGTGATGGGGGCCAAAGGGCTGGGTGCAATGCCCGCTTCCTCCTCGGGAGCGTGTCGACGCGGGTGGTGCAGCACGCACACTATTCCGTGCTCGTCATTCGATGACGGAGCGAGAACCACCGGGGAGCCTGACGGTTTTTCTTGTAACTGAGATTAAGAGAGGCTACTATGGCACTGAGCGTTTCGACCGTGCCACAACCGCTATGGGAGCCACTCAGATCATTTCAACGAACATACTTGGCAGCTTCGTATTGATAGATAGAAGGTGTTGTGGCCACGATCCGTTCATGTTTCTCCATCCTTGTGTTTGCGCTGCTTCTGTGCAGCGTATTCCCGCTTGAGCAGATCAGGTGGTCGTTCGATATCAAGTGTAGTGCGTTGATCGGCAATACTGGGGGTGAGCAAACCTGCGATTTCAGCGACGTCGGAGCGGTGACTGAGTCCGAGGGTGACTCGCCTCAAGAGATGCAGGACGATTATGTCGCTTTTGGAGTAAGTGTGTCGGATTGCAGATCAAGTCGTTCGCATGCCTCAATGAACAAGATTCCCCAATCCGCCCTTCTGGCCTCCCAACTCTTCCATCCTCCGACCGCACGCAGTTAGCACAACCTCGACGGTCTGTTCCGTCTTCGATCTCGATTGGACAACCTCATCGTCACTCCGAAGGAGGCAGCACATGCCGGCCCGGTTATGGAATTGTGCCGTATTGATGGCCGTGATGGTGGTGGGGGCGAGTGGGACGCTGATGCCGTCCATCGTTCAGGCGAAAGAACCGATGCCCACGTTCGACCTCGACCGTATCATCGACTTGGCGTTGGAACGGAACCCGATCATCGCGGGCGCCCAGGGCGTGATTGCACAGAGTGAGGGCAAGCAGATCGAAGCCGGCGCCTATCCCAACCCCACGATCACTGTCCAGACGGCTGACGCGGCGCTTCGAGACCCCAGCATCGGGAGACGTATGGGTGAGCGCAATATGTCATTGAGCCAGCCGCTGGAATGGCCTGGCAAGCGGGCGGCCCGTCAGGACGCGGCAGACGCCGGTTTGGCCGGCGCGACGGTCGGCCTCGAAGAATCCAAGCTCAATCTCATTGCGGAGGTGAAGACGGCGTTCTACGATCTGCTGTTGGCGGAGCGGACGGTCGATCTTCTTCAGCAGAATTTGGAGATCGTTCAGGAAGTAGCGCGCATTGTAAAAGTCCGTGTCCGATCCGGTGAAGGCCCGCAATTCGAAGCGGTGAAAGCGGACGTGGAGGTGCTCAAGGCCAAGCAGGAGATGACGAAAGCCAGGAACGCCGTGCGCGTGAAACTCGTCGGGTTGGACACCTTGACGGCGGGGGCCTTGGGGCCTCGGTACAAGGTGCAAGGAGATTTCCGGTCAATCCGAGATCATCTGGACCCGGAGCAGATGGCGACCCGGGACCTCTCGCAACATCCCACTCTAAAACGCCAGGGAAAACTGGTAGAGCAGGCTGAGTTTACCGTCACCAAGGAGCGGCAGAGCCGTATGCCGGATGTGACCCTGTTTGGCGGGTATGCCAGAGAGGTAGGTCGCGAGGCGGTGGTGGCGGGTTTGAGTCTACCGACACCCTTATGGTATCGGCAGCAAGGGCATATTGCGACGGCACTTGGTACGCAACGAAAAGAAGAGGCGGAGCTGATTCGAGCCAGAAACAACCTGGCACGCGAAATTAATCAACATGCGCGCGAGGCGGAAACGGCGCAAGACCAGATCCTCGTCTACGAGGAGGGGCTCTTAAAGCAAGCGCAAGAAGCGCTTCGCATCGCCCAATTGAGCTTTCGTCAGGGCGCCTCCAGCCTTCTGGATGTCCTCGATGCCCAACGGGTCCAACGTCAGATCACCGTGGATTATAATCTGGCGCGCTTCGAACTCTCCCTAGCGCTCACACGGTATGAGCGCGCTCTGGGCGGCCCACTCTAGTTGCGAAGGGAACAGATGAGAACCAAAGCAGTTTTCCCTGGCCGATGTACAAATCGATGCGAGCGTGATGTGCGCGCGCGAAGCTGTCTGAGCGTGATGTGCAGGGTCTTCTTCGGCATGCTGCTGTTGGCGTCCCCTATAGGCTGCGACCGTGAGCCGGCTCCGGCAGCGGAGGGTAAGCCGACTCGCTCGTCGGGCCAGGCGAGTCTCGTTCGGCTTCCGCCAGAAAAGGTTGCCAGCTCCGGTGTGATGGTGGAGCCGGTCGGCCGAACGACATTTCGTATGTACCGTACCTTTCCCGGCGTCGTACGGCCGAACGAAAACGCGTTGGCGAATATTACGACCCTCGTGCGTGGGCGGGTGGCCGAGGTGCATGCGGATTTGGGACAGGTGGTTGCGCCCAATCAGCTATTAGCGGTGCTCCATAGCGGTGATCTCGGACTTGCCCAGTCTGCCTACTTAAAGGCTCGCGCACGACGACATGTGGCGGAACAGGCCTATCAGCGGGCGCAGTTTCTGTACAAAGAAAAAGTCATCGGCCAGGCGGAGGCACAGCGCCGCGAAGGAGAGATGATCAGTATCCGTGCCGAGACTCAGGAGGCGCTCGAAGGACTCCGGTTACTCGGCATGGGCGACAAGGAGATTAAAACCCTGGAGCGGACCCAAACGATCCGCTCGCAGATTTCCATCGTGGCGCCCTTTGCCGGCCGAGTGATCGCGCGGGATCTCACCAAAGGCGAGCTGGTTGAACCCACCCACAAACTGTTTGTGGTTGCCGATCTCTCGACGGTGTGGGTGGTGGGTAATGTATCGGAAAAAGATATCTCCTATATGCACCGCGCGACCATCGATCCGAATCAGCCGGTCGAGGTCCATGTGCCTGCGTATCCTGACGAAGTGTTCCAGGGGACCGTGTCCTATGTCGGCGACGTCCTAGACACCGCGACGCGGACGATGCAGGTGCGCCTCATCTTGCCGAATCCCACCGGTCGTCTGAAGCCGGAAATGTTCGCCACGATCCGCGTCTCGTCCGAGCCTGCGCTGGATGTTCTGGTCGTTCCCGAAGCGGCCGTTCAAAACGATCAGAGTCGCAGTTTCGTGTTTGTGCAACAGGAACCAGGCGTGTTTGAAGCGCGGACAATCAAATTGGGCGACAAGAACGGGACCGTCGCCGAGGTCCTCGAAGGGCTGCGGGAAGGGGAAGCGGTCGTCAAGGAAGGCGCTTTCATCTTGAAATCTGAACTGTTGAAGCCTAAAGATTGAACAATGGTCGATACACTCATTGAGTTTTCCCTGCGTCGCCCCTTTCTGATCCTCATGTTCGCCGGCCTTCTGACCCTTCTGGGATTCTATTCCTTCCGTACGATTCCGATCGACGCGTTTCCCGATGTGACGAGTGTGCTCGTGCAAATCGTCACGAAAGCACCAGGCTTATCCCCCGAAGAGGTCGAGCGGCTGGTGACTTTTCCCATCGAGCAACAAGTCACCGGCGTTCCGCATCTGACGGAGTTACGCTCGCTGACCAAAGTTGGATTGTCGTTGATTACCGTGGTGTTCGACGATCGGATGAACATCAACCTCGCCCGCCAGCTCGTGCTTGAACGATTGATCGAAGTGCAGGAGAACTTGCCGCCCGGGTCTGAACCGATGATGACGCCGAACAGCACCGGACTGGGAGAGGTATACCAGTACTATCTGGAGGGCCCTCCGCCTGCCAGTCTGGACGCTGCCGCGGTGGAACGCGAATTGATCGAACAGCGAACGGTGCAGGATTGGGTCGTCCGGCCGTTGCTCAAAGGCGTCCCCGGCGTCATCGACGTCAACTCAATGGGCGGGTATGTCAAGCAGTACCAGGTGCTTGTCGAGCCGGAACTGTTGCGCAAATATGCGCTCTCGCTGGAGGAGGTGTTTGCCTCCGTGGCGAACAACAACGCGAATGCCGCAGGCGACGTGCTGGAGAAACACGCCGAAAAGTTCATTGTCCGGGGTGTGGGGATGATCAGGAAACTGAGCGACATCGAGGACATTGTCGTCAAGGAAGTGGGCGGCACTCCCGTGCACATCCATGACGTCGCCCAGGTGCAGATCGGCCATGCCATTCGCCATGGCGCGGTCGTCCTGAACGGTGAGCGTGAGGTGGTGGCTGGGATCGTGCTCATGTTGCGCGACGCAAACGCCCGTGACGTCGTGGAAGGCATCAAGGTCAAGATCGCCGAGATACAGGCCAAGGGGCTGCTGCCGGCAGGATGGCGGCTCGTCCACTTTTACGATCGTATCGAATTGATTTCCGCCGCATTGGCGACCGTCTATAAGGCATTGGGCGAGGGCATTCTCCTCGTGGTGGTCATTCTGTTCGTGTTTCTGGGCGATACCAGGAGCGCCCTGATCGTGGCGGCGACGCTCACCGTGACGCCGCTCGTGACATTCTTTGTGATGGATCGATTCAATCTCACGGCCAATCTGATGTCCTTGGGCGGTCTGGCCATCGCCATCGGCATGATGGTCGATGCCTCTGTGGTAGTGGTGGAAAATATCCACCGGCATCTGTCGGATCCCCGCTACCAAGGCCTGCCTCGACAGGCCCTAGTCCTCAATGCCGCTCGGGAGGTCGCCCGCCCTGTGGTGTTCGGCATCATCATCATCATCATCGTCTTTATGCCCATCCTTTCTTTTCAAGGGATGGAAGGCAAAATGTTCAAGCCGATGGCCTATACCATCATGATCGCCCTGATGGTATCGCTCATTCTGTCGATTACGCTGTCGCCGGTCTTGTGTGTACTGACTCTGCGGGCAGGGCACGGCTCCGACCCTTTGGTGCTCCGATGGGCCAAGCGCGCCTATTTGCCGATGCTGAACTGGGCGTTGGGACATCGGAGCGTGGTACTGACAGCGACCGGACTCATGCTGGCAGGAAGTATTGCGCTTTTTCCATTTTTGGGGACGGAGTTTGTTCCTATTTTGAATGAAGGCACGATGTCCCCCCTCACCATCCGCTTGCCGAGCATTTCGTTGGACCAATCGATCACAATCGAGCGCGAGGTGCAGAAGGCGGTGCTGGAGTTTCCCGAAGTGCAGATGGTCGTGTCCAAGATCGGACGCACGGAGTTGGCGAACGACCCGCAAGAGCCGAACGAAAGCGATTCCGTCGCGGTCTTGCAGCCGATTGACATGTGGACGACGGCCTCCACCATGGAGGAGTTGAAAGAGCGAGTCCGCGAGCGGTTGGCACGGGTGCCCGGCGCCAACTTTCTGATCAGCCAGCCGATCCAGCAACGGGTGGACGAATTGATTTCGGGGGTGCGCGCAGAGGTCACCGTCAAACTGTTCGGGCCCGATTTGGATGCGCTGCGTCGCACGGGGGATGAGATTGCCGGTATCCTCGGCACGATTCGAGGCGTCAAAGATCTAAAAGTCGAGAAACTCTTCGGCCAGCCGTATATCACGATCGATATCGACCGGAGCAAGATCGCGCGGCACGGCATCAACGTGTCGGATGTGCGCGAGGTCATTGCCACCGCAATCGGAGGAGAAGTCGCGACCCGGGTGTACGAAGAGCATCGACGGTTCAATTTGGTCGTGCGGTTTCCGCAGCAGTATCGGGATAGCATCGAGACCATCGGGAACATTCGATTGACGGCTGGTAGCGGGGCGTACATTCCGCTCAGCGATCTCGGCACCATCCGGATGCACGAGGGACCGGGGCGTATCAACCGCGATCGCCTCCAGCGGTATATACCCGTCAGCTTCAATACACACGGACGGGACATCGGGGGTATTGTGGCTGAGGCGCAGGAACGGATGGCCCGGGAGATCCATCTCCCTGACGGCTATACGGTTGTTTGGGGCGGATCGTTCGAGAATATGCAGCGGGCGATGGCCCTCATCTGGATCATTGTTCCGCTCACTATTGTCGTGATTTTCTTGCTCCTTGTCTCGTCGTTCTCCTCGATCAAGCAGGCCGCGCTGATCATTCTCAATCTCCCGTTTGCGCTCATCGGCGGCATTGTCGCGTTATGGGTGACGGGAGAATACCTGAGCGTTCCGGCCTCGATCGGATTCATCAATCTCTTTGGCGTGGCCGTGTTGAACGGTATCGTATTGGTGTCCTATATGAATACGCTTCGTCAGCAGGAGGGGATGGACGTTCATCAGGCGGTCATGTCCGGCTGCGTGATGCGGCTCCGGCCCGTTTTGATGACGGCGCTGGTGGCGTTACTGGGATTGGTGCCGCTCGCTCTTTCCCAGGGGATCGGATCAGAAGTTCAACGGCCTCTGGCCGTCGTGGTGATCGGCGGACTCGTCAGCTCGACGTTTCTGACGCTTATCGTTCTGCCAGTACTCTATCAGTGGATGGAAGGGCGAGCTGCCGTTCCAGGCCCTTCAGCGAGCGTTGCCGCCGGCAATTGATCATCGGGACGGAACGGCGCGAATCGTCCGGTCGTCGCGCGTATGCAGAATAGCGGAGCGCGACTGGCGGGACGGGTTGATCTGGTCACGCTGGTTATCCGGTTCGTCTGGTTTCTTTTGTGCGTCGAACCAAACCAACCAAATAAACCAGACAGACCAATAACAGTCTTTAGATGCTGGTGGATTGTTTCAACATCCTGCTAAGGGCTGTTGACTATTCACGCGGAGGACCTTGCGCATGTCGGAACATCAGGTTGAGCCCCACGTCTTTGTCATCATCGGTGCGACCGGCGATCTGACGCGTCGGAAGCTTCTGCCTGCGCTGTATCATTTACGGGATCAGGGAACCCTGGAAACTCGTAACACGCTGATCGTCGGCGCCGCTCTGTCCGAAATAAGCGTGGAAGAGTTCCGGCTCTTGGCCCTCGATGGTCTGAAGCAAGTGGGCTTGGGTGATGAACCAGAGTTGCGCGTTTGGTGCGACGAGTGTCTGCACTACCAGACCCTGCATGAAGGGGGAGTGCAGGACTATGGGGCGTTGGCCACGTACATCCGACGGTTGGAGAGTACGCACACTATGCCGGAGAACCGAGTGTTCTATTTGGCGTTGCCACCGGACGTCGTGCCCATCGCCATGGAGAAGCTGGATCAGGTGGGATTGCTCAAGAGTCACGGGTGGGTCCGCGTCGTATTCGAAAAACCCTTTGGCCACGACTTTCATTCAGCCAGGCGCCTGAATACAACCCTGCATCAATATATCGAGGAATCCCAAATCTACCGTATCGATCATTACCTCGGCAAAGAGACGGTGCAGAATCTCCTGGCGTTTCGCTTCGCGAATCCGATTTTTGAGTCGCTCTGGAATCGCAACATCATCGAGCACGTGCAGATTACCGTGGCCGAAGATCTCGGCATGGAACATCGCGGGGACTACTACGACCAGGCCGGAGCGTTCCGCGACATGCTTCAGAACCATCTGACCCAGCTCATGACGGTCGTGGCGATGGAAGTGCCGGTGTCCTTCGATGCCGCGTCGATCCAGGATGAACGGCTCAAAGTCCTCCATTCCATTGCCCCGATCGCTCATCAGGATGTTGTCTTCGGACAATACACCTCCTGGGAGATCGCCGGTCAAAAGATTCCGGGCTATCGCGAGGAACGTGGGGTCCCGAGTGATTCGACCACAGACACCTATGTCGCCCTGAAAGCAGAGATTCACAACTGGCGATGGAAGGGCGTTCCGTTCTATCTCAGGACGGGCAAACGCTTCCCGCGCAAAGTGACCCAGATCGCAGTGACCTTTCGCGAGGCGCCCACCCAAGTGTTTCGGTCCCTTGAGCCCGGCAGCGTTCCGCCCAATCAGCTGCTGATCATGCTCCAGCCCAACGAGGGGTTCTCGCTCTGTTTCTCCGTGAAGAATCCTGGGAGGCCGTTCAGACTGAGCGACCATGCGCTGCAGTTCGACTATGGAAAGGCCTTTGGCCCGCTCCCCGAAGCTTATGAGACGCTGCTCCGCGACGTGATGGTCGGGGATCAGACCCTTTTCGTCAGCGCGAATTTTACCGAAACGGCTTGGCGCCTTTATGCTCCGCTGTTGACCGGCGAGAGATCTCTCCACTTTTACACCGCCGGCACCTGGGGACCACGCGAAGCGGATGCGCTGCTGGAAAAGAATGGGCATCGGTGGGGGCTTGGTTGGTAGCCTGGTCGTCCTCCTGCTCGCGGAACGCGCACGATAAGAATGTGCTCGTTCGACGCACGCAATCGAGGATCGACCAGGCCACCAACCTGTGGGGAGAAATCAAGAAAGTTTGGAGCGAATGCGGGTGGCCAGGCGGCCTTCTTGCTCGCAGAGCGCGCACGGCGAAAGGGGGGGATGGAGCCTGATGATCTTCTGTGCTCGCGCAACGCGCGGCCTCAGAAGGCCCTCGCTTGGGCTACTGGCACGTCTCGGCGTGCCAGTGGGTGGGCGGGTGAGAAAGCTGCGCGCAGTGGAACATCATTCAGCCCCCATCCCTGAGAGATTATGAACCCATTCAAGGAAGCCGTTATGCCAATCCGCATTAGAACCCGTGATCAATGATCCCACAGTCGTATCTCATTGAAGAGACAACGACAATGGCGATATGCTCGGAACATTCAGCGGTGTGTTATACGGACAGAAATCGGCAAATCCGCTCTTATACGGATCGGCCCAAATATTGTTAGGCGTGCAGAGAAAGTATGAGATTCGAGCTGGAAGAGAGCCTCAGGGGTGAGCCCGACGAGACGCTGCTAGAAGATCTACGTCGATGTGCAAAACAGCTTGGCCGAGACACACTCACTATTGCTGAATACGGGGATATCGGGAAAGGTCATCCAAGCACAATTCAGCGGAGGTTTGGATCTTGGGTCAAGGCCCTCGAATTGGCCGGCCTCAAGCCTAGCAGGTCGAAGATCGGCATCACCAACGAAGAGCTGTTCGAGAACATGAGATCGCTCTGGATGATTCTTGGTCGCCAACCAAGATATGGTGAGATAAAGCCTCCCGACTCAAAATATTCAGCAGGTACTTATGAGAAACGCTTTGGCTCTTGGTCGGGTGCCCTTCGCGACTTCGTTGCATGGGTGAACGCAGACTTTTCGGACGATCCTGAGCCGAAGATCACACTCCACGAGAATTCATCTGGCCCAGAGGCTCGAACAGACCGTGCCAAGCGACGTACTCGCCGGGAGATTTCCGATCGCCAGAGGTTTCGCATCCTGCTCCGGAATGGCTTCAGCTGCAAATCATGTGGTGCGAGCCCAGTTAAAAATCCAGGAGTCGAGTTGCATGTGGACCACATCATTCCTTGGTCAAACGGCGGTGAGACAACTGATGACAACCTTCAATGCAAGTGCGCGCAGTGCAACCTCGGCAAAGGGAACGCATTCAATGCCTAACAGCCAGTTGCAACTTGCAACGGACCGGTGCTTCGCGCCGCCGTTGAACCGTGGCGTTCGGCTGCCTGGCGGATAGGAAGAGGGGGGGCGTCTTGCTGAGAGGCTTGGGCTGCCGCGAGTTCCTGTTTAATCAGCCCTGCTGGTGTCATCAGACGGGGTCCTATCAATAGCTGAAGTCCTGCATGGTGAACCTCTGGCCATTGTGATCAACTTGTGATTCCCCGTAGCAAGCTACGGGGAATCACAAGTTGAAAGTAGATTTGTTTAAGGTGGATGTGTCGGCGGTGGTGAGTCGATACATCGGCGAGACGGAGAAAAATCTGAACGACGTATTTGACAAAGCGGAAGCCAGTGGCGCGATTCTCTTTTTCGACGAAGTCGATGCGCTATTTGGAGCACGGAGTCAGGTCAACGATGCGAATGATCGATACGCGAATGCAGAGACGGCGCACTTTCTCCAGCGCATCGAGAATCACAACGGTATGGTCATCCTCACGACCAATGGAAAACAACCCATCGAGCAAGCCTTCCCTCCACGAACGCAGGTGGTCGTCATGGTGGCGACAACGGGGAATGGACGCACGAGGAAGAAGTAGGTGGGTCCGATAGGACAAACCGGGCAAGCGGGATGGGTTGATCTGGTTCATCTGGTTAGCCTAGTTCAAGCAACCAAATAGACCAAGAAGAGTTTAAGGGGTCTGACCCCGTACATTCCTCCGCAGATGTGTAGGGAGCGCAGAGAGAAATAGCGCGTACCGTTTCGATCAATCACCAAGCTCGGCTATATCACTATGTCAAACGTTTGATGTATACATTCATGTCGGGCACAGTCACCTACGTTGGTACGATCATGTAAGGAGGAGCGGGCATGACCAGGCACAGGAAGCAGTATGGGGCGATTGTCATGGTGTTAGTCGGTCTCGTGGCTCTGCCGGGGAACGGGCAGGCACAGCAACAGGAGATCACGGGCAAAGATGGGGCACCAATGGTGCTGGTGCCGGCGGGGGAATTTACGATGGGGGGCAACGAGGCTGTGGAGGAAAAGCCGGTGCATCAGGTCTCCCTCAATGCCTATTACATCGACAAATACCAAGTCACCGTGGAGCAGTACGCGAAGTTTCTAGATTCCACGCACCACGGAGCGCCACCGGAATGGAAAATCATGAATCAGCTGCCCCATCAGAAGCACCCAGTCGTAATGATGGATTGGACGGATGCGAACACATATTGCCACTGGGCCGAGAAGCGGCTGCCGACCGAAGCGGAATGGGAGAAAGCGGCACGGGGAACGGATGGCCGGATGTATCCATGGGGCAATGATTTCCCCACTCCGCTCCGTGCGAACTATGGGAAAAAGAAGTGGGACAAGCATGCGTCGTTGGTGCCTGTGGGGACGTTGGAAGAGGGCAAGAGTCCCTATGGTGCCTATGATATGGCCGGCAATGTGTGGGAATGGACCAGCGATTGGTATGACAAGGTCTATTACAAGAACAGTCCGTCGGAGAATCCGATGGGGCCGAAACGAGGTGACTACAAAGTGCTGCGGGGCGGTTCGTGGCACAGCAGGCCGGAGTCTCTCCATTCCGCAAACCGGAACTACAGCCCACCGGGGCACCACCAAAGCCACTTTAACGGTTTTCGATGCGCGAAAACTCCGTAGTCTTTGGTCCTTTGAAGCAGTGATAAAGGGATAGGCTGATTTATTTTCGTTGGGCGTCGGCGTTGTATAAATCCGAGGTTCAACGTGATGGCGAGGCGCCACTAACATTTGCGCATACTAAACGGGAGCCGTGCCTCAAGGGAAAGCCTGACTTCATTGGGGCTCCCTCATGGTTC
Organism: Nitrospira sp.; assembly: GCA_043745235.1. Classification (GTDB taxonomy): domain Bacteria; phylum Nitrospirota; class Nitrospiria; order Nitrospirales; family Nitrospiraceae; genus Palsa-1315. The sequence continues at coordinate 16,864 of JAYTTD010000040.1, read as the reverse complement.
CTAGCTGCGACTTGCCAAGGCCCTATGTCACGCGCCCCTCCCGACATTGATTCCTGCACCCACCTATCGTATATTTTGTGCGGATACAGGAGGACAGGAGGGAGAGACATGGCCACTCCAAGCATTAAAGAAGACGCCCGACGGCTGGTTGAGAAGCTCCCAGACAATTCGACATGGGACGACCTCGTGCATGAAATCTACGTCCGGCAGGCGATTGAAGCCGGGTTGGCCGATAGCCAAGCCGGGCGAACGACCGCGGTCGAACAAGTGCGCGCGTCATTCGGATTGCCGATGTGAGGGTTCATTGGACCGCCACGGCCATCGACCATCTGCGGCACATTCACGCCTATATCGGACAAAGCTCGCCCGAGTACGCATTGCGAGTCGTTGACCGCCTCACCAGGCGCTCCCAGCAAATCGCCCAATTCCCCGAATCCGGTCGCATCGTCCCCGAAGCCGATCTCCCACAGATACGGGAAGTGACGGAAGGTCCTTACCGAATCATGTACCACATCACGCCCGACCAAGTGGACATCATCGCCGTGATCCACGGCTCGCAGCAAACGCCCTGGACACCCTAGCCGCCTGGAGCAGGAGTCCGATCTATGTATCGGTCGCCACCTGGTCACGGGCCAACCCTTCGACTTCGCTCATGACCGGCAACTGGCCACCCCCATGCTCTTTGCTTGTCTTATCAGGGCCTCTTATGCCGATTCGCATAAGAACCAATGATGAATGATTCCATAGTCGCATCTCATTGAAACGGCAACGACAATGGTATTATGCTCGGAACATTTGATGGTGTGTTATACGGACAGAAATCGGCAAAGCCGCTCTTATGCGGGTCGGCCTAAACAGTGTTAACCCCTAGTTGCGTAGATAACAGACAAAGGAGTAATCTGAACAAATGGAAAGGCCAGTGATTTCCCGCAATTCAGATGTGATGGGCGGAACGCCTGTGTTCACCGGCACTCGAGTGCCCGTCCAAACGCTGCTCGATTACTTGGAAGCGGGCGAGTCGATCGACGACTTTCTGGAGGGCTTCCCATCCGTCAGTCGAGAGCAAGTGGTCGAGTTCCTTGAACAGGCGAAAGATCGGCTTGTCGCGGCCGTCGCGTGAAGGTCTTGCTCGACGAGTGTGTTGACTGGCGCCTCTTGCGCGAACTTGTAGGTCACGAAGTTAAGACCGCTCGCCAGATGGGATGGGCGACGGTGAAGAATGGCGAACTTCTTGTGTTGGCTGCGAAAGAGTTCGAAGTTTTCGTCACTGTCGATCGCAATCTCTCCTTCCAGCAGAATCTTCCGACATTCGATATCGCCGTCATCGTGCTCTCTGGCAGTTCGAATCGACTTGCCGATCTTCAACTGCTGGTCCCTCATCTGCTTGCAGCTATCCCAACGGCCAAGCGCGGTTTCGCCACACTCATTGGGGTCTAACCCGGCGCTCAAGAGGAGATTAGATGGCAGGTGGCCAAGGGGACGGCGCACTGAACGACGTCGGCAATGAAATGTATCGGGAGTCTTTATCACACGGCAATGTCTGCTGGCAGGGATGTGAACCCATTGAAGAAAGCCTGTTATGCCGATCTGCATAAGAACCCATGATACATGATTCCACAGTCGTCTCTCGTTGAAACGGCAGCGACGAAGGCATTATGTTCGGAACATTCGACGGTGTGTTATACGGACAGAAATCGGCAAATCCGCTCTTATGCGGATCGGCCTAAACATTGTTAGACGAACGATGAAGCGAATAGTGAAGCGACCGGGCGATATTTTCCGTTTCCCCCTTACTGATCCGGGGCAATATGGGTACTGTCAATGGCTTGCTGACGGCACAGCGCGCGTATTCCTGGCCTCGGTGAGGGACGACCTGACGCCCTCCCAAGTTCTCGCACTACCGAGAGCCTTCCGTGTTCTGGTGTTCCGCGACACACCAAACCAATATGGGTGGTCGAAAGCGGGGAAGGCAGAGGTTCCGGTGGACTTTCAGTCTTCGCAGACATATGCGAAGCGTGACGCGCTGTCTGGGGCGCTGAGCAGGTACTCGAATGGCATCGAGACTCCCGCAACCACTGAGGAGCTTCGGGGCCTCGAGACGCTCGCGGTGTGGGCTCATCCACACATTGTCGAAAGGCTAGAAGCGATGCTCCATGGACGCGAGTCAGCGTATCTGCGGGTGATTCGTGTCGTCGTCTAACAACGGCTTGCACCAGACAAAGGGCGCGGAGGAGCGGCCGTCTCCCCTCGTCGGCGGCCGGTCGTTGAGGGCGCCATTTGCAGGTGAAGCCGGGTGTTAGGCCACTTCGCAAACTATGACCTTTCAGAATGTCAGCAAGCCCACAGAGAAGCAGCCAACGTATCGTTGCCCTTGCTGCGGTTATCTCACCTTGTGCGGACGGGCTGGCTACGAAATTTGTCCAGTGTGTTTCTGGGAGGACGATGGCCAGGACAGTCACGACGTCGATGAGGTGCGTGGCGGCCCGAATGGTTCGTTGAGTCTGACACATGCACGCCAGAATTTCAGAGAGTTTGGCGCTAGCGACCGCAAGTCTTTGGAGCATGTTCGTAAGCCGACACCGGGGGAGATATGAGTTTTTCACGAGAGACGTGGCCTAACCATGCGCTGCATCGAACCCGGCCATCGCGTTCAGGTTGCAATTCAAGCCTCCCGCGGGCCGGGTCGCTGAGCTTGGGTCATTCGACGCCTGGCGGATGGGAAAAGGAAGGGAGGCGTCCTGTTGCGCAGCCTGGGCTGCTGCGATCTTCTGTCCAATCAACATTGCTGATATCATCAGGCGAGGCCGTTCCCATAGCCGAATCCCTGCACCGTGAGCCCTGGCCATTGTGATCAATAAAAGATAAGATCCGCAAGCTGCCGCCTGCATTAATGGTGACGCAACAGAATAACACTTCACCAGGGTAGCCGAGCGAGGCTGGTGTGACGGGTTGATCTGGTTTCTCTGGTTAGCTGGTTCGTTTGGTTTCTTTCGTTCTTCGAACCAAACCAACTAAACAAACAAGACAAACCAAATAAACAAGAAAACAAGCCGGTAGGGTTCAACATATTGAGAGGAGCGTAAAGAAGATATGGCAGACAAGGTGATCAGACGAAACCAAACGCGGCCAGCGGCGCAGAAGAAGGCAATGCCGAGGCGTCGGGCGAAGAAGACCAAGGCGACATCCGCCGCGGTCCTGGTCCTGTCAGGGTCCACGGCGCTCCGCCGAAGGAAGTCTGCTGAGATGTTGGCCGACACATTAAAAGTAGATTTGTTCATGGTGGATGTGTCGGCGGTGCTGAGCCGATACATTGGCGAGACGGAGAAAAATCTGAACGATGTATTTGATAAGGCGGAAGCCAGTGGCGCGATCCTGTTTTTCGATGAAGCTGATGCGCTGTTTGGCAAGCGCTCGGAAGTCAAGGATGCCCATGACCGTTACGCGAATGCAGAAACGGCGCATTTTCTCCAGCGCATCGAGAGTCACAACGGTATGGTCATCCTCACAACTGATGGCAAGCAACCTATCGAGCAGACCTTCTCTCCACGAACGCAGGTGGTCGTTATGGTGGCGACGACGGGGAATGGACGCACGAGAAAGAAGTAGGTGGGGGCCGATAGGACAAACCGGACAAGCGGGATGGGTTGATCTGGTTTGTTTTGTTCATCTGGTCAGTCTAGTCCAACCAAACAAACCAACGGTCTTCCTACGCTGGCAGACTCTGTCAGTATCCTGCTAGGACGGCTGGGTGGGGTTCGTGAGATGGGGCAGCGAATGGTCAAGGGGACGACGCACTGAAAGAGGCGGCGGCTTACTGGCTCTACTCGAAGTGGTCACGAAGCAGGAGCTCGTTTTCTCAACCGACTTCCATATGCCATCCACGCGCCGAATATTGCGCCGATGATAATGCTCAGCGCATCTAATGTGTATCTGTACCAGCCTTCAGGACCGATGGCGACATCAGCACTGAATCCTTGGAACCATATGAAAGCCAAGAGCGCTATCGCGGCGGCAGAGACAAGAGAGGTCACGATGGCCATCACCTGTTTGTGATAGCGCGGGACCATGTGGATAATCACAGCGACAAGGGACGCCGCTGCAATGATTCTCGTGATCACAATGATGTAGGTGCCTTTAATCAGGATCCCATCCATATCCGGCGCTTCCCAAAAAGAATCGAGTACGTCGAATCCGTGGATGAAACCGAATGTCATTCCAATGGAATGGTTTGCACCGAACCAAGCCAAGATACCGGCTGGAACGGCGATGGCCCACCGAAGATATGTCATGGCGAGGTTGTTACGCATACGTTGAAGCTGGCATCAGAATCACTTTTTGGTTTTCCTTACGGCGGCGACTGTAGATTGAGACCTATCATATAGCTGGTACAAACTGAGAACGCAATCAGAACCATAGACCTCGTAGACGTAAGCGTTTCGTGGGGATGGACGTTCCACGGCCCAACTGGGCCAGGTCTTTGGAAGGGCGATTATCCCCTACTTGACTTTTTAGTTTAGCCATGCGATACTCCGGTCAACACGGGAGACCACGCCATGGCAACCAAAAAACTTCTGCACCAAATGACGGTCCCACAATTTGAGAAAGCCTTTCCGAATGAGAGGGCCTGTGCGGCCTACCTCGTCAGTAAGCGTTGGCCTGAGGGCGTGAAGTGCGCCCGCTGTGGTGCGGACAATCCAACCGAATTGAAGAACAATCCCTGGCATTGGCAGTGCTATCAATGCTCGCCCGTGTCGTCGTATCGCTTCTCGCATATCAGCGGCACGATCTTCGAGAACACGAACAAGCCGTTGCTGGATTGGTTCAAGGTGGCGCATCTCATGTTGACCAGCAAGAAAGGCATGAGTGCCTTGCAGATCTGTCGCTATATGGGATTCGGGTCCTACAAGACCGCTTGGTATATGTGCCATCGCATCCGCGTGGCGCTGTCCACTGGAGATACCGCGAAGCTCGGTGGAATCGTCGAAGTGGACGAAACATTTGTGGGAGGGAAAGCCAAGAACCGACATCGGAATGACCGTGACGGAAGCACGGGCGGCACCGGATCGGGCAAGTCTGTTGTGGTCGGCGCAGTTCAACGAAAAGGCAACGTCGTGGCTCGCGTCATTGCCAACGTGAAAGCAGAAGCCTTGACCAGCTTTGTGAATGAAGCCGTGGCGGATAACGTGAGCCTGTTGGTGACCGATCAGTGGATGGGATACCGCCAACTGCATAAGAAGTATCCGCACAAGGTCATTAATCACGCCAAGGGGCAGTATGTGATTGGGGCCATTCATACCAACACCATCGAGGGCTTCTGGTCGATCTTCAAGCGTGGGGTGGTTGGGACGTTTCATAAAGTCAGCAAGAAGTATCTGCCCCTCTACGTGGCGGAATTCGAGTTCCGCTACAACAACCGCTTGAACAAAGACATCTTCGGCGCGGCTATAGCAGGATGCTGAGGCGAGCATGGAAAGGCTCGACCCAGCAGAAAAAAGCAAAATGGATGAATTAGAACCAAAGGGACCACCTGCCGCAAAGCCAGATATTGGTAAAGGGAATAATGAGCCCAAGGCCGAGACTACCCAAACACAATCGATTCGACCAATTCAATCTCCTCATCCAACTGAACGGCCCTATGAGAGGCCCCCACAGAGCGGCCCACACACATCCGAACATAAGCGGCAGCAAAAGCACCATCCAAATATAACGGATTGGATCATTGCTGGGGCGACAGTCGGTATGCTGATTGCTACTGGCGTCAGTATTGGTGTTGCTTATACGCAATGGAGATCCATGGATGATCAAACGAATATGATGAAAACCACCCTCCAAACCACTGAGCGTGCCTGGGTGACGGTCAAAAATTCCGAACTGTGTATTGTCGATAAAATTGGATGCCTTGAATCTCCAATCATTGGCAAGAAGATATTCAACATCCAATTTCAAAACACGGGTCATTCTCCGGCCTTGCACGTCACTGTCACGGGACACTGTACCAGGCCAAAGTTGCCAGCTAACTTTGCGAACGAATGTGCTCTCTCTAATACGCCTAGTAGGGCTGTAATAGGGCCAGGCGGGAGCTTGTTCAGTCGTATTGCTGATCCTCGGAATGGTTCCACTGATCAGGCTGTCCCCCTCTTTTCCATCGGCAAGATCGACTATGACGACATCTTCGGTAAGCATCATTGGACTACTTTCTGCTACGAATCCCCCTATGCTGGCACTAGCGATATGTCCGTCTGCCCTCAAGGGAATGACGTTGACAAACAAGAGAACTAGCACTGCACCAAGTACGACCTTGTACCGCCTTATTGGCTTAAAGTCAAGTTCGGGATAATCGCCTTTGGAAGGATCAAGTAGATGGATGACGGTTGCTTGACGCGCACAGTGTCACTAACATGGGTGTCATTCCAAGAGAGCAGTATGCAAGCAAGGATTTGTATAGAGGGGAAGGGCTGATCTGTCAGCCCTGGAAGCTGGACACAGGTCTCATTTCAGATTGAGGGGGACATGAAACATCATCGCTCAGATCTCAAGAGTATCGCTCGTCGCGCCATGGTTGAACGCGGTTTGTTGCCGGACTTTTCTGCTGCAGCGATGGCCGAGCTTGCCCGCATACAGATTGTCGCCAACGGTCGGCACTCGGACATCCGTGACTTAACGGGTCTCCTCTGGGCATCGATCGACAACGACGATTCCCGAGACCTCGACCAACTCACAGTGGCTGAACTGCAGCCCGACCGGTCTGTGAAGATCCTGGTCGCGATTGCTGACGTGGATGCGCTGGTCACAAAGGAATCAGCCCTGGACGCTCATGCGAAGCACAATACGACGTCGGTCTATACGTCCGGCGATATGTTTCCCATGCTGCCGGAAAAGTTGTCGACGGATCTGACCTCTCTCGGTGAAGGGCAAGACCGTCTCGCGATTGTGGTGGAGATGGTGATTGCGGAGGATGGGGCAGTCCTCAGCTCGACCCTCTTTCGAGCCCTGGTCCACAACCACGCAAAGCTTGCCTATAATAGCGTTGCCGGATGGCTCGCAGGCACGATGCCCGAGCCGGAGCGGGTCAAGGCCGTCTCCGGCCTCGATGCGCAACTCCGCCTCCAAAGCCAGGTCGCGCAGCGGCTCAAAGCACGACGACACCAGCAGGGAGCGCTGAGTCTTGAAACGATCGAGCCACGAGCCGTGTTTGAGGGTGAGGTGCTGACCGGTCTCAAGATCGAGCAGAAGAATCGCGCCAAGGAGTTGATCGAAGATTTTATGATCGCAGCGAATCAGGCGACGGCATCCTATCTGAATGGAAAGGGGGTGCCCTCTTTCCGCCGCATCCTGCGTTCACCCGAACGTTGGCAGCGGATCATCGAGGTGGCCGCACGCTGGGGAGGGCACTTACCCTCGGAGCCGGACTCGAGTGCGCTCGAAACGTTCCTTGTCACGCGGCGGCAGGCTGACCCCCTCAGATTTCCCGATCTGTCCCTGGCGATCGTGAAGCTCATTGGCAGAGGCGAATATGTGCTCGATCAGTCGAAGGATGGCGCTCCCGAACATTTCGGGCTCGCGGTGAAGGGGTACACCCATTCCACGGCTCCCAACCGGCGCTTTCCCGATCTCATTACCCAGCGGCTGATCAAAGCGGCGTTGGCCGGCGCGCCAACGCCGTACCAGCTGGATGAACTAAAGTATCTGGCCGGCCACTGTACCGAGAAAGAAAACGATGCGGAAAAAGTCGAGCGGCGGCTCCGCAAGTCCGCTGCCGCCCTCTTACTCGAATCGCGGATTGGGCAGCGCTTCGACGCGATCGTGACGGGTGCGTCGGACAGCGGTACGTGGGTCCGGCTCATCGAGCCGCCGGTCGAAGGAAGAATGGTGACGGGCGCGAGTGGCCTCGATGTCGGAGACAGCGTGCGAGTGGAGCTCCTGAGCACGGACGTTGAACGAGGGTATATCGATTTCGTCAGAGCCTGATGGTGAGGAAGTCGCCGCTCTCTGGTTTGTTTGGTTTCGGAGGTTTATTTGGTTTGTCTTGTTCAGGGAGCGAACATTATTGACCAGAGAAACTGCCCATGTCAGCGCGGCTTTTCTGGCCGCGTATCCGGTGTCTCTAAGCTGGTGCGGCCCAGTGTGCCGTCGCGGTAGTCGGATAAGAGGATCCTTGCCGCTTTGTTTCGGTCCAGCCCGCCGCCCTTGGTCAGCAGGCAGCCGCGTTTTCTGGCAATGGCATCGATCACACCCGCACTCGTCAGCCCCTCCACCGCACAACCGTAGCGGGCTGTGAGCCGAGCAGGATAACGCGCAAGCAGGATGGTGGCGAGAAACTCGGCAACCTCTTCATCATCCACAACCTTGTGCCCCACGGCATTGACCGTGGCGAGCAGGAGTCCCACGCGAGGGTCTGTGATGGTTCCCCACAACAGTCCTGGCGAGTCGGTGATGGCCATGTGGTCGTTCAGTTTGTGGCGTTGCTGGACTTTGGTCACAGCTGGTTCGTCGCCCACACGAGCGATGCGGCGTTTGAGGAGCATGTTCATCAGGGTCGATTTGCCGACGTTAGGAACTCCCATGATCAGCATGCGCAGTGGCTTCGCGCTGCTGTTGCGATGGGGAGCGAGCGGCTGACAGAGCTGAGGCAGCTTGGCGGCATCGCCTGCATGATTACAAGAGAGGGCCACCGCGCTGACACTCGGTTGCCGGTTATACAGGTCGAGCCAGGCCTGAGTGACGGCGGGATCGGCGAGATCGGCCTTGTTGAGGACTTTCAGGCTAGGCCGTTGGCGAGCCAGGCGCAACTCTTCGATGAGCGGGTTGCAGCTGGCTTCCGGTATGCGCGCATCCAGTACTTCGACGACGACATCGATCACCTCCATCGTCTTGGCCGCTTCTTTGCGCGCCGTATTCATATGACCGGGAAACCACTGGATAGACATGGGGGGACAGGCTTTCTGATAAAAGGAGTGACACGCGACGTCTCAGAGCCCTCATCGGGTCGGTTATCATCTCATCCATCCATCTTAGTAGTAATCCACTCTCCATTGAAAGAACTCAATAGTGCCGCCTTTGCGCTGTGTGTGGCTAGCGCGATCCGTCCGTCTGTGCTATAGACCGCGTCGGATCGCGTCGAACCACCTCGAAAAACAATCGCAAGATGCCGATTTCCATTGAGTGGATTTTCATCATTTTCTCCAGCCTCGTCATCCTGAGCGTTCTGACGATCAAGTTCTCGATTCGGTTTGGCATCCCCGCGCTGGTCTTGTTCATCGCCATCGGCATGTTGGCGGGGTCCGACGGTCCCGGCGGCATCGAGTTCGACAATCCGTCTCTGGTGCAGTCGCTGGGTATCACTGCGCTCGTCTTGATTCTGTTTGCAGGAGGATTGGAAACGGAGTGGGCGGGGGTGCGTCCCATCTTATGGAGGGGACTATCTCTCTCGACGATCGGGGTTCTGGGCACGGCGTTGCTGGTCGGGTTGTTTGTCTCCTGGGTCCAGGGGTTCTCGTTCCTGGAGGGCCTTTTGCTCGGCGCGATTGTGTCGTCTACGGATGCCGCGGCCATCTTCATGATGCTCAGGGCACGGAACGCCAATCTCCCCAAGCGATTGACCCAATTGCTCGAATTGGAGTCCGGCAGCAACGATCCGATGGCGGTCGTGCTGACGATCGCCCTGATTCGACTGTTGATGGAACCCTCGACCTCCTTCGGAGAGCTTGTCGCATTCTTTGTGCTGGAGATGGTTGTGGGGACGGTGCTGGGCATTGCGATGGGAGAGATCATGCGACGCGCGTTCAATGCGCTCGACTTGCGGGTGGAAGGCATTTATCTGGTGCTGTCGGTGGCGCTGGTGCTCCTGACCTACGGCCTGACCACGTTCCTGCATGGGAGTGGCTTTCTTGCCGTGTACCTGGCTGGGCTCAGTATGCAGCGAAAGCCATTTATCCATCAACAGAATGTCTTGCGTTTTCACGATGGGCTGGCTTGGCTCATGCAGGTCACCATGTTTTTGATGCTGGGCCTACAAGTATTCCCGGCAAGGCTCTTGCCCGTCGCCTGGGTGGGCCTCCTGGTTTCCCTTTTCCTGATCATGGTTGCCCGCCCTGCGGCTGTCCACCTGTCGCTGGCTTTTTCGTCCATGCCGTATCGAGAACAGACTCTGATGGCTTGGGCAGGACTCCGTGGGTCCGTGCCGATTATCCTGGCCACGTTTCCCTTATTGGCCGGGGTCAAGCAGGCCGACACGATCTTCCACCTGGTGTTCTTTATTACCCTCACGTCCGTCCTCATGCAGGGGACAACCATTGCATGGGCGACACGAACGTTGAAGATCGACGCGTCACCACCGGACCCATCTCAATCTCACCCACCAAAGCATTGAAGAATGAATGGAACCGCACAGAATTTATCGAACCGATAGACACCCATGAAGCTCTATCCGCTCTCTTGACCGCGAGAGCCAAAGATTGTCAAGCGTCCCTTGTAAAGCGTATTTCGTAAACGACGATAGTCTCGATTCGAAGTTCGAGATTCGATGTTCCAAAAACCTCGGACCCTGCCCCGTCTCGCTCCGCTATCCTGCGCGGGCTCGGGAGGATTCTCCGCACACCGTTGCTGGTCGAGGATTGGGCCGATCGGCTTAGCCGACTTGCGCCGGTTCGGTGGTGAGTTCGAGTGACTCCAGCAGGGTTCCAACTTCTTCGGGCGCCGGCTTAATCTCAAACCGTTCTCTTCGTATCTCGTTGCCGGTTCTACTTCGATACACCAACTCGTCTGTGTCGAGATCATATTCCGGAATCTCGGCGCTCTCCCAGCGCTGCACAAAGTAGTGGGCATAGAGAGTATAGAGGCCGTGGTCCTTGCGGTTGTGCTGAAGGACATACTCCGGCATGGTCTGGACATCCAGGTCGGCATGGTAATGCTGGAGCCAGAGGTAATCTCCGAGGATCACCAATTTGATCAACGGGGAATCCGAGTAGAGCTTGAGTTTCACGGCCTTCCCCATGGCTTTCAACCGTTTGAGGAGCTGGATGCTGTGACGAATCTCCTCTCGAAATGTGTCCAGCGTGAACTCGGGATGGTTGATCGCCTGGATGCGCGCGCTCGCTTCTTGGCTGTAGGGATTCACCAGCATAATTCTGGCTCCCAGGCACTTGTCGAGCACCGACGACAGATTTCCCACTTGATCCACGAAGGTGCTGTGACCGCTCGACCCGATGACCGAGATGGTTCGTCCTGTGCCCTGCTCTTCTTTGAGCTGCGTGATATTCCGTTGTGCCCCTCGCGTGCGGCGAGGGAAGAACGAGACGAGGCCGGCGCCGGTCGCCATGGCGGCGAGGGCTCGGTCCCGAATGCTGCGACGGAAATAGTTGAGGCAGACGATCAGGAGGATCGCCACTGCCATTTCCACGGCGATGAGCGAGAGCTTGTCATGCTCGACCCGCGACCAGAATGATAAAAACTGTGCGGCGCCCGTCGGCAGCAGGAGCGCAATACCTGCGCTCAGGGCGACGACGACGATGTGATAGAGACTTCCCGCGGCGTCGCGGAGGAGTGTTCGAACTGTGGAACAAGAATCATGAAACAACGATGCACCTCTTGAAAATGTGAGAAACGATCCCCACGATGTTGTCGGGCTGGTCTTGCGAGCGATGGATGAGTACGCCTGAGGCGGAATGCTCGGTAGATGCAGGACGGCTGCGTGCGGATAAAAAAGATCGCGTCAGACTTCGTGTTTGCTGAAGGACTACAGCCTTCGAGCACGGAAGGTCTTACGCGATCACATGTGACCCTACCACGAACAAAGCGGTGACGCAAGGAATGACGCAAGGGAGGGTCGAGTGGCGGCCTCTCCGTGGTGGTCTATTTTGTTTATCTGGTCTGTTTGGTTTGTCTTGTGCATTTGGTTGAGTCAGAGAGACCAGATGAACCCGATGAACCAGACAGACCAGTCTGCTTGTTATCGTAAGCGTGCGCGGTCGTGGGGAGCGGCGAGATCTTGATCGGGACCAAGGGGGACGATACGGGTTGGATTGATGTCGTCATGGGTGATGTAGTAATGCCGCTTGATGTGGTCGAAGTTGACGGTGTCGGCGATGCCATCGGTCTGGTAGAGGTCTTTGAGGTAGCCGAAGAGGTTCGGGTAGTCGATGATCCGCCGAAGGTTGCACTTGAAATGGCCGTGGTAGACGGCGTCGAAGCGCACGAGGGTGACAAATAAGCGCCAATCGGTCTCGACAAATTGTGAGCCGAAGAGATAGCGTTGGCGCGCCAGCCTGGCCTCGAGTTGATCAAGGGCGTCGAAGAGGCGCCGCACGGCTCGTTCATAGGCCTGCTGCGAAGTGGCGAACCCTGCGCGATAGACCCCGTCGTTCACATTCTCGTAGATGAAGGTGTTGAGATCGTCAATCTCCTTCCTGATTCCGTCCTGATACAGGTCGATCGTGCTTTCGGTGAAGCGATTGAACTCGCCGTTGAACATGCGCATGAGGTCGTCGTCGGAATTGGTGACGATGCGCTTCGTGACGCTGTCCCACAACACAGGGACCGTGAATCGTCCACGATAGGTCGGATCGGTGACCTTGTAGGCCTGGCTGAGGAACTGAAATCCGTTGAGAGGATCGAGCGAATGGCCCGGCCCCTCGCGGAACGCCCAGCCCCGTTCGTCGCGGATCGGATCCACGACCGTCATGCCGATCACGTCTTCGAGCTTCTTGAGTTTCCGCACAATAATCGTTCGATGTGCCCAAGGGCAGGCCCAGGAAACATAGAGATGGTAGCGGCCGTTCGCCGCTGGGTAGCCGGAACTCCCATTCGCGGTCACCCAGCGTTGAAAGGCATCCGGTTGCCTGGTGAAGGCGCCCTCAATGCTCTGCTCCTCTGGAAATTGTGGCTGGATAGTCATGGTAGGTTCCTGAGTTCCTCTACCGTACCATATTATGGAGCGATAGGAGGGGCGGGGAATGGCCAGGTGCCCTTCTTGCTCGCAGAGCCCCCACGATGAAAGGGAGGGGATGGAGCCTGATGATCTTCTGTGCTCGCGCAACGCGCGGCCTCCGAAGGGTGGGATTGGGAGTCTGCCAGGCTATCCTTCTTGCTCGCAGAACGCGCACGATAAAACTGTGCTCGTCCGATGCGCGCAGTGAAGGACAGTCCGGCAGACTCCCTTGGGTGAGAAGGTGTAATGATGCAGGGAACGAAACAGAAGGCCCTCGCCTGGGACAAGAGCGCATCTTGGCGCGCTCAGGGTTGGGCGGGTGAGAAAGTTGCGCGCAGTAGAAGATCCATCAGCCCCCATCCCTGAGAGAAAGAGAGCAAGCTTGGAGGGATCAATTGTGTTCAGGGTCGCTCGATGCGCGTAATGGAGACCACACCAGCAGATTCGCTGAATACAGGTAAGGAGTAGGGAGATCGCTCGTCCAATCCGCGTCGGTCCGGATTGACTGGGACAATTCTGAAAAGTAAAATATCTCAAAATTCTCCATTGGAGAATGGCTGGTTATCAGCCGAGAGGATATCCCGCAGGGGATGGTGGCAGCAGTGACCATTCAGTCGGTTCAAACAAGGAGGTTTGAGTGATGCAGGTGATGGGACGTATCGGGTTCATGGGATTAGGGATTGCGCTTGCGGGCTGTCTCAGCGCAGCACCGGTGTTTGCAGGAGATAAACCAGCGAAAGCACCAGTAGAGGATGGGTCAAAGGTAATGATTACGTCTCCCAAGGACGGGGACAAGGTCAACGACAGTTTTGAGCTGAAGTATGAGTTGACCAAGGGATCTCAAGCGACGCATGTGCATGCGTATGTGGATGATCAGTATCAGAAGGGTTTTTCTGGGGAGCTGAAGGGTTTGAGCAAGGGGACGCACAAGGTCACCGTGACTGGTGCCACAAAGGACCATGACCCTGTCATGGCCACCCACACCGTCAACATCGACGTACAATAGGGCTGCGACCAGCTATCTTCACGCCACCAGGGTCTCTTTTGAAAGAGGCCCTGGTGCGCCGAGTTTCACAAGCCGCTTCCAATTCGAGCTTTGAACTTCCGCAAGTAGGGGAGCGGGGAGTGGTCAGGTGCCCTTCTTGCTCGCAGAGTCTCCACGATGAAACAGTGGTCGCTTGATGCTCGCAGTGAAGGGCAGCCTCAACCACTCTCCTCACGTGGGGTATAGAGAATTGGAAGGGCCTCGCTGACGGTTGCAGTGGAACCATAGGGGCGCCATCGGTGCGGATTGATTGGGACAATTTTGAAAAGTAGAATGTCTCATTATGCTCAATCGGAGAATGGTTGGTCGTCAGACGAGAGAATATCCTATAGATGATGGTACGCTGTAGTGTCGATCCAGCTGGTTCAAACAAGGAGGTCGTGATGCATATGGTCGGACGTATCGGATTCATGGGATTAGGGATCGCGTTAGCGTGCAGTCTCAGCGGAGCCCCAGTTTTCGCAGAGGAACAATCAAATAGACCGCCAGCAGTAGATGGATCGAAAATCACGATTACGTCTCCCAAGGATGGGGACAAGGTCAGCGACAGTTTCGAGGTGAAGTTCGAATTGACCAAGGGATCTCAAGTGACACATGTCCATGTGTATGTGGACGATGAGTATCAGAAGGGTTTTTCCGGGGCGCTGAAGGGCCTGAGCAAGGGAACGCACCAGATTACCGTGAAAGCTGCCACGAAGAACCACAATCTTGCCCCGGCCATGCATACCATCACTGTAGAAGTGGAATAGCGCTACGATCAGCCAGCTTCAACGCCACCAGGCCTTTAGTGAAAGCAGCCCTGGTGCGCCGCAGTATGCAGTGAAGGACTGCCTGACCGTTTTCCCTAGCGCATGACCGTCTCAAGTCACGCGCGTTTCGATTTTGCGCTCGGAATTCTCGATGAAGGCTGCGCACACGACGTCGCCCATGACGTTCACTGCGGTGCGACCCATGTCGAGCAGGCGATCGACCCCCAGGACCAGTGCCAGGCCATCAGAAGGCACGCCGACTTGCGCCATCACGATCATCAACAGGGGCAGTGAACCACCGGGCACGCCTGCGGCTCCGATCGAAGTCAGCACGCACAGAGCGACGACCAGCGCTTGTTCGCCCAGGCTCAAGTTCACGCCGAAAATCTGTGCGATGAACAGCACCACAGCCCCTTCGAACAACGCCGTGCCATTCATATTCATGGTTGCGCCCAACGGCAACACGAACCCACACACGGATTCGCGTACTCCCAGCTCCGAGTGCGTGAGGCGCATCGATGTCGGCAACGTGGCGCTGCTCGATGAGGTGGAAAAGGCTGTCACCATGATGGGCATGGCCTTGCGAAAGAACTCGATCGGGCTGCGGCCGGCCAACCAGCGCAGGAGGATCGGATACAGGCCTCCGACCTGGATCAGATAGCCGACCAACACGACACCCACATACGCGGCCAGCTTGGCGAGCAGTTCCCAGCCAAAGCGCGAGGTCACGATGAACACCAGGCAGAATACCGCGTAGGGGGCGAGCATCATGGCGAACCCGACGATGGTGACCATGACATCGGCGACGGTGTCGAGCCACAATGTCATGGCGTCGCGCCGATCGCGCGGCAGCAGGGTCAATGCCGCGCCGAACAACAGCGCGAAGACGATCAACGGGATCATCTCCATCTTGACGATCGATCCCAAAATGTTGCGTGGAATAAACATGTCCAGGATCTGGTTCACGCGCCCAACCGGTGTGGATACGCGTTGGGCATCGGATGCGGCCTTCACACTGGCCGCGTCCGTGGCGAAATCGGCCATGAGCCGGTCGCGCGTCTGCGCGTCAAAGCCCACGCCTGGTTCGACAAGGTTCATGCCGGCAAGCCCAATGCAGGCTGCACAGATTGACGTGAGCACGAAGAAGGCCAGCGTGCGTCCGCCGATCCTACCCAACTGGCTCAAGTCCCCCAGTCGCGCGACGCCTGCGGCCAGCGATGCAAAGACCAGGGGCACCACGACGAAGAACAAGATCCGGAGGAAGACCTGCCCGATGGGGTGCGCGATGTAGGTGGAGAAGAAGTCGACAAGTTGCTGTGCGCTGGCTGAACTACCGGCCCAGGCCTTGGCCCCGATCCCGGCGACCGCTCCCAAGATGAGCCCGGCCATGATCGAGTACTGCTGGCTCTTCGATCCGGTCATCGCGGGGATAGTACGTGCGCCGCGCTCACACCGTCAACAGCTGCGTCACCATCCTTCTTGTTCGCAGAACGCGCACGATGAAAGGGATGGGATGGAGCCTGATGATCTTCTGTGCTCGCGCAACGCGCGGCCTCAGAAGGCCCTCGTTGGACGCGCGCAGTGGAAGATCCATCAGCCCCCATCCCTGAGAGAAGACGAGCAAGCTTGGAAGGATCATTCGAAGGAAGAGGATCGTTCGACGCGTGTCGGTGCGGGTTGATTAGGTCAATCTTGAAAAGTAGAATGTTCCAATATTCCCCGCCGGAGAACAACTGGTTATCAGACGAGAGAATATTCCGCAGAGGATGGTAGGCTGCGGTGTTCATTCAGCTGGTTCAAACAAGGAGGTCGTGATGCAGATGATGGGACGTATCGGGTTCATGGGGTTAGGGATCGTATTGGTGGGCTGTCTCGGCGGAGCAGCAGTTTTTGCAGAGGATAAGCCGGCGGCTGCACCAATAGAGGATGGGTCGAAGGTGGTGATTACGTCTCCCAAGGACGGGGACGAGGTCGACGATACCTTTGAACTGAAGTACGAGCTGACCAAGGGCTCCCAAGCCACGCATGTGCATGTGTACGTGGACGGTCAGTATCAGAAGGGTTTTTCTGGGACGCTGAAGGGCTTGAGCAAGGGGGACCGAAAGATCACCGTGACAGGCGCCACGAAGGATCACGCACTAGTCA